>JAHUUI010000001.1:0-370171 GCA_019218315.1 Cardiobacteriaceae bacterium TAE3-ERU3 | reverse complement strand
GGGCCGGTCACGTTGGAGGACTTTTTACAACCAGGTAACCGTCAGGTTGCGGCTGGTTACGTCGTTTACGGCTCTTCAACCATGTTGGTTTATACCACTGGCAATGGTGTTCACAGCTTCACGTACGACCCAACCGTTGGCATTTTTGGCTTGTCTCAAGAAGCGGTACATATTCCCGAAGATGGCAGCATTTACTCAATCAACGAAGGCCAGTACCTCAAATTCCCATTGGGGGTAAAGAAATACCTCAAGTATTGTCAGGAAGAAGATGCTGCTACTGATCGTCCGTATAAATCGCGCTATATCGGCTCTTTGGTATCGGACTTTCACCGCAATATGATTAAAGGTGGTATCTACATTTATCCGTCTGCAACCAGCTATCCAAATGGCAAATTGCGCCTACTCTATGAATGTAACCCAATGGCATTTCTTGCTGAGCAGGCTGGCGGCATGGCTACCGATGGCTACCGCCGTATTCTCGATATAGAGCCAACCGAGCTGCACCAGCGCGTACCACTGTTTATCGGCTCTAAAAATATGGTTGAAAATGCAATGAAATTTATGAGTGATTTCCCGGATTAATCCAGTTAATTTGGTGATTAAATTATAGTAAAATGAGAAACGTTTTTATGTGGCTGGATCCAAGGACGTGCTGCAAGAAACGTTTCGCTTCAATTTAATATGGAAATACTATGCTTAAGTCACTCTTTACTTTTGATAAATTCATTACGCCGCGGGCTATTGTCGTACTTTACTGGCTGATCATTATCTTTTCCGTCTTGGGAGGCATTGGCCTAATGTTCTCAGGTATGGGGAGCCGCTATGGTGGTGGGTTTACTTTTGCCGGATTCCTTTCTGGCTTATTCTCCATCATTTTAGGCATCATCATGGCGCGCGTATGGTGCGAATTAATCATGATTTTCTTCCGTATCAATGAAAATCTCGAAGCAATCCGCGACAAAAACAAGCTGTAATTAGTGGTGCTGCTATTTCATAGGAGCCGCTAACTTTAAAGCCAACCGATACGGTTGGCTTTTTTATGGGCTGCTGTAGTTAGCGATTCCATGGCATTTTTTGCAGCAGCAGTGCCATGCCGCACCAGCCGGTAAAGCCTGCAACCAGTAGTCCGCAGCTAACGAATAGCGTCAAGATTGCACCGGCCTTTATCCCTGCAATGGCGAGCAATGAGCCGATAAAGATCAAGCTACCCACTGCGATAAATACCTGACGATTAAGTGGCAAGGTCTTTTTCCCGCCTGATTGAGTGGAGACGACTGGCAATGCAGCTTGTTGCCAAGCCTCGATGCCGCCAGTCAGGTTGTAAATCTCTTTATTCCCGGGCACTTTTACGAGAGCTTGTTCAGCGGCCAACTCACCACGCTTGCCCTTTTGGCATTGGAAAACCAAAGTCCGCGTTTCTCCTGAAAGCTGGACAAAATGTGGCTCAATGTTGGTTAGTGGCAATGAGATGGCATTGGGTATGTGGCACTCGGCAAATTCAGCAGCTTCACGCACATCAATAAGCAGCACTTCGCCGCGCTGTAGCTTCTCAGCCAAAGATGAAGCATCAATTGTCCGAACGTTACTCATCATTATTCTCCTTACAATAAAGGTCATGCAGCAGGGTCAGCACTTTCGCTACCCGTGGGTCACTCAATTCATAAATCAATTCACGGTGCTTACGGTGATAATCAATAATGCCGGCTGAGCGCAGCCGCGCCAGATGGTTGGACATTGCAGTTTGGTTGATATCGGCAAGCTCGGTGAGTGCGGTGACGTTCATCGGTTGCTCTGTTAACGCGCAAAGTACGGTTAGACGGTGCGGATTGCTAATCAGTTTCAATAGATTGGCTACTTCTGTCGCCTTGGCCGGGATGTCATTACTCATATCATTGATTGTAGAATCTTTATTCATTTATATATGATATTACAATATTATGATGTTATGAGCATATGATGCAAAAATAACATTACAGAGTGAGCTGTGCTCAGAAACAAAAAAGCCAACCCCGTGGGGTTGGCTTGGTATTTTGAGTGCGCTCGTCTAGATTGCGTGATCAAACAGCAGTGAGATGGCTGTTTGCCTGCTGATACTATCCAGATAGTCGCGGATGCCATCCGGCCAATTAATGCCTTTGACCGTAGTCAAGTTACGCAGGATAGGGAAAATGAGGATGTCTTCCATGCTTGGCGCTTTGCCGTTCGCTGCGTCTGTGCTAAGAATAAGGGCATCGAGCGCCTTGAGGTCTTCATCAAGTTTGGCAATGTATTCATCGCTGCGCGCAATTTGCGCGTCGAAGTCGCCAACAGTTTCTGTTTTCTTTTTGGTGTAGTAGTCCACTGCAGATGGGGTGGCAAACTCCGCAAAGTCAATTTTTGAACTGCGTGGCAAAATCAGGTAAATAGCGTATTTGTTGATTTTATCGAGTAGGTCGTTCAATGCTGGACGGACGTCTTCATCAATGGGTTGTTCAGCCAATTGATTGACGTACTTGACGATATCCAGACTTTCGCCCATGGCTGTGCCATCTTCTTTCACCAAGATAGGCAGCATTTTTTTGCCAATGAGTCGGTTTGGCGTTTCTTCATCGTCATTGGCAAGAATTTCACTGTCAACCGGGATGTTGCGGAAGCCAAATATCATGCGTGCGCGTGTGCAGAATGGGCAATGATCATAGTAATAAAGCTTCATATACGTGCTCCTTAAAAAGGGGATGTATGGCGGACACTGCGGCACCAGTGCAAAGTGGCTCCGATGACGGACACAGGCATGGCAAACAGATTGAGTACCGGCACCATCATCATCAGGGTTGAGAGGCCACCAAAGCTGAAGGTGTCGAGAGGCTTACCGCGCAAGCGCCGGCGCTGATCATCGAAGCGAATGCCGTGGTTGGCCATCGGGTAGTCCATATACTGCAAGTAGCTGACCCATGAAGAGTAGGCGAACCATAAAAATGGCGCAGCAATGTTGATGACCGGAATAAAGCTGAGAATGACCAGTGGAATGGCTCGGATAAGGAAAAACACCGTCTTGCGAATTTCCTGACCAATAGTGACCCATGCTTCTTGCGCAAGGCTCATGCCTGAATCAGGCTCGATACCGGTTTCCATGCGTTCGACGGCTGCTGAGAGGAAGCCGTTAAATGGTGCGGCAATGATGTTGGCAATCAGGCTAAAGGTATAGAACACGATAATGCCAAACATCACAGCCAGCAGCGGCCATAAAATCCAGCGCAGATAGTTCAGCCACGACTCGGCCGGCATGAAGTGATCCATCACACTATCGAGATAGTAGATGAACCCCCATGTTGCACCGGCAAATACGAGTACGTTAATCGTCAGCGGTATCCACACAAACTTGCGCAGGCCGGGGCGAGAGAGCCAAGAGAAACCTTCTACTAATGCTGATAAAGCTCGCATTAGGCATCCGTCTCTTGGTGGGCTGTGGCTTCCTGGCGCAGTATGTTTTTAAACAGCTTGCCGAGAGTCTCGAGCTCGTTGAGTCGAGGATAATTTGGGCGGGTCACCAGTGCTAGGCGGCGATGAGGCCCTCTGACGGACAATGGAATAAACGCAACCCGGTCTTTCATATGGTTAAGGTAAGGCAGCGCCATTTCTGGTACGAACGTCAGGCCCATATCATTCAAGCTCATTTGCATCAGGGTATTGAGGCTGGCATGGCGAATGCGGCTCTTGCCCTGCTCTTTGCTGAATTTGCAAATTTCCATGATTTGGTCTTTCAAGCAGTGGCCTTCGCCAAGCAGCAGTAGTTCCGCACTTTGCAGCTGTCTGCTGGTGAGCTGATCCTTCTCGGCCAATGGATGGTTACGCGGCACCATCACGTAGAAATTTTCTTCGGCAAATTCTAGTGCGGTCAGCCCGGGCACGTCATATGGCTGGGCAATAACCGCAGCATCCAGCGTGCCGTTGTGCACGTCGTTAAGCAGGCGATCGGTGAGGTCTTCGTGAATATCCATATTGAAGTCAGGGTAGTTTTCACGAATGGCCGGCAGTGCTTTAGGTAATAGATAAGGTGCAACGGTCGGGATAAATCCGATCGCCATACCAAAGCTGAGCACATCATCGCTGGCCTTGGCGCGTTCAACAAGCTGCTGTGCATCGAGATAAACCTTTTGTGCGCGCTCAAGGAGCTCTGCACCGATCGGTGTAATCACGACTTGCTTGTTGTTACGTTCAAAAATAATCACACCGAGGTTTTTTTCCATCTCGGCAATGCCGAGGCTCAGTGCAGACTGGGATACCTTGCATTCATCCGCAGCGCGCTTAAAATGGCGATGACGTGAGACGGCAAGGGCGAATTGGATTTGACGTAAAGTAATCATGATGACATCCAAAAATAGTAAAGTAATAGGGTGATAAAAAACATTCTATTTCTATAATAAGAAAAATTAAATCCTGATTTAAATACTTTGAAATTTTATCATCAAAAAATCAGCGTATAATGAATTTGAAATTTATGATAACTTTTATTTTAACGGAGTGTAAATATGTCCATCATTAATAAATCTATACCAGAATTTACTGTTCAAGCTTTTCACAATGGTGAGTTCAAAACAGTGACCCATGAAGACGTGCTCGGCAAGTGGGCAATCTTCATTTTCTACCCAGCTGATTTCACCTTCGTTTGCCCAACTGAATTGGAAGATATGGCTAAGCAGTATGACGCACTGCAGAGCTTGGGCGTAGAAGTTTATTCTGTCTCTTGTGATACTCACTTCGTACACAAAGCATGGCACGACACTTCTGAAGCAATCGGCAAAATTACTTACCCAATGCTTGGCGACCCAACTGGCGTACTCGCTCGCGGCTTTGACGTCATGATCGAGTCAGACGGCCTTGCAGAGCGCGGCACTTTCCTCGTCGACCCTGATGGCTTGATCAAAGTTGCTGAATTGCACGATGGCGGCATCGGCCGTAGCGCTAAAGACATGGTTCGCAAAGTCAAAGCAGCACAATACGTTCGTGAAAACGACGGCGAAGTATGCCCGGCAGCTTGGGAAGAAGGTCAGGAAACCCTCAAGCCAAGCCTTGATCTGGTCGGTAAAATCTAAATCTGTGCTCAGCCACCAGCATCGCCAAACAGCCCTTCGTGGCAACAGCCGCGGTGCTGGCTGGTTTGACCAGCATTTTAGAATGCCCCAAATCAACTCAAAGCCGGTCCATGACCGGCTTTAAAAGGTATATATGATAGGTAAAACAAATGATAGATAAAGAAACGTTAGGCGCAGTAAAACAATACGCCGAAAGAATTACTTCCCCCGTTACCCTTGTGACCGGCACTGGCGCGCATGAAAAGCGCGATGAACTGCTCGCTTTCCTACGCGATATTGCCAGCGTATCAGACAACATCATTCTCGATGAAAGCGGCGATATCAGCTTGCCGAGTGGCGTCAGCTTCCGTTTGGACAATGAAAAAGGCGATACCGGTATCGTATTCAGCGGTATTCCTGGTGGGCATGAGTTCAGCTCGCTGATCCTTGCACTGCTACAAGCAGGTGGCAGTGAACTCAAGCTCGATCCATCTATTCAATCACTGATTGCCGGTATTGATCATGAGCTGAAGTTCCAGACTTACGTCTCGCTGTCTTGCCACAATTGCCCGGATGTCGTGCAGGCGCTGAATCAGTTTGCATTACTTAACGACAACATCAGCAACGAAATGATTGATGGTGGACTGTTCCAAGAGCAGGTCGAAGCCAATAATATTCAAGGCGTCCCTGCGGTATTTTTGAACGGCGAACCATTTGCCAACGGCAAAATCGACACAGCCAAGCTGGTTGATAAATTGCTTGAGCGCTACCCGGAAGTACGTGATTACGGCAGTAGTGCATCATCATTGCCATTGCAGGATGTTACTGTTATCGGCGGTGGCCCGGCTGGTGTCTCAGCGGCTATTTACGCAGCGCGTAAAGGCCTTGCAGTGACCTTGATCGCTGACCGTATCGGCGGACAGGTTAAAGATACCATGGATATTGAGAACCTGATTTCTGTGACCAAAACCACCGGCCCTGAACTTGCCGGAAAACTGCACACCCACTTGCAATCCTATCCGGTCACTATCCGCGAAAATCTCAGCGTCGATAAGCTCATTCGTGGCGAAGGTCAGCATCAGATCGTACTCAAGACCGGTGAAAAGATCGATACTAAGACGGTTATTGTTGCCAGTGGTGCTAAATGGCGTGAGCTTGGCGTACCGGGTGAGAAAGAGAACCTCGGTAACGGCGTTGCCTATTGCCCGCACTGCGATGGCCCGTTCTTTAAAGGCAAGCACGTTGCCGTTATCGGGGGTGGTAATTCAGGTGTCGAAGCTGCGCTGGATCTGGCCGGTATCGTCAAGCACGTCAGTGTATTTGAATTCATGCCTGAGCTGAAAGCTGATAAAGTCTTGGTCGATGCCATGGCAAAGCGCGACAATATCGACGTGTACACCAACGCTGCAACCAAGGAAATCAAGGCTGAAGGCGGCAAAGTTGTCGCACTTAAATACCAGAACCGTGACAACGAAGAGCATACCGATCTCGCATTGGACGGCGTCTTCGTACAAATTGGTTTGGTGCCGAACAGTGAATTTGTCGGTGAAGAAAGTGGCGTGAGCAAGACCCGCTTTGGCGAAATTGAAATCAATGCCAAAGGCGAGACCAACGTACCGGGCATTTTTGCCTGTGGGGACGTGACCACGGTGCCTTACAAGCAAATCGTCATTGCGATGGGCTCGGGTGCAACCGCCGCACTGTCTGCATTTGATTATCTGATTCGTTTGTAAATTATTTTTGCTATGTAATGAAAAATGCCGGTTTCGACCGGCATTTTTCATTACTCTGAATTTTATTTGGCTTTGATATTATCAGTTATTTCAGTGTAATAAATGGTGTTGCCATATTCTGGATTCAAACCGAGGATGCGCAGGTCGTCAAGCATCGACATCGTGATTTCGGCAGTTGTTTCAGGCGGCTGCGGTTTCATCTGATTCGGCGCACCGTTGACGGATTCAGTAAATGATACCGAGGACATGGTTAGTTCATGCGTTTCGGGGCTATATGCCCAGTTGAATACCAATTCACTATTCAGCGTATCACCGATTTGAGTATCGACGGTGATGTTATCCGTGGCGGTATGGTCGGCGCGGATGGTCAGGTTTTCAAGATATGTTGCGTTAGAGACGCCTGCTTCCATGTATCTACTGGCGGTGTGGATGTGGCCATCGCGATCGATAGAGACGACATCAGCCATTTCTTCTTCATGGCGCCATTGACCAATCAGATCAGCCTCACCAATGCTTTCAATTCGGACTGCATTTTCTGGTAGTGGTGCGGATAGTGTTTCTGCGTGTGTAGGTGCGATCAACGCAAGGCTGAACAGGCTGACAAGGATGTGTTTTATGCTCATATTGTTCCGTTGATCATTGCCATTATTGCGCTGCTTCAATGTATGCGGCTTCTATGGTTTTTGGCATATTTTCTTTGGTCACTTCCGTGTAGTAGAGAGTGTCGCCATATTCTTCACTCAGGCCGAGTATGCGCTCACCATCAACCAGCCACATGGTTAGTGTCAGTTGTGTGTATTCGTTTTCCACAGGAAGTTGTTCAAAGGGAGCACCGTTAACTGATTGTTTCAGTTCTTCTACTCTCTGGCTGAATATTTGCGTGTCAGGATCGTACGCCCAAGTAAATGTTTGCAGGACTTTTGACGGTCTCACCGGTTTGCGCGGTGACCAGCGTGTCGTCGGTGCTTGTGTGGTCGGCGCGGATCTCGCTGTAGTTGATAACCTTGGCGTAGGGGATGTCTTCTTCAAAGCTCCACGTGCCAATTAGGTCGGCTTCGCTGATGTTCTCAATGCGGGTGGCTTCTTCAGGAAGCGGTGCGGGATGCATATCGGCATGGGCTGATAGCGTTAACCCGAGGCAGAACAGACTGGCGATGATGTGCCTTGTATTCATGTTTTTTCCTATGAGGGTAAAGTTATTGCACCATGATACGCATCAGTTGTGTAGAGATATAGCCGCCAAAAGTGCCGATCGCATAGCCAAGAATCCCGAGCAAAACGCCGACTGGCGCGAGTGATGGATGAAATGCGGTGGCGACAATTGGCGCTGAGGATGCACCACCGGTATTGGCGTTGGACGCGACGCAGAGGAAAAACACTGGTGCGCGGATAATCCGCGCAATGACGAACAGCAGCGCAACATGAAGCGCGATCCAGCCAGTGCCAACCAGCAATAATTGCCAGTGTGCGCTGATGCCGCGTAGGTCAATTTGAATACCGATAGCGGCGATCAATATATAAATAAAGACGGTGCCGAGTTTTGAGGCGCCGACGTAATCAAGCTTCCGCGCTGGAGTGAAGGATAGGCCGATGCCGCATAGCGTGGTGACGATCACCATCCAGAAAAAGGTGCTGTGAAAGCTGTACTGCGCAGCCCATGAGGTTTGCGCAAAATAGCTGGCAATGCTTTGCCCGATGGTTGCGGCAATACCGGCGATGAAGAAGGTTAGCCCTATGATGAGCATAAAATCACGCAGGGTGGTTGGGCGTGCGTGATTTTGGCTGTCTTTCTCCACTTCTTCAATCAGGCGATCGATGGTGCTGGTATCCGCGCGCAGCCAGCGATCGATACGCGGTGCATTTTTGGCGATCATAAAAATGGCGAACAGCCACAGCGAGGCGTTGGTGGTGTCGACCAAAATCATGGTGCCGAATAGGTTGTCGTCAACGTTGAACAATTCTTTCATCGCGACCTGATTGGCTGCGCCACCAATCCAGCTACCTGCAACGGTGGAAAATCCGCGCCACAGCGTATCATCGGTAAATGCGGAAGGATCAATCAGCTTGTAGGTCCATAGTGCAAGAGGCCCGCACAGCATGATCGCAATGCTCGCGGCAAAGAACATCGCCAGTACTTTCCAGCCGAGGCGCATCAAGCGCGGGACGTCCATCGAGAGCGTCATGAGAAACAGTGCCGCTGGCAATAGCCAGGTGGCGCTAAAGCGGTAAATGGTTTTGCCTATTTCTGGCTCGATCAGGCCGCTGGTATTTAGCCCGGCTGGAATGAAGCAGCACAGCACAATGGCTGGTATGACGGCGTAAAAACGCTGCCAAAAGCGGCTTTGCAAACCGGAAGTATAGAAAATCAGGCCGATGATGCCCATCAGGACGCCAAAAGCGGCTGGAACGGTGGTGATGATTGGTTGAGGCATATAATTACTTTTGTGCTGGGCGATGTGTGCTGATACGCAGTGGCTACGGCACACAAAAAGCGCAATTATAGCTGAAAATAGAGTGCGTGATTTATCAGCACCTACAACTATTTATCCTGATGGTGGCGTAATGAGCTGACGGATGCGCTTGGTGGCTTGGATCGGCTCGCCATTGTGGGTGTAAGTTGAGTGGTCGTTGGCATTGAGTGAGACGGATATATCGTATTCACCAGGCAGCAGCGTTGAGAGA
This sequence comes from Cardiobacteriaceae bacterium TAE3-ERU3, assembly GCA_019218315.1. Lineage (NCBI taxonomy): Bacteria > Pseudomonadati > Pseudomonadota > Gammaproteobacteria > Cardiobacteriales > Cardiobacteriaceae > Cardiobacteriaceae bacterium TAE3-ERU3. Next base: position 360,705 of record JAHUUI010000001.1, on the reverse strand, counting down.
TGATAGTGCTTGCCGTAGAGGCGGGTGAGCTTTTGCCCGTTGATGTAAATATGCGCATGGCCTTCGTTCGCTATCGGCTGGCGATTGATGTTCTCCGGGGTGAACGTGAAATTGTGCGGATTGACGGTGAGATTCCAGCCAGACATGGCATCAGGCGTGACTTCCAGATCGAGCGACGGAATGGGCAAGTTGGGGTCAACCTCAATATTGCCGTGTGCCATGGAGTGATCGTGGTTGAAGTGAGTGCTGTGGTCTTCGGGTTTGGCGTCATAAAACAGCGGCGCTGCCAATACGCCAACCAGTATGCAGCCGATACTCCAGTAAATAAACGGTGGATGGCGCAGATTGATGTTCATGGTGCTTTCCGGTTGGTGTGCCTGCACAAGTGCGAGCTTGTGCAGGCTTCAAAGTTAGTGAGCAGCTATGCCTGATTGTTCTTTTTTACGCCATAGATTGGTGATTTTTAGGCGTTGTCCGTAGCCAAGCAAGATCAGAATTAATGCTGAGCCGATGATTGGCATATGCCCGACGAGTTCCATCAGTGCAGATGGGTTATCGCCAATCACGAGGAAGACGGTATTGGATGCAAGCATGAAAGACGAGACAACCAGCGTATTGACGCGTGTGGTCGTACCGAGAATAAGGATAATCCCGAAGATAACTTCCATGACGCCAGCCGAGAGTACGAACAGACGATCATCAAAGAAATCAAACCCGGCAAGCTGCATAAAGTTCCAGCCGTATTCAGCAATAAATGCCTGACCAAGCGCACCACCGGTGATTTTTTCAGTCACGCCGAGAGTCGCCAGCGCAATCCCGGTGAATATGCGCAGCATATCGACGGAGTAGGGCTTATATTTTTCAGACAGTGCGAGTGACGGCATGTGATTGAACATAAAGAACAGCGCGATGCCGATTAGGTTGCAGTACTCGAGTACGCTGAGGAAACCGTATTGAATGAGCACGCCGAGAAGCAGGACGAAAATCAGTGCCGCAGCGTGGAACATAAAGCGGTCCGCAATAAACAACAGGCCAATGATGCCTTGTAAGAACAGCAGAATCATGCCAAATGTGCCATAGGCTGGCATGTGTGGCGCGATCAGGTTGCCATCGTAGGCGGTGAGAAAGAACGACATACCGGTAAATACGCGCAAGATAACGATAGCATCATGGCGGAAGCGGTGCGTTGGGATCGGAGGGTCAGGGAATTTATCGTCGAGGAAGATAGAAGCGCCAATCAAGCATAGACCAATTGCAATCCATGCCAATACGTATGGTTCCGTCCATGAATAAGGTACGTAATCAAGTGGTGCTGGCATATTGGGGTCGATAAACCACTTGACGTGCGCATAGGCTGAGGCTGAACAAAGCAGGCCGAGGCAAGTAGCCACTGCAAGCTTGAAGCGCAAGTTGAGCAATGCATTAACTGAACGCAGTGGGTGATGGTGATTCATAAGGCACTCCATTTTCATCGTTATATGGTTTTTTGCGGCCAATCATTGATTTGCATAAATTATTTCGCATGTGGATTTGAAATAAACTGGCCGCCTCGATTGGTTTGGTCAATTTTTTTACAGTTTCTCTTCGGTTGCCCTCATCAACCTTGTAGAAGAACTGCATCAACCAGCGCAATGGTAAACTTTTTTACGAGAAAATTAAATGATTTTGATTCTTATTTTATAAATAAGTTTAATTGGTAATTCTGTGCTTTATGTTTTTAAGTTTCAATGGAAGTAAGCCCGTGCTTGGGCGGCACTGAGCCAGCGCTTAATTATGGGCTTGAAGCAGTCGGGGTTTTGGTTAAGTCAGCGCATCAGCCAGCCATTGCTTATATTCAGGCAACATGGCTGTGATGGGCAGCATCAGGACTTGCGGGCAGTCGTAAGGATGTAGCGCAAGGATTGCGGCTTCGACTTGTGCGTAGAGGTGCGCTGCGGATTTGATCGACAAGCGAATTTCTTCATCATCTTCGACTTTCCCTTGCCAGACGTAGTGGCTGCGTACGTTTTCGAGCTGTACGCAGGCAGCGAGCTTTTGCTCAAGCAGCGCAGCTGCAATGCGCTCGGCATCTTCTTGGGTCGCAGTTGTGGTTTCGATGATGCAGGGTTCTAGGTTATTCATGGTGCAGCTCGTCGTTTGGGATTTCATTTAATTGTGCGTCTTGCCATTCAGCGTAAGTTTGCCCGCTGGGGGTCTTCCATTCTTGCCGCCCATTGGCTGAACGACCAAGCACAACAGCTGCAGAGGCACTGGGGCTATTAAATGCATAATCGCGGGTAAAGATACGGTTTCCTGATGGCTCTTTAGCGATGATGGCTTCTTCTTCTAATTGCTCAAATAGCTTCTGATAGCCACCTTTTACGCCGATCCATTCCTCTCTGCAATGAGAGCCTTTCAGTACAACAAAGTCGCCATCGCGCTCTTCGGCATGCGCGACAATATCGCCTTTGGCTTTGAGAATAAAGCGCGGTAGGGTTTGAGCCTGAGTGAGCGTTGAACGGCGAGTACTTTCTTTGAGAAAGTTGAAGCCAAGTGCGGGCAGGATGATTTTTAGCTGCGTAAGGAAGTAGTCCATATCAGCGCGGTCAGCTTCCGGCAGCTGAATGTATTCAGCCTGCTGATGGTTTTCCAATTCCGCGCGGCCGTTATCCTTGGCGAGCAGAATTAGCGCACTTTCAAGGTATTTGGCGTGGCCTTTGGTCAGGTTGCTGTCTTTACTGGTGATGATGCAGACCTTTTCCCAAAAATCCTTTTTGCTGTCGTGGTCGCGTAGGCGCTTGCCAATATTGTCTGATTCGCCAATATAGAGGGTTGGCAAGTAAGGATTTTCAGGGTTTTCCCCAATGAGAAAGTAAACTCCGGTACGTGCGCTTTCTTCGCGGCGCAGTAAATCTGGCAGCATATTGCGCGGTGCGACGATCAGATGGCCGGTCCAGTTAGGAATTTCAGCGACGATAACGCCTGAAGCATGGCCGTTGGCGAGGAATAGGCGGATAGATTTACCGATATTCATAATATTTCTGTGCCTGATGTGCTGATGGTATTGAGATACTCCCGGACTTCTTCGCGGTTACCACGGAAGACGATGCGGTCAGCTTTTTTGCTCAGCTGATGGTCATACATTGGGTCATAGTAGTCAGTGAGCAGGATTTTAATCCATGCGCGGTGGCTTTCAGGATTGCCGCGTTGGTGGTCTTCCAGTGCTTGCTGCATCATGTCCGTGAGCTGCTGATGGCGCAGGCCGCCGAGGCGCTTGCGGATGTTGTGCAGCGATTGCTGCAGGTCGTTGGCGAAGGCGCTGAAAGCGTGTGCGTCGCCGACCGTTTGCCGCCATTCTTCGAGTTTGTCGAGGATGTAGTTGTGGTAGCTGTGTTCGATGCGTTCTTCGAGCGAACATTCAATGAGGGCGAGTGGGGTGAGATCCATCTTGTCGCGTAGTTCATGGGGCAGGGCGCAGCGGCCAATCAATCCACTTTCATCTTCGAGAATCAGCGTCGCTTCGGGGGCTGCATGGTGTTGGCGTAATAAGGCGATGGCGAGGCGGTTTTCAAAGTCGAGCTGAGCCGGTTGCCCGGCCGGGCGCTTGCCAAAGCTGCTGCCGCGATGGTGGGCTAGGCCTTCAAGATCAAGGTGATTGGGTAGTTGATTAAGTAGCTCGGTTTTGGCGCATCCGGTGCGCCCGGCAAGGATGAGCAATGGTGTTTGCTCAAGAATGCGCATTTGTTCGTCAATCAGGAAACGACGCATGGCTTTGTAGCCGCCAATCACGCGCGGATACTGGCATCCTGCTTCAGTAAGCCATTGCTGCACGGTTTGGCTGCGCAAGCCGCCGCGCCAGCAATAGAGGTAACCATTAGGGTGTTGCTTGGCAAATTCCAGCCATGCAGCGATGCGCTGTGCTTTAATTTCACCACTGACCAGCCGATGCCCGAGCTTGATTGCAGCTGCTTGCCCGTCGCGCTTGTAGCAAGTACCGACTTTGGCACGCTCGCGGTCATCCATTAGCGGCAAGCTGGTGCTGGTCGGGAATGCGCCTTTGGCAAACTCTAACGGTGCGCGCAGGTCAATAAATGGTGTGTCATGCAGAAATAGAGCAGCGTAGTCGTCAGTATCGGGTCGGGTCATGGGATGTAGATCTGGAAGACAAGGTCGCCATGATATAGCGCAAGACCTGAAAAACCAACACGCCTCAAGAGGCGAAGCAGTATGCCTCGCCCCTGTGTGGTTCGATTAACGCTGATAGTAGCCGGTGGTTGTGGCAACGGCGAGCTGATGGGCGTGAATCATAAAACGTACGACGGCTGGTGACGCGTCTTCAGGTAAGTCGATTTTATCGACGTCGAGCGCGTGTACGCTGAGCTGGTAGCGGTGTGGGTTGTCACCAGCAGGTGGACAGGCGCCGCCAAAGCCGCTAAATCCGTAGTCGTTGGTGATTTGGCGCATAGGCTCAGGCAACTGTGCGGCAATATTTTCGCTGAGTTCGCTGGTATCAGCCGGAATATCGACGACGATCCAATGCCAGAAGCCTGAGCCGGTTGGCGCATCTGGATCATAGAGCGTGACAGCGAAGCTTTTTGTGCCTTCCGGTGCGTTCTGCCAGCTAAGCGCTGGTGAATGATTGTCGCCTTCGCAGCCAAAGCCGTTAAAGACTTGCGCATGAGGCAGTGCATGGCCGGGTTTGACCGCATCGCTACTGACGGTAAAAGCGTGCGCGCTGAACATCGCGCCGAAGCTGAGAAAAGTAGCCAATAGTTTGCGTTTTAGATTGGTCTGAAGCATGTTTTTTCTCCGTATATTGATTGGATATTTATTATATACACGGAGTTTTGATTGGTTGTGCCGATTGCGCCAATGTTTGTGCCAAAGCGGTCAATCGCGTATGGCTAATTGCAAGCTCAATGAATATCAGCAGGTGATTTGCCGAAGTAGGCCTTGAACGTTTGGCTAAAGCGGCTGTGCGATTGGTAGCCGCAGCGGTAAGCGATCTCCCCGATGCTGTGCTGGTGCTGCAAGAGTAGGGACATAGCCTGCTCCATTCGCCATTGGCGCAATAAGGATGAGAAAGTCTGCCCTTCCTGTGCCAGCTGGCGATCAAGCGTACGTTCACTGACGTGAAACAGATCGGCAATCGCCTTTTTCTGCCACTTTTGCTCAAGGCGGTGGCCGATGTGCTGATGAATGCGCTCCTGGATGCTCATGTTTTGTCTTGGCCGGAAAACAAACCCTTTCAGGCTGATGAGCAGTAATAATTCGTTAATCCAATGGTCAAATAGGCTCGATGGTGATCGTGTTCCGATACTGGCTAAGCGCTGCAAGACGGATTCAAGCGTGGCGTCGATATCCAATGTTTCGATGTGGATCGCTTTGCAGGATTGATTGTGCGGCGACTGGTGATAGAAGTGCTGCAAGGTACGGTAGTCGAGGTTGATGAGGTGCGCCTGATAGCCATAGCGCGGGACAGGGTAGTTGCAAAAATCAATCTGCTGCCCGGCATTGACCAGCAAAAGCTGATCCGGCGTGCAGCTGGTCAATGGCGTTTCACCGTGGTACAGCGTCTTGCTGCCATGGCGTATCCAGCAAACAAAAGCATGATGAACCATGGCCGCACGCATCGATACGCGATCGTGATGGGTCAGCGTCACCCATGCGTTGGCCGATGGCTGAGGCGATGCGCTTATGCTTTTTTCTGCCATATGCTGATGCGGAAGTCGTCGCGGGCGGGCACGAGTTCGCCAATAGAATCAGCGTGTAGCCCGTTATCGCGCAGCAGTGCTTCAAGGCTTGCCGCATGCTCGGGCTCAACCGCGATCAATAGGCCGCCGCTGGTCTGTGGGTCGCAAAGCAGTGCGCACTGTTCGTCGCTAAGTGGAGCAAGCTTGTGTCCGTAGGCTTCAAAGTTGCGCTGTGTGCCGCCGGGAATGCAGCCCGCAGCAATGTAATCGCGTACCGGTGCTAAAGTCGGCACAGCATTTTCATCAATCACGGCATTGACGCCGCTGCCTTCGCATACCTCAAGCAAATGCCCCATCAGGCCAAAGCCGGTGACGTCCGTAATCGCTTTGACGCCCTCAAGTTGTGCCGCTTGTGCGCCAATGCTGTTCAATATGCACATGGTATCGCGCGCCAGCGTGGCGTGTTCGGGCTTGAGCAGCTGCTTCTTCTGCGCAGTGGTGAGTACGCCAACGCCGAGCGGCTTGGTCAGGTAGAGCTTGCAACCGGCGGTAGCGGTGTTGTTCTGCATCAGTTGAGACTTTTGCACTTGCCCGGTAACGGCAAGGCCAAAAATTGGCTCGGGGGAATCGATGCTGTGCCCACCGGCAAGCGCAATACCCGCATCAGCACAGGCTTGGCGACCGCCTTCAACGACGCGGCGCGCAACTTCCGCAGGCAACGTATTAATCGGCCAGCCAAGAATTGCAATTGCCATGATCGGCGTGCCGCCCATCGCGTAAATATCGCTGATCGCATTGGTTGCGGCGATGCGCCCGAAGTCGAACGGGTCATCGGCAATCGGCATGAAAAAGTCGGTCGTGCTGAGGATCACCTGCCCATTGCCGAGGTCGTAGGCGGCCGCGTCGTCCTTGCTGCTGTTGCCGACCAGCAGATTGCGGTCGTCAGGCATAGCAATGCTTGAAGCGAGGATGGTATCGAGCACTTTGGGGGAAATTTTGCAGCCGCAGCCAGCGCCGTGGCTGTATTCGGTGAGGCGGATATTGTCAGTCATATTGCTGTTTGATGTATGTTGCATGGCGTGAATGATACGCCTTGCGCGGCAAAGAAAAAAGCGCATGGCGAGAACCATGCGCTTCGATAAAAATCAGCTAAAAGCTTTATTGCTGATGTTGGAGGCGGTAGCGCTGATTGACCTGTGGGTTTGCTGCGCCAGCTTCTTCTTTACTGACGAAGTAAAGATCACCATTTTTACCGAACAAGTAGATGCTTTCTGCTTCGTTGTCTTCAGGCTCAAGCACGATGGCATCACCTTGAGCCATCCAGGTACCTTGCTGGGTATAGCTGCTGTCGTTACGGCCGAGGTAGTTCTCGGACAAAGTGAAGCTGCCATCGTCGTACAGGGCGAGATAGGTATCAATGCCATTGCAAGTGGTACAAGGCAACGTACCTTCATACTCCCCGACATAACCGGATGCTGCGGCATTTGCGACTTGGCTATCAGTTTGCTGTGGTGCGCCGATGGCGAAGTTCATGGTGAATGGCTGCGCTTTATTTGGGAACTTGCGCGCGTCGTTGCGGGTCATGCCAACGCGCAGTTCATACTTGCCATTTTTTGGCAAAATGAAGGCTTGATTGTTAGCCAGCATTTGGTTAACCGGGCTGTAAAGCGTTGCTTGAGGGCGGTCACTCGGTGCGAAGTTAACCAGCAATTCCTGCCCTTTTTTGGCGTAAAAGGTGTATTCGCAAATGTCGTTACCGGCGACTTTACCGGTGATCGTCGCGCTGCTCTTGCCTTTGTCGAAGTGGATTTCTCCACCGCACTTATTAGCTGCCAGCGCAGAAGAAGAAATGCCTAACGCCAAAGCAAGTGCTGAAGCCGAAAGAATAGTACGGGTTTTCATAAATACTCCTGATGGTTATTTTTTTAATGGCCGTTAGTTTAACGCTGAACTAGCCAGCCAAAGATTACAACTTGTTTTACTGAACATATCGATAAGTTAATTAACTAATAAAATACTGATTGGCCTGTGAAAATAAATCAATGTGCTTCATCCCAGTTCTCGCCAATACCAGCCTCGACGATCAGCGGCACGTCGAGTTTGGTGGTGTTTTGCATGATGGTGATGATCTCGGCTTTGAGTTCGTCGATATGCTCGGGGTCGATTTCGAAGACGAGTTCATCGTGCACCTGCATGATCATGCGCAAGTGCTTGTGGTCGCGGTATTTTGCGTCGATGGCGAGCATCGCTTTTTTAATGATGTCGGCTGCGCTGCCTTGCATGGGTGCGTTGATTGCAAGGCGCTCGGCGGCTTGGCGGCGGGCAGGGTTTTTGCTGCTGATGTCGGGCACGTAGAGGCGGCGGCCAAATAAGGTTTCGACGTAGCCCTGCTTGCGTGCGGTTTCGCGCGTGGTTTCCATGTACTCGCGTACTTTCGGGTAGCGCGCGAAGTAGGTATCGATGTATTCGCTGGCTTCGCTGCGCGGGATGGCGAGCTGGCGCGCCAGGCCAAAAGCGCTCATGCCGTAAATCAGCCCAAAGTTGATCGCTTTGGCTTTGCGGCGGTGATCGCGGTCGACTTCATCTAGCGGTATGCTAAAGATTTCAGCAGCGGTAGCGCTGTGGATGTCCTTGCCGCCAGCAAACGCTTTGAGTAGCCCTTCGTCGCCGGAGAGGTGCGCCATGATGCGCAGCTCGATTTGTGAGTAGTCGGCGGCGAGGATCTTCCAGCCATCATCGGCGACAAAGGCTTGGCGAATACGGCGGCCTTCTTCGCTGCGGATCGGAATATTTTGCAGGTTCGGGTCGCTGGATGAGAGGCGGCCGGTGCTGGTCACCGCTTGATGATAGCTGGTGTGGATGCGCCCAGTATTCTGGCTGACCAGCTCGGGCAATTTGTCGGTGTAGGTCGATTTGAGCTTGGCGAGGCCGCGATGCTCAAGGATCAGCGCCGGTAATGGATGCTCAGCGGCGAGTTCTTGCAGGACGTCCTCATTGGTTGACGGTTGGCCTTTGGGTGTTTTGCGGATGACCGGCAAATTCAGCTGCTCAAAAAGGATTTCCTGCAGCTGCTTGGGTGAGCCAAGGTTAAATTCACTACCGGCAATTTCATACGCCTGCGCTTCAATATCAGCGAGTTTGGCGGTGATCTCTTTGCTCTGCGCGGCGAGCAGATCGCTATCGATACGTACGCCGAGGTGTTCCATATGCCACAGTACTTCGGCGAGCGGGCGCTCGATGTCCTGATAAAGGCTTTGCAGCTTAGGCGTTTGTGCGAGCTTGTCAGCAAAAAAGGCGTAGAGGCGCGCGGTGATGTCTGCGTCTTCACTCGCGTAGTCCGCGGCGGTGTCGAGCGGGATCTGATCAAAGGTAAGCTGCTTTGCGCCTTTGCCCGCGATGTCTTCAAAGCTGGTGGTTTTGTGGTTGAGGTAGTAGTCGGCGAGTGCGTCCATATTGTGGCGCGTGGCGGTCGCGTTGTAGCAGTAGCTCATCAGCATGGTGTCATCAGCTTCGCCACGAATTGTGATGCCGTAGCGTGCGAAGATGTGGCGGTCGTATTTGAGGTGCTGGCCGATTTTGCCGATCTTGTCATCTTCCAGAATTGGCTTGAGTTGGTCCAGCGTATCTTGAAATGGCAGGTTTTGCTCGAGCTGGTGCGCAAGCGGCAGGTAATACGCTTCACCGGGTTCGATGCACAGCGAAATACCAACCAGCTCCGCTTTACCGTAGTCAAGGCTGGTGGTTTCGGTGTCGATGGTGAAAGCTTTGGCGGCTTTAAGGCGCGTAAAGAGTGCGTCGCGCTCAGCCGTGCTTTGGATGGTGGTGTACTCGCTGGCGATGGGCGGCGCAGTTGGTGCTTGCGCTTCGGGTTCATCGCTGAGGTATTGCGCTTTGACGGCGTTTAAGCCGTACAGATCGCAAAGCTGCGCAATTTTATGTGGATTTTTTGCTTGTAGTGCGAGATCAGCGATAGATGTATCGAGGTCGAGATCGCATTTGATCGTCGCCAGCTCGCGCGAGAGGCGCAGTTGGTCGATGCCTTCACGCAGGTTGTCGCCAATTTTTCCTTTGATTTTAGGTGCGTTATCGATGATGTTATCGATGGTGTCGTATTCGGCAAGCCATTTGGCCGCAGTCTTCGGGCCGACTTTATTTACCCCGGGGATGTTGTCTGCGGTATCGCCGACCAAAGCAAGAAAATCGATGACTTGATCGGCGCGCAGCTGGTCAACCTTAAAGCGCTCGGCAATGTTACTGGCTGTAGTGACGGCGTTTTTCATCGTGTCAAGCAGGGTGATGTCTGCGTGGGTGAGCAGCTGCGCCATGTCCTTATCGCCGCTGGAAATCACCACTTCGTAGTTTTCGCTCAAGGCGCGCGCAGCGAGCGTACCGATGACGTCGTCAGCCTCGACGCCGTCTTCAATAATCAGCGCGAAGCCAAGCGCTTTGACCAGCTCGTGCAGTGGCGCAATTTGTACGCGCAGATCGTCCGGCATCGGTGGGCGGTTGGCCTTGTATTGATCGTAGAGATCGTGGCGAAACGTCTTGCCCTTGGCGTCGAAAATGACGCCGAAATACGCAGGCTGGTAGTCGTTATAGAGCTTAGCGAGCATCTTGATCACGCCGTGCAGCGCGCCAGTTGGGTGGCCTTCGCGGTTGGTCAGTGGCGGTAGGCCGTGGAAGGCGCGGAAAAGGTAAGATGAGCCGTCAACGAGGACGACGAGGCGGTTGCTGTCTATCACGAAATATTCCCGATTTAAATGCACATGTATGCGCGCATTGTACTCGGCTTGGCTGTGGGATGAAAAACCCGCCTACTTTCTTTTCACGATTCCTTGTTATGCACGGCGCATAATCTGCGCAGTGAATGCCCTTTGCGCTTTATATAATTGTGTTGCATGAAAATATTGCGTCCTCTTCATATTAACGGCAGAATAGGCCGTTTGTGCCGCTTTTATGAAGAAACGTTAAATAGAAGCGGCGTAGTTATTAAGAAACGGGGTAAACATGTTTGAAAAACGCCGTCCTCCTAAAGATTTGCGCTTGCGTGATACGGATAGGCTGAATCATGAGTCGTGGAAAGTATTTCAGATTATGTCTGAATTTGTGGAAGGATTTGAGCGCCTGGCTGTTATTGATCCTTCGGTAAGTATCTTTGGCTCGGCGCGTATTGGCCCTGATCACCCTTATTACCAGCTGACTGAAACCGTCGCCAAGCGCCTGTCGGATGCAGGGTTTTCTGTCGTATCCGGTGGCGGCCCTGGCTTGATGGAAGCTGCGAATAAAGGCGCTTATGCCGGAGAGAAAGGGCTATCTGTCGGGCTGAATATTCAGCTGCCGCACGAGCAAGGCGGCAACCCTTATCAGGACATCAGCATTGATTTCCGGCATTTCTTTTCGCGCAAGGTGATGTTCGTCAAATACGCCAATGCGTATGTGGTGATGCCGGGTGGCTTCGGCACGCTCGACGAACTGGCTGAAATCCTTACCCTGATTCAGACGCGCAAAAGTCGCCAAATTCCGGTGATTTTGGTCGGTAGCGATTTTTGGCAGGGATTGGTCGAGTGGTTTAAAGAGCGCTTGGTCGCCGAAGGCACGATCCATCCGGACGACTTGAACTTGTTCAGTGTGGTTGATGATGCCGATGCCGTGGTTGCAGCGATCGAGAAGTTCTACCAAGGGCGCTCGTATTCGCCGACCACGGAAGAACTGGAAAAGCTGAGGAGGCTTTAAATGGAGACAATTGTCCGCTTAATAGATGCGGTGGTAGGGTTCTTGGGCAAAGCGGTAGCTTGGCTGCTGTTTGGCGTGGTGTTGGTCACGACGATCGTCGTCATCATGCAGCTGTTTGGGCATAACTCAATCGCCATGCAGGAATCTGTCACCTACATGCACGCAGCTGTGTTCATGATCGGCGCTGCCTATGCGTTGCAGATTGATGGGCATGTGCGCGTTGATGTGTTCTACCGTGGGTTTTCGCCGCGTAAAAAAGCCGTGGTGAATATCATTGGCACATTTCTATTCTTGTTCCCTGTGGCTGGCATCATTTTGTATTATTCGTGGGGTGATGTAACGCGCTCATGGGCCGTCATGGAAACATCCAATCAGCCCGGCGGCTTACCTTATATCTACCTGCTTAAATCATTGATGCCGACATTTGCCATTCTGCTTATCGTGCAGGGCGTGGCAGAAGTATTGCGCAATATATTAATTTTACAGGGTAAAGTAGTGCTCCCAGAGGAGGCAGAATGATTTTGGAATGGATGCCGTTAATTATGTTCGGTGTGCTGTGCATATTTCTCATGCTCGGCTATCCGGTCGCATTGTCGCTTGGTGGCGTTGCTTTGCTGTTTGCCGCCGGTGGTGCAGCATTTGGCGTATTTGACCTGACTTTCTTGCAGGCAATTGGCAAGCGCCTCTACGGCACGATGAGCAACTACACGCTCATCGCCGTGCCGACCTTCATCTTTATGGGCCTGACCTTACAAAAAGCGAAAATCGCTGAAGACTTGCTCGATACCATGTCGCTCTTGTTTGGCGGCGTGCGCGGTGGCTTGGCGTTTTCCGTTGCCGTGGTTGGTATGCTGCTCGCGGCTTCGACTGGTATCGTCGGCGCGACCGTCGTCACCATGGGCTTACTGTCGCTGCCCGTCATGCTCAAGCGCGGTTATGATCCGGCCGTCTCCTGCGGGATTATTTGCGCATCCGGCACGCTGGGGCAGATCATTCCGCCGTCAATCGTCTTGATCTTGCTCGGTGATGTGATTGGCAACGCTTACTCCGAAGCGCAGCTTGCAATGGGCAACTGGTCGCCGGATACCGTATCCGTCAGTGATTTGTTTGCCGCGGCGATTGCGCCGGGTATCCTGCTGGTGGGTATGTATATTCTCTATCTCCTCGCGCGCGCATTTTTCACCCCGAACTCGATGCCACTGCGCAGCAAAGAAGCGCGCATTGAAGCGCGAGGTGATAAATTTTACCTGCGCTTGATCTTCGTTTTAGTGCCGCCGCTTTTGCTGATCGCATTCGTGCTCGGCTCTATTTTGATGGGCGTCGCTACCCCGACTGACGCCGCAAGCGTCGGTGCATTTGGTGCGCTGATCATTGCCCTGATCCGCTATGTAATCGACAAAAAGCGCGGCAATGAAACCAGCCTGCGCTGGCTGATCGACGTACCGCGTGAAACGATGTCGATCACAGCCATGGTGTTCTTTATCCTGATTGGCGCATCGTTGTTCTCACTCGTCTTCCGTGGCTACGGCGGCGATCACCTGATTGAATCACTGCTCACCGATATGCCGGGTGGCGTATTTGGCGCAATGCTGCTGATCATGGTGGTGATGTTCTTCCTCGGCTTCGTGCTCGACTTCATTGAGATCGTGTTCGTTATCGTGCCAATCGTCGCGCCGGTGCTGTTCAAAATGGGCGTTGATCCAGTGTGGTTTGCGATCATGGTTGCGCTGAACCTGCAAACCAGCTTCCTCACCCCGCCATTTGGCTTCGCGCTGTTCTTCCTGCGTGGCGTTGCGCCTGCAAGCGTCACAACCGCGGATATTTACAAAGGCGTATTGCCATTTATCGGCATTCAGCTGATGCTGCTGGTCTTGATCGCGTTCTTCCCGAGCATCGTGCATTGGGTGTCCTTTGGCAATTAAGCACGAAGTCCGGGCGGATATTCTGTCGCGCATTAGCGCGGCAGAAGCTGAGCACAACGTGCGCGTCCTGCTGGCGATTGAATCCGGCAGCCGCGCATGGGGCTTTGCCTCGCCGAATAGCGACTACGACGTACGCTTTATTTATATCCACCCGCGCGATTGGTATCTATCGGTCGACCTTGAAGACCGCCGCGATGTGATTGAATACCCTATCGTCGATGAAATAGATATCAACGGCTGGGACATCCGCAAAGCCTTGCAGCTGTTCTGGAAATCCAATCCGGCATTGATCGAATGGCTGCAATCGCCAATCACCTATATCGAGCGCGGCGACTTTCGCCAAAAAATGCTTGCGCTGATGCCTGAGATTTACGCCCTTGAAAAAGGCATGTATCACTACTTGAACATGGCAAAGAATAACTATCGTGGTTATTTGCGTGAAGAAAGTGTGCCGCTGAAAAAGTATTTTTATGTCTTGCGGCCGCTGCTTGCCATCCGCTGGCTACAAGCGCAGCAAAAGCCAGCCCCGATAGAGTTCCACACCTTGCTAACCATGCTTGATGACCAAGCAGTGCGTAGAGAAATAGACGCTTTACTTGCGCAAAAGGCCGTCAGTCAGGAAAAAGACTTTATCGCCAAAAACGATATTATTGATTGCTTTATCCGCACGGAAATCGAGCGCCATGAAAGCGAAGGCTTTGGTGCATTTGCAGGCGTCCGCCAGCCGCGCGATATCGCCGTGCTTAACGATCTGTTTCGCGCAGCGCTTGCGGGCAACGCGTAAGTTATTAGGTTAATGCGCTTGAGGAGCTGCGGTAGCACTAGGTATACGGTGATGACTTGCCAGAATATAAGAATCTAGTGGGAAAACGGCGACAAAGCGTCGCCGTTTTTTTATTTCTAAGCCACCTGTGCGGTGGTGAACAACGGCGCTTTTCATGCGCGGTTCGTGTACATTTTCTAAGCACGCCTGTGCGGCGGTGAACTTATTTTGACAATGATGGCGATTGGGATCGCGTTTCTAAGCCACCTATACGGTGGTGTTTTACAGTTTTGCCAAAGCCATATCACCATGGCGAATGATGCCTTTACGGCGCATCCACATTGCGACTGCGCCAGCAATTACCGCTGGAAGTACGAACATCAAAAGCACGATTGCCGCCCACATTGCAGTAGCAGGCATCGCGCCAGCGGACGCATCGACCACGCCAAACACCCCGACGAATCCAGCCGTGCCCATGCCTGCGCCGCTTGGCGTACATTGCAGCTGAAAGATGACAGTGGCGATAGGCCCGGTAATCGCGCTGGCGACAATTGCGGGCAGCATCACGATTGGCTTTTTCATCACGTTGGGAATTTGCAGCATACTCGTGCCCAGTCCTTGGGCGATAAAGCCGCCCCAGCCATTTTCCTTAAAGCTGGCGGTAGCAAAGCCGATCATTTGCGCCGCGCAGCCGACCACCGCAGCGCCTCCGGCGATACCGTGCAGGCCGATGGCAATTGCAATTGCTGCGCTGCTGGTCGGCAGCGTGAGCAGAATGCCCATCACCACCGCAATCACGATCCCCATCAAAAATGGCTGCAACTCAGTCGCGGCATGAACGCCTTGGCTGATCGCCGCCACCAGCGCAACGAACGGCGGGCAGACCAGCCAGCAAGTCAGCAGTGTAGTAACTATAATACCGAGTGGCACGAGCAGAATATCGAGCTTCGTCTTGCCGCTGAGCCAAGTGCCGACGCGGTAGGCAAACACGCTGGCGAGATACGCGCCAATCGGGTTACCCGGCGAAGGCGTAATATAGGAAATATTGCGGCTGCCATCTTGGAATGACTTAAAGAACTCGCCAGCCATCAGCGCCTCGCTGTGTGCGCCCATCATCCCGGCGACGATGCAGCCGAGCACGACCAGCGTCGGTGCTTTCAAATAATAGGCAATGCCTGCGCCGATCCCTGCGCCCATCAGCAGGGCAGCAATTCGCCCGACATCTACCAGCAGCCCCACCTCGGCCCAGCGCCCGATTTGCCCGATAATCAGCCCCGCAATTAGCGTGACGAACAGGCCGTAGGCCATGCCGGTAAAGGCATCAATAAAGTATTTGTGCAGAAAAGCCTTGAATCCTGTCATAGGTGCCTCCAAAAGTCGGACATGGAAATAGCAATAAATCATACAATGGTTTGATTATTATTGTTTTAATTAAATGATGTAAGCTATCAAATAGCTACTTTGCCATTAAAACATTATGGTTATTTTCGTGTAGCATGATGGGACATTATTAGTTATTGTCATTGGTTAAGTCTTTGAATAAAAATATAGTCATTGTTGAAGATGAGCAGGAAATTGCCGATACGGTAGCGTTTGCGCTGTCGCGGGCGGGGATGGTATGCCATCATGCATTGTCTGCGGCTGATGGCTTTGCGTTGCTCGATAGTGTACCGTGCGATTTGCTGATTCTCGATGTTGGCTTGCCTGATCAAGATGGCTTTGAGGTGCTGAAAGCAGTGCGTCAGCGTGGTGAATTACCAGTGATTATGCTCACCGCGCATCATGATGAGGTGGATCGCGTGCTCGGCCTTGAGCTTGGCGCGGATGATTATGTAGGAAAGCCGTTTAGCCCGCGTGAGTTAGTTGCCCGGGTTAAAGTGGTGCTTAAGCGCAGTACGCCTGTGACGCAGAGTGGCGTGATTAGTCATGGCTTTTTCTATGATCAAGCGCGGCAGCAGGTGTTGCTCAATGGGCTGGCTTTGCCACTGACACTAGCCGAGCTGCGCTTGTTTACACATATGCTGGCGCGCCCGCATCAGGTATTCTCACGCGATCAATTGCTTGCTGCAGCTTTTTCTGCCAATCATCCATCCGATTTGCGCACTATTGATACCCACATCAAGGCACTGCGCCACAAGATACGCAATGCTGGCTGTGCAGAGGAGATTATCATTACCCACCGTGCGCTTGGTTATAGCGTCCGAGTGCCGTCATGACGCTGTTCCCACGCGGCATTAGTCTGCGTTTGTTTTTTGTGATTTTAGCGACGATGGTGTTGCTGTCGTGGCAATTTATTGAGCGCAGCAGTGAACACATCGAAACCGGTACCCAGCAGGCCGTGGAAGTGACATTGGTCGATATGGCGAATATTCTTGCTGCTGGTTTGGCGCAGCAAGCAGAAAGCAGTGGCGCACTTGATACTACGGCGCTTGCCGCAGACATGCGCAGGGCGCAGCAGAGCAAGCTCAGCGCGCAGATATACGATTACCAAAAGCAGCAGCTCGACGTCAGCGTGTACGTGACCAATGCTGATGGAGTGGTCGTATATGATTCGCAAGGCAAGGCAGCCGGGCAGGATTATTCGCGGTGGAACGATGTGTATCGTGCGTTACGCGGTCAATATGGTGCACGCAGCAGCTATATTGATTCGGTGCATACACAAGACGGTGATGCCAAGCAGATGGTTGTTGGCGTGCCGATTCGACTTGATGGGCGCATCATTGGCATGGTCGCGGTGGCGCAGCCATACAGTGTGCATGATGTGCTACGGCTCGGAAATGGCAACGATTTGCGCTGGCTGGTGCTGGGCTATCTTACTATTGCACTGGCCGTACTGCTGTTGATGGCGTGGTGGCTGGCGCGTGCATTGCGGCGTATCACTGCTTACGCTGAGGATATGGCAGCGAACCGCCCGGCCAAGCAGCCGCGCTTTGGTGATGTTTATTTGCATCGCCTCGCCGAAGCAGTGCGCCGTTTGCGACAAGAACTCAATGGTAAACAAACTGTTGAGCATTACGTCCATGGCCTGACTCATGAGCTGAAAACACCGCTGACCAGTATCCATGCTGCTGCAGAAATTCTTGATGAAGGCGGCTTAAGCGCCGATGAGCGCGAGCGCTTTACCACGCAAATTATTCGCGCCAACCAGCGTATGAAAATCCTCGTTGAGCGACTGCTCAATCTCGCACGGTTGGAAAACCGCGAGCAGATCGAGCAACTGCAAAGTATTGTGCTGGTGGATGTTGTTAATCATGTTGTGCAGGATTTACCACCGCGTGTTGTCGAGAAAAATCTGTGTATCAATAGTAGTGGCGTGCAGCCGTTCACCGTACGCGGTGACCGCATTCTGATTGAGCAAGCACTGCACAACTTGCTCGATAATGCCATCGACTTCGCCACGGCAAATAGCGCAATCACCATCTCTACCGAGCAGCAGGGCGATTGCGTCTATCTCAGCGTATATAACTTTGGCGAGCCAATCCCCGACTACGCCTTGCCTAAGCTCAGCGAGCGCTTTTTTTCTCTACCAAGGCCAGACGGCACACCGCGCAGCAGCGGGCTGGGGCTGAGCTTTGTCGCGCAAATTATGGCACTACACCATGGCTCTCTGGTAGTTAGGAATGTACATAAAGGCGTTTGTGTGACGTTGATATTCTAGTGTAGATAATAATCTTCACACATTCTTCACAGTTGCTTCGCAGAGGCTTCATATGAGTAAAGGATGATGCTGTCATCTCAAGCAAAATGGAGTATGACAAATGAATATATCGAAAAAGCTGGCTGTGTTATGCGGTCTAGGTGTCGTCTTTGCGATTGTTTTGGCAATGATTTACTTGTTGGTTGCCGAACGAGTGGATTATGCATCGGCTGTTTTGGATCTGCGTGCCTCCGGGCCGGATAGCAGCATCAATGATTACCGCATGATTGCGCGCAGTATTAAGTACGGCATGTTGCTGGTGGCATTCACGTTTACGGTATTCTTTCTTTACGAAGTGCTGCAAGATTGGCGCATTCACCCGATGCAATATCTCTTGGTTGGAGCTGCGTTATCGGTCTTTTATCTGCTGTTGCTGTCATTTGCTGAGCAGATCGGCTTCGTTCCAGCTTATGTGATTGCTGCTGTTGCCTGTATTGGGCTGATTGTCTGGTATTTACGGTTTGTGCTCGATAAAGGCCGCGCAGTGTTGCTGATGGGCGCATTATTGGTTGTTGGCTATGTGGTGATGTTCGTTTTGCTGCGTCTACCGACATACAATTTGCTGCTTGGTTCGTTGCTGCTGTTTGTCGCGCTGTTCGCGGTGATGTATTTGACGCGCAATATTGATTGGTATGCGTTAGGTGAATCCAATAGTGGTGTGTGTGATGAAAGTGAGCAGTATTGAGCAGGCGCGAGCGATCGCGAAGTCTTGCCTACAAGAGCATGGCGAATTTGCGCCAAACCCGGTTTGCACCCGCGAGACGGAGACGCTGTATGGCATGGAAAGCCACGAGTTCGTGTGCATTATTAATAAGAGCAATGGGCGGGTGCTGTGGCTGAGCCGCCGCTTTGCCCGTCGCCATTAAAAAAGCGGCGCATACTTTTGGTATGCGCCGCTGCTGTCGCGCGGGATCAGTGGATGAAGAAATAGGAGAACAGCGCGACGAAGATGATGCTGGCGACGTTCAAATACATGCCGCCGCGGACCATGTCGCGTTGGCGTATTTCGCCGGTACCGAAGACGATCGCGTTCGGTGGCGTCGCAACAGGCAGCATGAATGCGCACGATGCACCGATACCGATGACCAGTACCAAGGTTTCTTTCGGCATACCGAGCTCGACACCGATGGTCGCGAAGACGGGCACAAGCAGCGCCGCAGAGGCGGTGTTACTGGTGAACTCGGTGAGGAAGATGATAAACGCGGTGATGATGGTGATGATCAGCAGCGGGTGCAGGTGGCCGAAAGTATGCGCGACTTGCTCCCCAAGAACGAGCGATGCACCGGATTCTTTGAGGATGGCGCTCAAGGTGATACCACCACCGAACAGCAGCAGTACGCCCCAGTCCGTGTTATCGACGACTTGCGGCCAAGTGGCGAGGCCGAGGGCGACGACGGCAATGATGGCTGCGATGGCGACAAGAGTATCCGGGCTGCTGATGCCAAGATCTTTGAGCCAGCCACCGAGAATCCATAGGGTCGCAGTGACGACAAACACGACCATGGTCATGATGCGTGGCGGCGTCCATGGGAGGTATTCGTCATTTTCCAGCGCGATTTGGTGGTTCAGATTAGGGCGGAAGACGAGCATCAGCACGATGAACATGATTGGCAGCAATGCGAGCATGACGGGGATGCCATAGGGCATCCAATCGACAAAGTGCATTTCCAGGGCTTTGGCTGCAATGCCGTTTGGCGGTGAGCCGACGATGGTGCCAATGCCGCCGATACTGGCTGAATAGGCAATAGCAAGCAAAACGAAGATGCGCGTATTGCGGTCTGATTTATCGACGTTTGAAAGCAGGCCGAGGGCGAGTGGCAGGATCATCGCAGCGGTTGCCGTGTTGGATATCCACATCGAGAGAAATGCGGTGACGGCACACAGTGCGATGGTTGCATAAAGCAGGCGTGAGCCACTGAGCTGAATGATGCGGCGGGCAATTTTGTAGTCGATACGCTGCACTTGCATGGCGGTGGCGAGGGCGAAACCGCCGAAGAAGAGGAAGATGATTGGGTTGGCGAAGTTGGTCAGTGCTTCTTTCATGGTCACACTGGGCATGCCTTCATTGCCGGGCATGAACAGCAGCACGCCGAGTACCGGCACCATCAGCGCGGTGATGGTGATGTGCACTGCTTCGGTGAACCACAAAATCGCGACAAACAGTAGTAAGGCGAGTCCGCGGTTAGCAGCTTCTTCGTAGGGCAGGAAAGCATAGAGAGCGTAAGAAAGTACCGCAGCGATGGCGATGGTGATCAAACCATTGCGGATATTGCGCGGCACGAGGCCGGTCGCGGCGTTACTGGGTGTGGAGTATTCAGGGCGCTCGACGGGCATAGCTTAGTCCTCAAGTTTGCATGATGAAAGGTTAATCATACAATAAACCCTATATCTATTTGTATGGTAGATTTGATAAACAATATATGAATTTTTTTAATGGTTTCGTGCATAAGTTAATCAACTGAAAATTAATGAAAACTTTCTTGGTGACTGATTTGGGTTGCGAAAAGGGAAGCTGATGAAAGTTGCACGAATAACATATGAAATTCTTTGATGGTTATATGCAAAACTACCACTATCGGTCATGGTGAAACGCTCTATAGTAAAACCACCTATAACGCATACGGAGCATCATCATGACTGTTACGATTCACAACCTCGGCTACCCACGCGTGGGCGCACGCCGTGAACTCAAATTTGCCCAAGAAGCTTATTGGCGCGGTGAAGACAGCGCTGAAAAGCTGCTTAATACCGCAAAAAGCTTGCGTAACAAACACTGGCAAGATCAGCGTGCGCTGGATTTTGTACCGGTAGGGGACTTCACTTTATACGACCACGTTCTTGATATGAGCGTGACGCTTGGCAATTTGCCCAAGCGCGTGATCGGGCTCGAGGGCAGCGAACTCGATGCTTTTTTCCGTACCGCGCGTGGCCGTAGCCCGGCTGATAGGGCAGCTGGTGGTGTTGCCGCTGGTGAGATGACCAAGTGGTTTAACAGCAACTACCACTACATCGTGCCGGAATTTGATGCAGAGACTTCATTCAGCCTCAATGCTGACCGCCTCATTACCCAGCTTAAGGAAGCGCAAGCTCAGGGCGTTAATGCCAAGCCGGTGATTATTGGCCCTGTGACGTATCTGTGGCTCGGTAAAGAAAAAGACGACAGCAACAAGCTCGATTTATTGCCAAAACTGATTCCGGTTTACGACGAACTGCTCAACAAGCTTGCCGAAGCGGGCGCAGAATGGGTGCAAATTGATGAGCCTTGCCTCGTCACTACGCTGGACAGCGATTGGCGCCATGCCTTCCACGAAGCCTATCATCAGCTCAACCGCAGCAAGCCAAAGATCATCCTCGCCAGCTATTTCAGCGATCTGGGTGATAACCTCGACGTATTGCGCGATTTGCCGGTTGACGGCTTCCATCTCGACCTGATCCACGCAGGCCATGAAGTGAATCGCCTGATCGATTGGTGCGACACCAAGGTATTGTCTTTGGGCGTGATTGACGGTCGTAATATTTGGAAAACTGACCTTAATAAAACCCTAGATAAGCTTGAGCCAATTGCCGAGCGCTTGGGTGATCGCCTGTGGCTTGCGCCATCAAGCTCACTGCTGCACGTGCCGGTTGACCTTGAGCAGGAAGACAAACTCGACCCTGAAATCAAAAACTGGTTTGCCTTCGCCAAGCAGAAGTTGGCTGAGCTGGTCGTACTGAAAAAAGCATTGGAAGAAGGCCGCGATGCGGTTCGCCAGGAACTCGACGACAATGCAGCCGCGCTGCAAAGCCGCCGTGAATCGAAGCGTGTGCATAACGATGCGGTGCGCGAGCGCGTCAGCAACATCAGCAAAGACCTCGGCGAACGCAAGAGTGCTTATGCTGACCGTGCTGAATTGCAGCATAAACACCTTAATTTGCCACTGTTCCCGACCACAACCATCGGTTCGTTCCCGCAAACCCCTGAAATCCGCAAGTTCCGCAGCGACTATCGCGCTGGTCGTATCAGCGAGCAGGAATACGTCGATGCGATGCAGGCAGATATCCGCCAGTGCGTAGCAATTCAGGAAGAGCTTGATCTCGACGTGCTCGTCCACGGTGAAGCCGAACGTAACGACATGGTTGAATACTTCGGTGAGCAGCTCGATGGCTACATCTTTACTCGCTTCGGCTGGGTGCAGTCTTACGGCTCACGTTGTGTTAAGCCGCCAATCATCTTCGGCGATATTTCTCGCCCGAAAGCGATGACGGTGCGCTGGAGTGAATACGCGCAAAGCCTGACCAAGCGCAGCATGAAAGCGATGCTCACCGGTCCGGTCACCATTTTGAACTGGTCATTTGTGCGTGACGACCAGTCGCGCGCCGATACTTGCCGCCAGATCGCACTTGCAATCCGCGACGAAGTGCTTGACCTCGAAGCTGCTGGGCTCAAAGTTATTCAGATTGACGAGCCAGCGCTGCGCGAAGGCTTGCCGCTCAAGCGTGAGCAGTGGCAGCCGTACCTTGATTGGGCTGTTGAAGCATTCCGTATCAGCGCCAATGGCGTGAAGGATGAAACGCAAATCCACACCCACATGTGCTACAGCGAATTCAATGACATCATTCAGGCAATTGCCGACATGGATGCAGACGTTATCACCATCGAAACCTCGCGTTCGGATATGGAACTGCTCGATGTATTCGAGAACTTCAACTACCCGAATGAAATCGGACCAGGCGTTTACGACATCCACTCACCAAACGTCCCAACCGTTGAGTATATGGTTGAGCTGATGGAAAAAGCCGCGGAGAAAATCCCCGCCAAGCGTTTGTGGGTCAACCCGGATTGCGGCTTGAAAACCCGTGCATGGCCGGAAACCAAGGCCGCTTTGGCAAATATGGTCGAGGCTGCTTACGAACTGCGCAAGCGCCACGGCTGAGAATATAGCCGAACACCTTTAAATCCCATACAGCGTTGCATTGTCTTGCCGGGCCCCATTGAAAAAATTATAGACAATTTTTTCAATGGGAACCCTCCGTACTGATTGTACTGTCTTCGCCAATGCGGGCACCCATGAAAAATACGCTAGTATTTTGTCGTGGGATCCCGCGCCTTGTATGAAATTTAAAATCGTTCAGCTATATCGTTAGCTATAGAACCCAAAGCAGCCGGTTGCGACCGGCTGCTTTCTGTTTAGGTGGCGCGCGAATGAATGGTTAAGTCTTGGCAGATATTGCCTTTTTTCCTTAAAGCGCGTAAAATCCGCGCCTTTCGCCACCGCCTAAAGCCATCGGCACAGCGTAAATTTATTGGAGAACCCCATGTTAACTCTTGAGAAAAAGAAAGAAATCATTGAAAAATACCAGCGCGCCGAAGGCGACACTGGTTCACCAGAAGTGCAAGTTGCACTGCTGACTGCTCGCATTGAAGACCTGCAAGGCCACTTCAAGCAAAACAAAAAAGACTTCCACTCACGTCGTGGCCTGCTGAAAATGGTCAGCACCCGTCGTCGCCTGCTTGACTACATCAAGCGCCACAACTTCGAAGGCTACCGTCAGCTGATCGCTGATCTTGGTCTGCGTCGTTAATAGAAGTCGTTAATAGAAAAGGATTATTGCGTGAAACATTCCACAACTTTCGCTTACGGACAGCATCAAGTAACGCTTGAAACGGGTGAAATCGCCCGTCAGGCCGATGGTGCGGTGCTGGTTAACATGGATGACACAGTTGTACTGGTTACAGCTGTCGCCAAAAGAGACGTGGCGGAAGGGCAGGACTTTTTCCCGCTGACAGTCGATTATCAGGAAAAGACTTACGCTGCCGGTAAAATCCCCGGCGGCTTCCTCAAGCGCGAAGGTCGCCCGAGTGAAAACGAAACGTTGACCTCGCGTTTGATCGACCGTCCAATCCGTCCGCTATTCCCAGAAGGCTTTTTCAACGAAATTCAGATTATTGCGACCGTTATGTCGTATAACCCTGAAGTCAGTGCTGATATCCCGGCATTGATTGGTGCTTCCGCAGCCCTCAAGCTCGCCGGCGTTCCGTTTGCGGGACCAATTGGCGCAGCGCGTGTGGGCTACAAAAATGGCGAATATTTGCTCAACCCTTCAAATGAAGCGCTGAAAAGCTCTGATTTGGATTTGGTCGTTGCCGGTACAGAAACCGCCGTCCTTATGGTTGAGTCACAAGCCAACGAATTACCTGAAGACGTCATGCTCGGCGCGGTCATGTACGGCCACGAGCAGATGCAAACCGTTATCCGCGAAATCAACGCACTGGCAGAAAAAGCTGGCAAGCCCGCATGGGATTGGCAAGCACCAGCGCGTGATGAAGTGCTGGACGGCAAAATCAAAGAATTGTTTGCTGGCAAGCTGAGCGAAGCGTATCAAATCGCTGACAAGCAAGCGCGTCAGGAAGCAGTCGCAAATATTCATGCTGAAGCTGTTGCACAGCTGGTTAGCGAAGAAGAAGGTGGCTGGTCAGAAAAGCTGGTCGGCAACTACGTGCATGATCTGGAATACCGCACAGTGCGTGACCGCATCCTTGCTAAAGAGCCACGTATTGATGGTCGCGACACGCTCACCGTGCGCCCAATCACTATCCGTACTGGCGTATTGCCACGCGTTCACGGCTCAGCCTTGTTCACTCGTGGTGAAACTCAGGCGATCGTTGTCGCAACACTCGGCACAGGCCGTGATGCACAGCTGCTTGATACCATTTCTGGCGAAGCGAAAGACAACTTTATGCTGCACTACAACTTCCCGCCGTACTCGGTTGGTGAAACTGGCCGTGTCGGCTCGCCAAAGCGTCGTGAAATTGGTCATGGCCGCCTTGCGCGCCGTGGTATCGAAGCGGTATTGCCAAGCGATGCAGACTTCCCGTACGTCATGCGTGTCGTTTCTGAAATCACCGAATCAAATGGCTCAAGCTCTATGGCTTCTGTCTGCGGTACCAGCCTTGCGCTGATGGATGCAGGCGTGCCAACCAAAGCACCGGTTGCCGGTATTGCTATGGGCTTGGTCAAAGAAGGCGAGCGCTTCACCGTTCTGACCGACATCCTCGGCGATGAAGATCACCTCGGCGATATGGACTTCAAAGTAGCCGGTTCAGCCAATGGCGTCACCGCACTGCAAATGGACATCAAGATCGACGGTATCACTCGCGACATCATGGAGCAGGCACTTAATCAAGCCAAAGATGGCCGCCTGCATATCCTCGGCATCATGAACGACGCGATTGATCATCACCGTGAAGAGCTGTCTGAATTTGCACCGCGCTTCACAACCATGCGTATCGATACTGACAAGATCCGCGAAGTCATCGGTAAAGGCGGCGCAACCATTCGTTCAATCACTGAGCAAAGTGGCGCGACCATCGAAATCGAAGACGACGGCAGTATCAAGATTGCCGCAGTTGATAAAGCAGCTGCTGATGAAGCACGCCGCATGATTGAAGAAATCACTGCTGAGCCTGAAATCGGCCGCGTGTACGAAGGTAAAGTAGTCAAGATTACTGACTTCGGTGCATTCGTCGCATTCCTGCCGGGCAAAGAAGGCTTGGTTCACATTTCACAAATTGCTGATTACCGCGTCGAAGACGTGCGTGACGAGCTGAGCGAAGGTCAGGACGTCAAGGTCAAGCTGATCGAAGTTGACCGTCAAGGCCGCGTTCGCCTGTCAATCAAGGAAGCGCAGCAATAATAAAACCGCCTGTAATCAATCCGATTGCAGGCAAACATTGAATTATGTATAGTGTGCGGCCTTGCGCTGCACGCGCACACGGAGAGATGGCAGAGTGGTCGAATGCGCACGCCTGGAAAGTGTGTATACGCTAATACCGTATCGAGGGTTCGAATCCCTCTCTCTCCGCCATATTTAATAAAAAGCGGCTATGAGTTATGACACTTGTAGCCGTTTTTTTATATCAAAACAATGTGATGACAATGAATTGTCACAGGTTTTAGGTCGGGCAGAAATAGGGTGAACTGTCAGAAACAGAAGCTTTTAGTGGTACTCTTGTGGTACACAACTCACCCCACTAGAATGCGTACCACATAAAGCTAAAACTGCGACCAAACAAGCTACAACGTAGGTATTATTTGGGCACTACCGTCGTGTCATGTGATGGTCATCTCTAAAAGTGAATATTGAGATTTAATAGGCTGAAAAACTGAATCTTGGCGCGAAGGGTGGCGTATGAATGATCCGTATATCGAAGAAATAATTCAATCCGTTGAGAAAGCCGAAAGAGCAGTTGAAGATAAGCGGCCAGAGCTGAGTCAGAAGCAGCAAAAAATGGCGCAACGTTGGTCGTGGATACGGGGCATTTTTAAGCGTAATACTAAAAACAAGTAGCATTGCTTATCCGCAAGGATTGCGCACGCTGATTGACATGGCTTAGCTACAGCGACGTCACCCGTTTATATTGATTCCTGTTAGGCTATAGCGATCCCAAATATATTTAACAAGGAATAGTGATGGATAAGAAATATCTTGATGACTTGCAGGTTGGCGACACGTTTAGCAGCGGTGAGTACGCGATAACGGCGGACAACATCAAAGCCTTTGCTAAAGAATACGATCCGCAGCCTTTTCACCTTGATGAAGCGGCGGCTGAGGGTTCTTTTTTTCACGGACTCGCAGCAAGTGGCTGGCATACCGCCTGCGTAACGATGCGGCTGATGGTTGATTCGATTCCGATTGCCGGTGGTTTAATTGGCGCAGGTGGTGAACTGCGTTGGCCACAGCCGACCCGCCCGGGGGACACATTGCACGTCGTTGCCAAAGTGCTGGACATCAAACCCTCACGCTCCAAGCCTGATCGCGGTATTGTGATTGCGCAAATAGAGACCTTTAACCAGCGCGATGAATGTGTGCAGCATATGCAGTGCAAAATGCTGGTCTTTCGCCGCGAGGCACAACATGAGTGAGCAAAGTAAAGTGGTCGTGCCGCTGTCCGGCTTGAGTTGCGGCGGTTGTGTGCGCAAATTAAGTGAAGCGCTCCAAGCGTTGGACGGTGTCGAGCAAGTGCAAGTCGATAAGCAGCACGCGAGCGTCAGCGGTGCAGTGAGCCGTGAGGCGGTGGTGGAAGTGGTTGAAAGCTTGGGCTACGAAGTACCCGATGTGCCGCCAGTATTGCTCAATTTATCGGGTTTGTCCTGTGGAAAATGCGTGGCAAAGGTCAAAGCGGCACTCGATGCGCGTGACGATGTGTTTGCCCATGAAGTAAACAAGACCCGTTTGCAGGCTCGTACCACAGCGACAGCTGATGAGTTGATCGCGCTGATTGAATCATTGGGCTATGAGGCGACAGTGGCAAGTGATGCGGACGCACAACCGGTTGCTTGTGAGGTGAACGTATCAGAGACGGCGCAAACAGGTCAGCATCAAGCTGATGACGAATTGCACCAGTTTATTCTTGAAGGCATGACTTGCGCGAGCTGCGTGTCGTCGGTCGAGCAGGCGATTGCCGCGCTCGACGGGGTGAGTGAAGTGCGCGTCAATCTTGCCGAACGTACCGCAGCAGTGTGGGGTTCGGTTGCCCCTGCAAGCGTCGAACAGGCGGTTAAGGATGCTGGTTACAGTGCGCAGTTGCAAGACGATGCCGAAACCCGCCGCGCAGAACTGGCGGACAATCAGGCAGCACAGTATCAGCGCTTTCGCCGCGACGCATGGATTGCGCTGGCAGTTGGTGCGCCGCTGATGCTGTGGGGCGTGCTGGGTGGTTCGATGGCGGTCGATAGCACGACCAGCCGTATCACCTGGGGCGTGGTGGCATTGATAACATTGGCTTTGCTGGCCACAGTCGGGCGGCATTATTTTGTTGGCGCATGGCAATCCATCAAGCATCGCCGTGCAACGATGGATACGCTGGTTGCGCTCGGTACTGGCGCGGCGTGGTTGTATTCCACGGCAGTCGTGCTGATGCCGTCAGCGTTTCCCGACAGTGCGCGCCACGTTTATTTTGAAGCGACAGCGATGATCCTCGGCCTCATTACACTTGGCCATGCAATTGAAACCCGCGCCCGCGCCAAGACCTCGGCAGCGCTTGATCGCCTGCTCGATTTGCAGCCACAAACTGCGTTGGTAGTGATTGATGGCAAGGAACAAACCGTGCCGCTGGCAGATGTGACTACCGGCATGACTTTGCGCCTCAAACCGGGGGCAAAAGTAGCGGTGGATGGAGAAGTCAGCGACGGTGACAGCTACGTCGATGAATCCATGCTTACCGGCGAACCGTTGGCAGTGCATAAGGCAGTCGGTGACACGCTGCATGCCGGTACGGTCAATCAATCGGGTACGCTGCTTTATCGTGCTACGCAGGTCGGCAAAGATACGATGCTGGCGCGCATTATCACGCTGGTGCGCCAGGCGCAAACCTCGAAACCGGCACTGGCGCGGCTTGCTGACCGTATTGCGGCGGTGTTTGTGCCGGTGGTGGTCGGTATTGCTGTGCTGACCGCGCTGCTGTGGTATGCCTTTGGTCCTGAGCCAAAAATCAGCTATATGCTGATTACCGCGGTCACCGTGCTGATTATTGCCTGCCCGTGTGCATTGGGCTTGGCGACACCGTTGTCGGTGACGATTGGTGTCGGGCGTGCTGCCGAACTCGGTGTGCTGGTACGCGATGCCGAAGCACTGCAACTTGGCGCAGCGGTGGATACCGTGGTACTCGATAAAACCGGCACGCTGACCGAAGGCAAGCCGCGCTTGACCACTGTGCATCCTGTTTACGGCGATGAAGCAGCATTGCTGGCGACAGCGGCAGCGCTTGAGCAGTCGTCCGAGCATCCCTTGGCGCAGGCGATTCTCGCCGCGCATGACCAAGCAATTCAGCCGTTGCAGGATTTCCAATCGCTTGGCGGTAAGGGTGTGCAAGGTGTATTGGATGATTCGCCTGTGGCATTGGGTAATGCCGCGATGATGGTAGCGGTTGGCGTAGATGTGCGCGAGCATGACGATACGGTGCAGACAATGGCAGAGCAGGGCGAAACACCGGTTTATGTCGCGTGCGATGGTCAGCTGATTGGCATACTCGGCATCAGCGACCCGTTGCGCGAGGATTCAGCGCAAGCGATCAAAGCATTGCACGATTTGGGTTTGCGCGTGGTGATGCTGACCGGTGATGTGCAGGCGACCGCTGATGCGATTGCCGCCAAAGTGGGTATTGATGAAGTGGTGGCTGGTGTGTTGCCGGACGGCAAAGCCGAAGTCGTGCAGCGTTTGCAAAAAGAAGGCAGACGGGTGGCAATGGTTGGCGATGGTATCAACGATGCACCGGCGCTGGCGCAGGCTGATGTCGGTATGGCGATGGGCGGCGGCACTGATGTGGCGATTGAAAGTGCGGCGTTTACCCTGATGCGCCACAGCGTTATCAGCGTGGTTGATGCGTTGGCGTTATCGCGCGCGACCCTGCGCAACATGAAAGGCAATCTGCTCGGTGCATTTATTTACAATGCGGTTGGTATCCCGATTGCTGCTGGCATTTTGTATCCATTTACAGGTGCGTTGCTTAGCCCGGTGATTGCCGGTGGTGCGATGGCGTTGTCGTCGATTACTGTGGTCAGTAATGCTAACCGGCTGCGTCTGTTCCGCTCACCGTTGCGCGGGCAGTCGGGAAATGGCACTAGGGCATCAGCTGCGCAATGAACGGTAAATTGCGGTAGCGATCTTGCCAGGGCAGACCATAGCCGACCAGTAAATCGTCGTTGTCCATTTCGTGACCATAGTAGAGTGGCGCGGATAGGGTACGGCGACCCGGTTTGACGAACAGGGTCGCCACTGACAGCGATGCCGGCCGGTGCTGGTCGTGCAGATATTGAATGATTCGCTGCATCGTACCGCCGGATTCGACGGCATCATCGACCACGATTACGTGTTGGCCGTCGATGGCGATATTGTGCGGGTAGGTGATGGCAGAGGTGTTGTGGCGATCGCCTGGTCGGTGCGGGCAGGAAATGTAATCCATCTTGACGGGAAAGGTGAGTTGGCGCAATAGATCAGCACTAAAGAAGATGCCGCCTGGTACAACTGTCATGACAACGGTACTCTTGCCGCTAAAGGCGGTATTTAATTGTTCGGCAACACAGGCAACACCCTGCGCAATCTGTGTCGCATTGAGCAGCGTTTTACCAATTGATGTATTCATAGAAGCTCCATATTTTAATGTAGGCCGTGTTGTTACGAAATGTGTGATCTTTGCCATGAACATATTTTTTATTCAGACAAGGAAACGTTTACATATTGACAGTAACTTAACGCAGAATGATGAAAAATGCTCGTGGTATTGTCGTCGATTACGGTGGTGAGTAATACCAACCGGCTACGCTTGTTCAAGTCTCCATTGCAGTAGTCAAGAAGTCAGATTTGTTTGGTTTTCTGGATGTGCTCTATTTAACAGCCAATTGAATCCGGAAGGAAAAATGTGTAAATTAATGCCATCGTGGGTTTAAGAGAAGCAACTTCCAGCGCGATTAAAAATACTGGTAAAGCGCGTCGTCCTCAATATGCCCTGAAGGTCGCCGTAAATACGATTTCCATTCAGGGCAAGAGGACTTCACCATGACCACATCTACCTTATCTACTTCCCGTCTACAGCAATTGATTGCTGCGCAAATGACTACTTTGGTGCTGTCGCCGCAAGCGGTTATCAGCCGCATGGGCTATCAGTCTAACCGCTATGAGCAGGCATGCGAGCGCTTGCAGCAAGTATTGCACAGTGATTCATTGGGCCTTGGCGACGGGTATTACGATTTCAAATACGATGGCAAAGGCTTTGTTGCTGCACTGTGTTGCGTGCTGGACGTAGCGTCAGCGCAGTATCAGCCAGTGCTCAAGAGTATAGAGGCCGATTTGCAGCAGCGTGCGGATTACCGCTTGCGCGCAAAAATCAGTTTTGAGCCTGATGGTGCTAGTGCGATCAGTTTGATGGCCTTTAACCGCTTTATTTATCAGGATTTACCTACCAATTTTTATCTTATGGATGAAGCTGAGCAAAACCATATCGCACAGGAATATGCGCAAGCGCATTACCAGCTTTACGGCCATGATTTGCCTTACGCTGGGCGTATTAGCGGCTATGACGTATTGCGCAAAAGGAAGGGTGAGCAGAGTGTTGCGCTGACTATACCTATCGCTAATTAATGATTAACTTTATTTTGCCTTGTAATCACGTTAGGCTGATTTTTTATATCAATGATAGGGAAAAGATGATGAAAAAAAGTTTACTGTTTTGTGCGCTGATGGCCGCCGCTGGCGGTGCACATGCCGCAGAAGAGGCAGCATTGCCGGGCAATCCCGAATTGCCGTCATCACCAGAAGCATTGGCTGAGCTGGCCGCCCTTGCCGAGAGTGATGCACCGTATCAGGTCGAGGATTTCTTTACTTTGCCGGAAGTGAGTGGCTATCAGGTGTCGCCGGATGGCAAGCACTTGAGCTGGCGCAAGCGTAATGAGCAGGGCAAGCGCGATATTTGGTTGCGTGATGTGGAAATGGGCGAAGAACGCCAGTTCATCACTGAGGGCGAGGACGTTATCCGTGGTTACGGCTGGATTAATGATGACCGCATCGTGTTCATGCAGGACAGCGGTGGCGACGAGAACTACCATATTTACGCCATCGGCCTGGATGAGGAAACGCCGCGCGATTTGACCCCGTTTGATGGTGTGCGCGCGATGATTAACAACAGCCTCAAGGACGACAAGGAACACATCATCATCGAGATGAACAAGGATAACCCGCAGTTGTTCGAGCCGTACTTACTTAATGTGATGAACGGCGAGCTGGAAAAGCTTTATGAAAATCCTGCCAGTGACGAACCGATTGAAGATTTTACCTTTGATAAAGACGGCAACCTGCGCTTGATTACCCGTGTGGTCAATGGTCAGGATGCTGATTTGTATTACATGGTCGATGGTGAGTTCAAGAAAATCAAGCATGTTCCGTTTGGTGAGACCTTTGGCGTACTCGGCTTTGACGAGCAAAGCGATAATCCTGACGATGCCTATGTGGTGTCGAATGAGGATGGCGACAAGTCGGTTATTTACCGCTACGACCTGAAAAAGAACGAAGTCATCGAAAAAGTCTTTGGTGATGACACTTATGACGCGGGCCATGTCAGCTTGTCGCGTAAGCGCGGCTACGAGCTGGACGCGATTTACTACAACGGCGCCAAGCCACAAACCATCCCGCAAAGTGAAACCTTTACCCGCTGGATGGACGACCTTGAAAAGCAGCTTGGCGATGAAAACGAAATCAGCATAGTCGATAAAGACGACGACGAGAAAAAGCTGATTATTTACGTGGCCAGCGACCGTGAGCCGGGCAGCTATTATTTATACGACACCGAAAGCACCGAGCTTGAGCCGCTGACCCAGCTGTTCCCGCACCTCAAGCGTGAAGATATGTCAGAAATGACGCCGATTGAGTTTACTTCGCGTGACGGCAAAACCTTGCATGGCTATTTCAGCCGTCCTGCGACGGTGAAAGAAGGCGAAGCGGTGCCGGTGGTGGTAATCGTTCACGGTGGACCGCAAGGTGTGCGTGATAGCTGGGGCTTTGACCCGCAGGTACAATTGCTGACCAGCCACGGTTACGGCGTATTGCAGGTTAACTTCCGCATTTCCGGTGGTTACGGCAAGGAATTCTTTAATGCTGGATTGGGGCAGGTTGGGCGCAAGACTATGGATGATGTCGAGGACGGCGTTGCCTACATCATCGACCAAGGCTGGGCTGATCCCGAGCGCATCGCTATTTATGGCGGCAGTCACGGTGGCTTTGCCGTATTGCGTGGTTTGATTAAAACCCCTGATTTGTATGCATGTGGTGTGGATTACGTCGGTGTGTCCAACCTCTATACCTTCATGGAAAGTATCCCGCCGTACTGGGAATCGGTGCGTAAGATGCTCTACACCATTTGGTATGACCCGACTGACCCCGAGCAGCAGAAAATCATGGATGAAGTATCGCCGGTACAAAATGCCGACAAAATCACCAAGCCATTATTTGTCGTACAAGGTGCGAACGACCCGCGCGTCAATATCAACGAAGCCGATCAGATTGTCGAGAACCTGCGCAATCGCGGTGTCGATGTACCGTACATGGTGAAATACGACGAAGGCCACGGCTTTGCCAAAGAGCCAAACCGCCTCGATATGCAGCGCACCATGATGGGCTTCCTGCACAAGTGTTTATCGCCAGATAACAATCAATCAGACAAGTAAACATTAATTGTTTGATTGCTGAAAGCCCCTTTTCCATGCTTGGGAAAGGGGCTTTGCCTATACTGTCCACATCCGGTCATAAACCATGAATAACCACGGCATTCTCAACCTGTTTCGCAGCCATGACTTGCGCATTGCCGATAATCCGGCGCTACACGCTGCCCATCGCGAGGCTGCTGATAATGGTTGTGCGCTTTATCTGCTTTATTGCAACGATGGCGAGGATACCAGTAGTGCTGTCGGGACATGGACTAAGCAATGCCTCAATGCATTACAGCAGCAAATAGCACACTTGGGCGGCAGTATTACAATTGCCAGCCATCAGGAAATACCCGCACTTGCGGCACAGCGCAACATCAAATCCATCCATTGGAACAGGCGTTACACCCCAGGCGGTATTGCCACGGATCGGCAACTCAAGGCGGCACTGCACAATGGCAACATCGCGGCGCATAGCCATAAAGCGAGTGTGTTGTTTGAGCCGTTTGATACGCAAACGCTCAATCAGCAGGGCAATCCCTATAAGGTTTATACCCCTTTTGCAAATAACCTGCTTACCAATCTGGAGCAGATTAGTTCTCCGTTGCCTGCACCAGATAATTTGTCACTCGCGGGGCAAAGCATTGGTGAAGCTATTACCATGCAGGCATTGCAGCCGTGGCAAGAGAAAGTGCTTTCGCATTGGCCTGTCGGTGAAGCGGCGGCGCACAGCCATTGCGTACAATGGATTGCCAAACAGTGCCAAAACTACTGCATGCTACGCGATATACCAAGTGAAACGTATGGCACTTCAAAATTATCGCCCTGGCTGAACACAGGCGTACTTTCGCCACGGCAAATCATCTACCAAATGCTGGCTCAATATCCGAACTTTGCCGAACATCCTGACTTGCTCACGTTCTGCAAAGAGGTTCTATGGCGCGAGTTTGCCTACCATATTCTCTACCACTTTCCGGATACGCTGAACCGTCCGTTCCAGCAGAAATTCAATCAGTTTCCGTGGCAGAGGGCAGAAGATGCGTCGTCGTCCTTACAACGCTGGGAGCAAGGGCAGACTGGTATTCCAATTATTGATGCGGGCATGCGGCAATTGTGGGTAACGGGATGGATGCACAATCGTGTGCGCATGTTGGTTGCTTCGTACCTGACAAAAAACCTACGCCTGCATTGGCAGTGTGGTGCGGATTGGTTCATGCACACACTGATTGATGCCGATCTCGCCAGTAATACGATGGGCTGGCAGTGGGTTGCTGGATGTGGCGTTGATGCTGCACCATATTTCCGTATCTTTAATCCGCTTACCCAAGCGGAAAAATTCGACCCACAAGCGCGTTATCTCAAACAGTGGCTACCCGAACTCGCGCATCTGAGTGCCAAACAATGCTTCGCACCTTGGGCGCATGTCAAGGATTATCCGCAGCCAGAAGTTGATATCAAAGTAAGCCGACAGGCGGCGCTTGAGTTGTTTAAAGCGCTGTAGTTTCTAGCTGTCATCATCTCTTTTCTTCACTTGCTTTGCCGCCCAAACATGCAGTAGTGCCGTTGCTTCGCGCCATGATCCTTGTGCCTGTTTGGTGATGTATGCGGCGATGTCGGGTGGCAGGGTTTGCGGGAAGTTGTATGAAGGATCGGGGTTGTCACTGATGCGGGCAGCTTTGATGCGCGCATTTGCCCATTGTTGCAGTTCGTCACAGCTAAAGCCATCGAGTGAGATGGTGGTGACGTTTAGGCCAAAGAGTTTTGCCCATCGCGATAGATCACGGTGGGTACCAGCGCAGATGGTGGCCCGCTGTCGTTTGCCACGCCACAGGGCGAGTAATAGCGATGGTAGGGGAATGCGGCAAGCTTCATCCCAATAGCAGATGTCGCCGACTGGCGGGCGTTGCCATGTGCTGCGCGATAGGCAGCTGGCAATGTAGAGCAGGGCGTTGTCAGGCAGGATGTTTTTGTACGCGGCAAGCCGCTTTAGCATGGCGTTGGGCGGCGGGTAGTATTGGATTGCGCCGTGTTGCTGTTTGCGCCACTGTGCGAGGTGTGAGGATTTGCCTGCACCTTTGACGCCGATGATTTGCACCAGTTGGCTTTGCTTGGGTTTCGGGGCTTGGGAAAAGCCTCTATCCAGCCACAGGGTTGGTGGGATGTCCGGTGCCGCAGTGGTTCGATTATACGGTTCGGCAACAAACGGATTACCATATAAGCCGATGCGTTGATAAGGGTCGGGTATGGGTTGCCCGTCTGTGGACAGGGTGATGCTTTGGCAAGTATTACCATCGGTGATTTGCCACAGGATGCGGAATAGCTGGCCGTTGTAGGTTGGCTGTGCATCGGTGGGTATTGGCAGGGTAAATTGGCCGCTGGCATCGGCATGGGTGGTGGCGATGTCGTCAACGTTACAGCCGGCAAAGTCTTCACTGCGTTTTTGCAGGATAACGAGAGTGTTGGGTGTGGTTTGCCCGAGCAGGCTATCGCCGGGGCGGTATGCTGATTGTGTAGTCAGTGGGTGGCTAACTGACATTGATGCGGAAGACGACAAAAAATGGCGGATTACGTACACAATCGAGGCGGATTTGCACGTACCAGTGTAGTTGGTGTTTGGCGCTGCGAATACTGGACGATAGCTCAGCCGGAAGCTCTTCTTCGATGGTGTAGCGAATGCCAGTGTCTTTACTTAAGAAGCGCTTTTTGGGCTGTGTGATCGCCCAGCGTTCGTTGATTTTATATGCTGTTTCGGTACCACGCTCGACCTCAACTTCTTCCTGACAGACGATGCGTGCAGACACATCTATTGGTTCACCGATTTGCCCTTTTAGTGGTGTCAGTAGGTATTCGCACATAAATACTTCACCACTGCTCCAGCTGTTGCGAATCATCGCCAATGTGTGAGGGGAAAAGCGCTTAAAGCGTTTGAGTCGGTTATTGAATTGCAGGCTTTGCCAGCTGTATCCGGCGAAGCCAAGCAGGGTGATGTACCAAAGAGTGTTGCTGAACGTTCTGCCAAGATTGAGCAGCTTATCAATGGGTAAGAATAGTGGTACAACGGCGAGTAGTGCCACGATAGTCAGCGGCCAAATGGGGTCATCTGCGGCAACTTTCGCCTGTGTGATATAGCGCTGACCATCGTGTATGAATGGTGTTTGGCTGCGGTATTCATTGTGTTTTATGGTGGGCCAGCTTGTTTGCTTCATCAATTAATGTCCTGTTGAAAGGGCACATAAATTGGCTTGACGTTGGGAAATTGCATGCGGATATGCACGCACCAATGTACCCAGTGCTCATCACCTTTTATGGTGGGTGGTAAGTTGTCGGGGAGAGCTGTGCTGAAGTCATAGTAGATTTCGGCATTGTTGGCATTGAAGCGCTGCGGCGGTAGCTCTATTTGCCAATGTACTTTGCGCTGTAGCTGGGTCATCGTGCCCCGGGTGACTTTTAGGCCCTCTTCACAAAGTACACACGCAGTGACGACAACTTCCTCACCAATCCGCGCACGACGTGATCTGAGTTGGTAGGTGGCTTGTAGTTTTGTACCTCGTAGGAAGCTCGAGCTGCTGGTGTAGAGCGTAGGCGCTGTAAAACGCTGCAAGCGTTTCTGTTTATTATGTTGGCGATATATATGGCGGACTATATAGAAGTTGATGATGGTGGTGAATGCGAGTGATATGGAAATAGTGACTAAGAGTGACGTATCGCCGTGGCCGTTAGGCGTGGCTAGCTTTTGTTCCAAGAAAGAAAATAATGGTGGCAGTGTAAAAGGGAGAAGGATCAGGTTCATGATGACGGTGCATATGACCATAAGCTTGATCGATAACTTATGTAAAGTGGCTTCAGAGCGATAGTGCCGTCCCTCGGCAACAAATGGCGATTGCTGCGGTAAATCGTATATATTGACGGCCTTCCAAGCGCTGCTTTTAATCATGAATTGGTCATCTCGAATGGAAACAGTAGGTAAATCGGCTTGGAACGGCCAAATTGTAATTGCACTTGCACATACCAATGGATTGAGTGTTGTAGGCAGCCCTGCTGGTGGAACAACAGCAATCGGGTAGCGGATGACGGATGTATCGGCACTGAATTGACGCATCGGAAGCAC
The DNA here is from genome assembly GCA_019218315.1 of Cardiobacteriaceae bacterium TAE3-ERU3. NCBI lineage: Bacteria > Pseudomonadati > Pseudomonadota > Gammaproteobacteria > Cardiobacteriales > Cardiobacteriaceae > Cardiobacteriaceae bacterium TAE3-ERU3. The sequence goes on along the minus strand of JAHUUI010000001.1, from coordinate 323,637 downwards.
CTCTGACCAATGTGTATGGCGTTCAGTGATGGTGTCTGTTCCACGTTGTACCTTGGTTGCTTCTTCGCAAAATATCCGCGCACACACGCTTGATGTGATGCCAATTTTGGCTTCTGGCGGCTTCAAGTAAAACTCAAACTCCAGTTTTGTACCATGCTTTTGAGGTGCGTTATCGGCATATAGAGTCGGTGGATAAAAGCGGTTTAAGTGTCTAATTTGCCAATAGTGTTGTGCGTAATAGAAGATAGCAGCAAGATTGAGCGTGAAAAATATAAATAATGGGATTTTACTGACTAGATAAAGTAAAAAATCCATTACGCTATCAATACTTTCTGGAGCAACAGAATGGAGAAAGGCCCATAACGCAAGTAAAAATACACCAAGAAACAGGTTCATACCTACCAGAACGAGGATGAATTTGTGTAGTTCCGGACGGTAAGGCTCTGTTTGCGACAGATAATACTGACTTTCCTCACGAAATGGTGTGTGGTTCTTAAGATCGTAAGGCGTAATTTCCGGCCAGTTCATGAGCGTCCTTGAGCATGAAGTGGGTTATTTTAGCGAGAGATTATTGCAGATTTGTTGCAGCTGCGAGATGCTTTACGATTGACGTATCTTTTAAAAGGAATTCAACGATGAATTTTCCTATCCACGGATCTTGCCAATGTGGGCAAGTCTCTTACGATATCCTTGCCAAACCACAGCGCGTGCAGGCATGCCACTGCACTGAATGCCAAAAGCTCTCGACTGCGCCATACAGTATTACCGCCATTTTTGCCGTGGATGCAATTAAATTTTATGGTGAGATGAAAGAATGGACGCGCTCTTCGGACAGTGGACGCCTAAATAGCGCCAAATTCTGCCCCGATTGCGGTAATCGAATTTATCACTTCAACCCTGATGACACTTCGACAGTTAAACTGAAGCTAAAGCCGGTTCATCTTACTGACGATAGCCTATTCGCACCGACGGCGCATGTCTGGGTTAGTGAAAAGCTTGATTGGGTCGAGATTCCCGAAGGAATGCCAACGTTTGATAAGCAGCCGTAGTACGCCAAAAAGATAAGCTATGTGTGGTTTCCTAAGCCACCTGTGCGGTGGTGAAGCCGATTGCGCCAGTATTAAAGCAAGCGCTGGATTTCTAAGCCACCTGTGCGGCGGTGAACCGCATCACACAATTTTGTGATCAGCTTCCGTGTTTCTAAGCCGCCTGTGCGGCGGTGAACTAGGTTATTATCCTATTAACTTTAAAAAAAGGTTTCTAAGCCGCCTGTGCGGCGGTGAACTCGATAATCTCAACGCTGGAATCATTGGGGATTTTCTAAGCCGCCTGTGCGGCGGTGAACATAACGAAACAACCGCCGCAGCTGTTGAAGCTTTTCTAAGCCGCCTGTGCGGCGGTGAACGGGGCAATTCATCAGGCGATATCGCCCTCATTTTTCTAAGCCGCCTGTGCGGCGGTGAACTGTCTTTGCGCTTCTGGTCGCGCACTTCGCGCTTTCTAAGCCGCCTGTGCGGCGGTGAACAAGATTCGATAAACATCTTTGGTGCGCCTACATTTCTAAGCCGCCTGTGCGGCGGTGAACGAAGCGGATAAATAACGCTTAACTTTGGGTTCATTTCTAAGCCGCCTGTGCGGCGGTGAACGAAGCAATTAACGCCTCAAGGCCGCTTGTAATTTTCTAAGCCGCCTGTGCGGCGGTGAACCCAACAGTGCGGCAGTGACGGGGCAATATTATTTTCTAAGCCGCCTGTGCGGCGGTGAACGACCTGTTCGATATTCACTACGTGCAATCAGCTTTCTAAGCCGCCTGTGCGGCGGTGAACAATTTTATATTCCACTGTTGCTAATCCCCATCTTTCTAAGCCGCCTGTGCGGCGGTGAACTCCCACTTTCATCCATCGGGTGATTGTTTTTCTTTCTAAGCCGCCTGTGCGGCGGTGAACGGCAAGACGCTGAAAGCGGCGCACATTGCCGATTTCTAAGCCGCCTGTGCGGCGGTGAACTATATGGTCTGTTTGTCTGACGTTAATTTCTTTTTCTAAGCCGCCTGTGCGGCGGTGAACAGATAAGCGTATAACAGATATGGAGGTTCACATTTCTAAGCCGCCTGTGCGGCGGTGAACCTGGTTTGCCTTCCAATCAAGTTTATTCGACTTTTCTAAGCCGCCTGTGCGGCGGTGAACACAATTGATTGCCAGCCCGGCATCGCACGTCCTTTCTAAGCCGCCTGTGCGGCGGTGAACAACGACCCGTTACGGCGGCGAACACTGGTTACTTTCTAAGCCGCCTGTGCGGCGGTGAACTATTCAGGTGAACCCGCCACATTTGCGCATGTTTTCTAAGCCGCCTGTGCGGCGGTGAACGAAGCAATTAACGCCTCTAGGCCGCTTGTGATTTTCTAAGCCGCCTGTGCGGCGGTGAACTTCGTGAGTCTTTGCCGTCCACCTCTTGGGCTTTTCTAAGCCGCCTGTGCGGCGGTGAACGAGAGAAGCAGAAAAGCGCACAGAGCCTAACATTTCTAAGCCGCCTGTGCGGCGGTGAACTCTAAAAAGGTGATTTATGAAACAAAACTTTTTTTCTAAGCCGCCTGTGCGGCGGTGAACTATCTTCAACTTTACCCTTCAGGCCATTAGCTTTTCTAAGCCGCCTGTGCGGCGGTGAACCAAATGCACTAACAATCACGGATAAACCCTCTTTTCTAAGCCGCCTGTGCGGCGGTGAACTACGATATGCGTCACCACGCTTGCGTGGCTTGTTTCTAAGCCGCCTGTGCGGCGGTGAACAAGAGTATATATTCTTTAACGCTAATTGCTACAAGCTCTTAAGCGAAATTTGCCATATTTACCCAAAATTTAGCCTTCGATGTAACTGGTTGTTTATATTTGGGTTGTTAAAGAGCAATATTTTTTGGTGTTGAAGAGAGGCATTGTACACACTAGAAGTTATTGCGCGCTAGAGGTAGGTGAGCTTGGCTCTGTTGGTTGTTCATTTGTACTTTTTCAACCTAGAGTGTTTCGCGTTTTCAGGTTTTGCCAGAAGGCCATGATTGAGTCAGGATTCACCCAGGATAGTATTGAAAATAGCAGGCAGAACGTTGAATGGTCTTTTGCTCAATCCTTGCTAAGGATTTGAGATTATTTACTCTAACATGACTAAGCAGTTATTTTCTGACCACCATTTTGTAACACAGGCTGCTATTTGATTTTGTTACATTAATCTTAGAAGTTTGCATTATCTTTATGGAGGTTCTTATGAAGAAGCAACTACTTTTAGTGGCGATGATTAGCGGTATTGGTCTGGCTAATGGATTGGCTCATGCTGATGAAGCAGCAGAGCGTGCGAAAGACCGTGCTATGCCTATTCCTGATGCTAGTATTCAGAGTCAAGCTGTAACCGAGCGGATTGCAACGGTTATTGATGGGAGTGGTAATCAGGCGGTCAGTAGCGTGACAGAAGTAACAGTTGGCAATAGTGTCACTGGCACCAGCGAGACGACGGTCGTTGATGCGCAAACTATCCTGCCTGAGCCGCGTATTGTTGATGCCCGGATGGACCTTAATCAAACCGTGAAGAAAATGCGCTCTGCTTTATCTGACTTGGATAAGGCTGAGAGCGTAGAGCGCATGAAGTTGCCTGCGAATGTTTTATCTGAATATGCAGGGCAGGCGGCATTGCTGATTGTGTCACCAGAAAAGCAAAATTCAGTGACTGATCCCGTCCAAGCTGCGGCTGATTTGGATGCGCTACGTATGTCAGTTCTCGAACTACAAAGAACGTTGATTGCTAATGATTTTGCGCAAGCAAAAGCTATTGTAGGTGCGATTGCACCAGCCCAAACAGGCTTTTTCGGGCACTTTTAAGTCCGTACTTAAGCTAAATGTAGCAAAGCCAGACCTTGTGAGGTCTGGCTTTTTTGTTGCTCATAGTTTGAGTTACACCATCTCGCGGATTTTCGCCATCACCCGTTTGGTTATGATAAAGCGGGTATAGACGATGGCAATAGTAATGAGAATGGCGCTGAGCGTGACAAAGCCGAGGATGACGTCCAGCCACGGGATGCTAAAGCGCAGGCTGAACCAGTGGTCGATGATGTACCACGCTGCGGCAGCGGCGAGGATGATGCCGAGTGCGGCGGCGCTATAGCCGAGCAGGCAGATTTCGACGATGTTGATGCGGTAGAGGTCGGCGCGTTTCATGCCGAGCAGGCGGAACCATGCACTGTCGCGTAGGCGGTCTTGCGCGGTCGAGAGCAGCGAGGTAATCAGCACCATCAGTCCGGCGAGTAAGGCAAGTACGGTGAAGATACTGACCAACTTGGTCAGCTGCGCGACGTAGCTTTGCAGGCGCTGGGCAATCGCTGCGCCGTTAATGGTGGTGATGCCGCTGTAGGTGTTGGCAATCGCGGTTTGCAAATCCACAATTTGTGCGGCGTCAACTTTGGCGGTGGCAAACTGGATTTGCGGCGCGTTTTGCAATACTTCGGTCGGGAACAAGAAGTAGAAAAACGGCGTCGGCCCGCGTTCGTAGCGTTCACGGATGCTGGTGATTTGCCCACGGATGGTGATGCCTTGCACATCGAAGTCGATGTGGTCACCGAGTCCAACGCCAAGCCCGTCGGCGGCAGTATCGAGGATAGATATGGGCACAATGTCGGCGTCGTCTGTGGCGCTATAAAGCGCGCCATTGCGGATCGCACTTTGGATGAATTCGCTGTCCATGACGCTTTCGGCATAGCTGAGGTTAAACACGCGCGTCGGGGTGATGCTGGTGCCGCCGTCGATGTCGCGTGGCGAGATGCCGTTAACGTTTTCGATACGCGCACGGACGACGGGGTAATAAGTCACCGGTGCGGCGATGAGTTCGTTTAGGGTGTCGTGTTGGTCGTGCTGCACGTCGAGCAGGAACAGGTTGGGCGCGTCTTCGGGGTAATTGCTGATTAATTGACGGTCGATGCTATGGTTCAGAATAGCAACGCTGCTCAGCACGCTGATTGCCGCCGCCAACGTGGTGAAGAACAGGGTCGATTGGTTGTTCTTGCGCGCGATGTTGGTGATCGCGAGGCGAGTCAGCCAGTCGATGCGGGTGCGTTTGCCAATGCGCTTGAGCAGGATGAGCCAACCTTGCGCAATCAGGCGGAATACGGCAGCGATGGTGAGCAGGCCGAGGGTGATTTGTCCGCCACGGGCGAAGCTGGACAGCTCAAAGCTGAGCAGCAAAAACAGGGCAATGACAATGCTCGCGTACCACAGCCATGGGGTGCGCTGTTGCGGGGCGGTGGGTGCATTGGGCTGCATCAGTAGCGCCGGTTTGCTGTAGGCAATCAGGCGCAGGCTTTGCCATGTGATGAGTAAAGTAATGACAATCGCCAGTACGGTGATTTTACCGATGCTGAGCAGGTTGAGGTGCAGGGCAAGGTCGGCGGGCAGAATGGCGTCGAGCTGGCTGCGGCTGGCATTGAGCATGACTGCGCTGATTGCGGTGGCACCGCCAGCGGCGAGCAGTGCCATGCCGGTGAACAGGGCGTAGTAGCTGCGCTTGATGCTGCGCAAAGGCTCGCCGAGGGCGCGGCGGATGGCGTTACTGCGCTGTTGGCGCTGGATAAAGGTTTTGACCACGCTGAGCAATCCGACGCCAGAAAGGATTAATACCGCGACGACGAGCAATTTGAGGAAGGTCAGCACGTTGCCCGATATGCGCGTGAAACTGGTGTCGGCGCTGGCGGCATCGCTGAGGTCAACGGCGGGGTCGCTGTCGCTGATGGGCTTGAGTTGTTCGGTGAGTGCAGCGGCTTGTTCGGTATTGGCGGCGAGTTCGATGCGGTAATTGATGCGGCTGCGTTGCCCGACGAGGTTGGTTTTATCGAGGTCGCCATCGCGCATCAGTACGCGTGCGCCAAAGCCAAATGCGGTTAAAGGGCGGTCGGGTTCGACGGTGAGTTCGTCGGCGATGGTGAAGGTCGCGTCGCCGAGGTCAATTTGGTCGCCGACTTGCAAGCCCAAGCCACGCAGGACTTGGGTTTCGACGATGATGTGGTCGGGGGTGAGTTGTTGCCACAGCGGTTTGCCGGAAGCGAGCTCGACTTCGCCGTAGAGCGGATAAGACGGCGTGACGGCTTTGATGCGTGCGAGCAGAGATTCGGTATCGTTATGCAGCATGGCGTTGAACTGGTGTTCATAGACGATGCGTTCGGGGTCTTGCGCGGCGAGTTGTTCGAGCAGGGCTGGCGGCCACGGTTGGCGGCTGGTGAGAATCAGGTCGCCGCCGACCAACGTTTTTTGGTTACTGTCGACGTAGCGCTGTACCGATTGCTGGATGGCGTCGAGGGTGAGGTAGGTCGAGAGCGACAGCCACAGGCCACACAAAAACAGCAGCGGATAGAGCCATTGCCGCCACCACGCGCGTTGTAAAAGCAGGTGATTGGGGGTCATGCGATGCGTCCGTCGTGAATGATGATGCTGCGGTCGGCTTGCGCAGCGATGCTTTGGTCGTGGGTGACGACGACCAAAGCAGTGCCCGATTGCTGTTGCAGGTCGAGCAGCAGGCGCATGACTTGCTGTGCGTTGTGTTCGTCGAGATTACCGGTCGGTTCGTCGGCAAAGAGAATTTTTGGCCGTGCAACAAGGGCGCGGGCGAGCGCGGTGCGCTGCTGTTCGCCGCCGGATAATTGCTGCGGCAGGCTGTCACGGCGGTGTTGCAGGTCAACCGCGCTCAGCAATGCATCGACGCGTGCGGGGTCTGGCTTGCGTGCAATGTGCAACGGAAACGCGATGTTTTCCGCGACGGTCAGGGTCGGCAATAAATGGAAAGACTGGAATACGAAGCCCATTTCGCTTTGCCGCTTGATGGCAAGGGTTTCTTCGTCGAGCGCCGTCAGTTCGTCGCCGTCGAGCCATACCGTGCCGCTGTCGGGATAATCCAGTGCGGCAAGCAGGGTAAGCAAAGTCGATTTGCCCGAGCCGGATTTGCCGGTGATGGCGACAAATTCACCGGCGGCAATCGCGAGGTCGATGCCTTTGATAATCGGGATTTGCCGTCCGTCGATGGAGACATTTTTGGTTAAGGATTCAGCACGCAGCAGAGGTTGGTCAGTCATGTCGGTGTTGGTCGAGGTATTGGGTAACGGCGGGCGCAATGTTGTCGCGCACGATGATGGTATAGCCTTCGGCGGTTGGGTGAATGCCGTCTTGCTGGTTGAGTGACGGGTCAGCCGCGACACCGTCGAGGAAAAACGGAATCAGCGGCACGTCCATTTCTTCGGCGATGCGTGGGTAAATCTCGCGGTAGGCATTGACGTACTCACGCCCGAGGTTATCGTAAATCTGCATGCCGCCGAGGATGACATCACTGCCCGCCTCGCGCAAAGTGGTGATGGCTTGGCGGATATTGGTTTCGATATTGGAAACATCCAAGCCGCGCATTGCGTCATTTGCACCGATGGTGAGAATGGTCACGTCCGGCTTGCGTTGCAGCACCCAGTCGATGCGGTTGAGCAAACCGTTGCTGGTCTCGCCGCTCAACCCAGCGTTAATCACCTCAACATCAGGATAGCCATGTTCGTGCAAATACGCCTGCAACTGCGCCGGATAGGCATTTTCCTTATCCACGCCCAACCCTTCGGTCAGTGAATCACCGAGGGCAAGGATGATGGTTTGTGCTTGCTGCGCTTGTTGTTCTTGCGCCAGTGCAGTTTGCGTGGATTCTGTCGTGGTTGTTGTTCGGGTATTGTCGGTTGTCGGCGTATCGTCGCAGGCGGTTAACAGCAGCGCCATACACGATACGATCATTAGTATAAATTTTTGCATGGTATTAAAAGTATTGCGCTAAAAGAGTGTTTTTAACATATCGGCGGAAAAATGCCATTACCTGTCGGCAGGGAATGGAATAATGGAAACATTGTAGTAATAGTTGTGGCGTACTGTGGTGTTTTTTATCACTGGGGTAAATCATGAAAATTCGTTTGTTGGTGTTGGCTTGCGCATTGGCAAGCAGTGGTAGTGCGTTAGCCGGTTTTAATACGATTGCAGAGCAAGGTGCTGCGTTGCCTTATACGGTGTTGGGTAGTCTCGATGACGGCAAGGTAGAAATACGCCACGGTGGCTATGGTTCGTCCGCGTTTGCTGATCCGAATAATAACCAGCGCTTTTATGCGCTGACTGACCGTGGTCCAAATGCGGACAGTGCCAACAAAGGCGAAAAGCAGTTTCTGGTGGCGGATTATCAACCAGCGGTGGGCTTGTTTGAAGTATCAGATCAAGGCGACATCACGCTGGTTAAGGAAATTGGCTTGACCAACCCTGACGGGCAAAAGATAACCGGCTTGCCTAATCCAAAAGGCTTTGGCGCAACCGGTGAGCAAGCGGTTGATGGTGAGGGCAATAAGCTGGGTACGGATCAATACGGTCTTGATGGTGAAGGATTGGTGGTGCTGGCCGATGGTTCGTTTTACGTTTCCGATGAATACGGCCCGCATATCGTTCATTTCGATGCTGAAGGGCGGGAATTGGCGCGTATTTCGCCACAAGGTTTGCAGTCCAACAGTGGCGAGCTGAGCTTGCCGGCAGTGTTTGCCAAGCGTCGCGCCAATCGCGGTATGGAAGGGCTGGCAATCACACCGGATCACAAGACGCTGGTCGGCATCATGCAATCGACGATGTATAACCCGTCCAAAGACGAAGCAACCAACCGCACCTTGACCCGCATCGTGACGCTGAATTTGGACAGCGGCGAAACACATCAATATCTCTATCGCCAGAACGACGACAATCTCTCCAATTCAGAAATTCGCGCTTTGGGCGCAACCCGCTTTTTGGTTGATGAACGCGATGGCAAGTTTGTCGGTGGCGACAAGCCTGCGCAAAAGCACGTTTATGTAATTGATTTAAAAGGTGCGACTGACGTCGGTGGCGACGTGGATGCAGAAAATGGTTTGCTGGTTAATGGCAAGACGCTTGAAGCATCAACGTGGGAAGAGCTGGAAGCCGCGGGCATCAAACCGGTAGAAAAACAGCTGGCGGTGGATTTGGTCGAAGCGCTGAATTATCCGCATGAGAAATTCGAGGGTATGTTCCTCACTGCTGATGGCAAGCTGGCGGTGTTAAATGATGATGATTTTGCCCTAACTTCGGATAAGAAAGGCAAGGTGACGCAAAAGATGTTACCTACCAATGGCGAGATAGACAGCGCACGGCTGTATGTGTTGCCAGTGGATTTGTCTTTATAGTTTTCCCTTATCGCAAGGCGGTATTAATGCCGCCTTGCAGCCACGTTATGACGGTAGATGGTCCAAGCCAGCACGGCCATCATCAATCCCATCCACCACCACTGCATCAGCAAGATGGCTTCGCCTAACAGCCACCACGCCAATACAGCCGATACGGCGACGGTCAGCACCGACAGTATGCTCACCCACCACGCTGGGGCGTACTGGTACGCTTTGGTTTTTGTCAGGTCGGAGAGAAGCCCAAATACACATAATGTGCCGAGCAGTAAACATTGCTCGGTGGAAATCTGCTGCACGTTTTGCACAAAGCTCAATGGCGATAGGCTGGCAAAGCCGACGATGCAACACAGCGCAAACCAAAAGACGATCGTTTGCGCGCCAACTTGGGCGGCCATTTTGCGAATGGTGAGAAAGGCTGCGGCGGCAGAGATACTGGCGGCCAATGCAATAGCAACGGCGGTTGCATTGATGGTCTGAGTGTCATTGCGTTGCGCATCATCGGAAAAGCAATAAATTGCCACCAGAATCAGCAGCGCATAAATGACGTTTTCTATCGCGACGTGCTCTTTGAGTAACCATGAGCCCATGAACATAACCCATAAAGGTGTGGTCGAAATGATCATCATCGCGAAAGAAACCGGCAGGGCAGAGAAGGCATAAAACGTACCGTACATGCCGCAAAAGCCAAGTACACCACGCGCCAGCAGCATCGGCCATAGCGATGAGCATGAATGACGCAGCACTTGCCCGCGCGATACGATCAATACCCAAAGGGCAGCAAACAGAGCGCGTGCGAGTAGCTGGTTTTCTACTACCATGCCACTTAGCAATAGCTTGCTGATGATGGCTGATAAAGAGAAGAAAGTGATATGCAGCGCGGTGAGGAAAAAGGCGAAATCAAATCGGTTGGCGTTCATCGCTGGGGGGCTTTTAATGGGGTAAAGTACATTGCTTTATAGCGTATAAACATAAAGGCTTGTCTTTATGTGCTGTAAACGTTTTTCTGGCGTCCCACTATAGCTTACGGTTTGTCCGCTGCGCTACCGAAAAAGCGACAAGTATTTTCTGACATAAAACGGTTACACAGGCGTTTTATGGTATGCGCAGTGTTTCTTATACAGGATCAAACATGAAAAAATTACTGACCGCAGCAATTGCTCTGGCGGTAGCTCACGTGCAAGCAGCAGAGGAATTTACGGCGACTTTGGCGGGGCATGCGCTATTGCCAGCTGAAACCTATTTGGATGTACCGGAAGATGCGCCTGCTGATTTAAAGATCAGCGGCAAGTTTACAACCGGCGTGCGCGTCGATGAGATTGGCAGCGTCGAGGGTAAATCAGGCGGTCGCCCGACAGGTGTGTCGTTACCATTTGAGGGTCAGCCGGTGCAAGGGCATTCGGGGATTGTCGTCAATGATGATGGCTCAGTATGGTTGCTGACTGACAATGGCTTTGGCAGTAAGGCCAATTCACCGGATACGGCATTGTTCTGGCGCCGTTACCAGATCGATTATGACAAGGGCACGTTTGAGCCGCTGGAAACGGTCTTTTTGCACGATCCGGATAAAGTCGTGCCGCAGCGCATCGTGCATGAAGGTACGGACGCGCGTTATTTGACCGGTAGCGATTTTGACCTTGAGAGTATTCAGGTCATTGATGGCAATTTCTGGCTTGGCGAGGAATTTGGTCCGTACCTGATTAAGGTAGATAAGGAGGGCAAGGTTTTGGCCGTGTATGAGACGGTGGTTGATGGCAAGGTGGTGCAGTCACCGGATAATCCGGCGCTGTCGTTGCCACGCAAGCCCGATGGTGAGTTGCTGGCATTTTCTTCATCGCGCTCGAAGGGATTTGAGGGCATGGCCGCAGCACCGGATGGCAGCATGCTCTATCCGTTGCTCGAAGGCACGCTATATGACGTGGAAAAAGGTGAGTATGAAAACGTTGATGGTAAAAACTATCTGCGGATTCTCGCTTTTGATCCAGCCAAGGGTGAGTTTACCGGTACGTCGTGGCAATACGTGCTTGATGACAATGCCTACGCGATCGGCGATTTCAATATGATTGATGCAGAGTACGGCCTGATTATTGAGCGTGACAACCTTGAAGGTACGGCAGATAAGGCCTGTGCTGAAGGTGCGGAAGATACGACGCAATGCTTTGACAAGCCGGCGCAGTTCAAGCGCGTATATAAGGTGCGCTTGCCGGAAGGCGGTGGTGAGGTTGAAAAGGTGGCGTATATCGACCTGATGAATATTCAGGACCCAAATGGTGTGGCGCGTAAGCCACTTAATGATGGCGTGTTTACCTTCCCGTTCTTCACGATTGAAAATGTGGATGTCATCGACGATCAGCATATCGTGGTCGGTAACGACAATAACTTGCCGTTTTCATCGAGCCGCGAGCCAAATCAGGCGGATGACAATGAGCTGATTTTGCTTGATGTGGGTGATTTCCTCAAGCATTGATTGCGTTTGGATACTGCTAAGCCGCCGGGTTTCTGGCGGCTTTTTTGCAGAATGTGCGGCATCACTTTGTAATCAGTATTGCCGCGTATTCTCCTCAATGCGTTGGTTGTGCGGTCGGCACTTGGTTGGAGAAGAGTAATGGTAAAAACTTATGATGTCGCGGTTGTTGGCGGCGGAATTTTGGGCTTGGCATGCGCGCTGGCTGCGGTGCGTAAAGGCTTGCGTGTGGTCGTGATTGAGCGACATGCGCAGTGTATTGCTGCGTCGGTGCGCAATTTTGGGTTTGTGACGGTGTCCGGCCAGCGTGCTGGTGCGCATTGGGCGCGGGCGATGCGCTCGCGCGAGGTCTGGGCGGAGGTTGCGCCTCAAGCGGGCATTGATATTTTGCAGCACGGTACTCATTTGCTGGCACAGCGCCCTGAGGCAATGGCGGTGCTTGAGGCATTTATGCGCACGGATATGGGGCATGAATGCCGTTTGCTCAGTCAAAAAGAGATAGCAGCGCAAGCACCTTATCTTGGCCAGGGAGAGGGTGTGTTATTTAGTCCGCATGAGCTGCGGGTTGAGTCGCGCGATGCGATTAAGCAACTGTCTGCTTGGTTGGCAGAGGCGCACGGCGTCACATTTTTGTTCAATACGACTGTGAACGCAGTTGAGCCGCCTGTTTTGCGTACGACAGCAGGAAGTATTCATGCCGAGCGTATTGTTGTTTGCCCTGGCGTAGATGTGGCTGAGCTATATCCGTATGCGATTACGGCGGTTCAGGCGCGTAAATGCAGCTTGAATATGCTGCGTATCATGCCTGAGGAGCGCTTTAGCATGGCGTCTGCATTGATGTCTGATTTGAGCTTGGCGCGTTACGATGGCTTTGCCATGTTGCGCGAAGGGCAGCATCTTGCGCAATTGCTCGATCAGGAGCAGGCCGAAGAACGTCGCCACGGGGTGCATTTGATTGTGGTGCAGTCTGCAGATGGCTCGTTGGTTGTGGGTGATAGCCACAGCTACGCGGAAGAGGAAAACCCGTGGCGCAATGAGGCGGTTGATGATCTGATTCTCAATGAATATCAGCGCATGATCCCCGGCGGGTATCAGGTGATGCAGCGTTGGCAAGGTGTGTATTTGTCTTCACCGGATGTGGTGTATAAGGCGCGGCCTGAGCAGGGCGTGATTGTTGGGCTGGTCACCAGCGGTACTGGTGCATCGACCGGGTTCGCTTTTGGTGAGGAGTTGATTGAAGAGGTATTGGCATGAATACGATCGAACTGTGTGTTTTTGATATGGCAGGGACGACGATTGATGAGGGTAATCTGGTCTATAAGACGGTCCGCGATGCAATTAATACACGGGGATATGATGTGTCGTTAGCCAGTTGCCTTGAGCACGGCGGTGGTAAGGAAAAAAGGCAAGCGATTCACGATGTGCTTGCTGGTGAGTCGGCCATTGATCCTGAGCAGCTAGACGATGAGAGTGATGTGATTTTTGCCGATTTTAAAGAACGACTGGCGCAGGGGTATGACGGCAATAGTGTGCGTGCTTTTTCAGGGATTGAAGATCTGTTTGTGCGCTTGCGTGATAACGGTATCAAGGTTTTCCTCAATACTGGCTATAACCGTATCACGGCTGAAAAAATACTCGGTATTGTCGGGTGGCAAGTCGGCCGTGATATTGACGGATTGGTTACTGCTGATGACGTTGATAATGGTCGTCCGGCCGCGGATATGATTTTGCTGGCGATGGATATGGCTGGCGTGAGTGATGCGCAAAAAGTGCTTAAAGCAGGTGATTCGGTGATTGATATTGAGGAAGGGCAGAATGCTGGCTGTGGTTTGAGTATTGGTGTCTTGACCGGTGCGCAGGACGAGGCGCAGCTACGCCGTGCTCAGCCGGATTATGTGCTGGAAAAACTGACTGACCTGGCAAATATCCTCCTGTAAGTGGTCGTCTTTAAGCCTCAGCACATACCCTGGATGCTTTATGTCCGGCGCTTGAGGCCGTTGGCAAGAATGATGTTTGCCGCGAGTTCTTCGACTGATTTGTGCGTGGTGCTGGTGAATGCGATGCGGTGGTTACGCATCAGGCGCTCTGCCGCACGGACTTCTTGCTTGCAGTTCGAGAGGCTGGCGTAGCGTGAATTGCGCAAGCGTTCACTGCGGATAAAATGCAGGCGCTCGGGGTCGATGGTGAGGCCGTAGAGTTTGTCCTTGAATGGTTGCAGCATACGTGGCAAGCCGTTGTTTTCGAGGTCTTCTTCAGTCAGTGGGTAATTGGCGGCACGGATGCCGTGTTGTAGGGCGAGGTAGAGGCAGGTTGGGGTTTTGCCACTGCGCGAGACGCCGACGAGAATCACATCTGCTTGCTGTAGGTTTTTGTCGCTGATGCCGTCGTCGTGATTGAGTGAAAAGTTGACCGCTTCCATGCGCTGATCATAGCGAGCTGTGTCCGTAATGCCGTGAATGTGCCCGGGCATGTTTTTAGCGGCAACGCCGAGCTCTTTCTCCAGCACATCGACGAATGCAGTGAAAAAGCTGATGTGCAGGCCGCTGCTGGTAGTGATGATGTTGCACAGGTCTTTATTGGCAATACTGGAAAAGACCAATGGGCGCAAAGTGCTTTCTTCCGCTGCTCGGTTGATGGTCGCGACAATTTGCTGCGCTTTTTCTGGGGTGTCGATAAATGGATGGACGCTGCGTTCAAAGTTGATGTGGTCAAACTGGCTCAGCAGCGCCTCCCCCATGCTTTCAGCGGTGATACCAGTACGGTCAGAGATGAAAAATGCGTGGCGTGTGGTCATTGTTGAGCCTGATGTGTGGGGTTAGTCGGGTGTGTTAGTTGGGTCTTCGCGGCGAGCTGATTTCTTGTTTTTCGAGGCCTGATAGGCGATGAACATCAGCAGCAGGGCGACAAGGCCAACTTTACCCCAAACGCGATCCGTCATGGGGATTTTGGGGTCGTCGTTATCCCAGCTGGTATCAGCCTCCAAAATACTCGAAATCTCGAGCAGTTCTTCTTTGCTGGTTTCGGTGTATGTGTCGTCAGAGACGTAGCCGCAATAGTGTTCATTATAGTTCCAGACAGGGATGAAAATCAGCTGGAATTGCTCATAGCAGTAGCCAACATCTAGATATTGATTAGGCGCTAATTCGAGCTCAGGAATATCGGGAAGGTCAGCCACCTTGACGATTTTTTCGGCTGTACCAACGAATATGGGTGCCGCGAGCGCAGGCGCTTGGGTGAAGGCAAAAGCGAGTGACAATAATGCGATGATCTTTTTCATTTACTGGCTCAATTAATAAAAGTTAAGTTTATGATTCTAGCAAATGATTATTGATAATGCGCCAGATCTTATAGTTAGGCATAGAAGCAGGAATTTGTATCGGGGATTAATTTGTAAGCATATCTGCGTGGCTTATGAGTGGCGCTACATCTTGGCGCTGGGTTATTGTCAATCAAGGTATTTGGCAGCCATGGCTATTGCAGTAGTGTTTAATGATTGGATAGGGATTTAAGAATTTCGTTTAACGATTTCTTTGCATGCTCAGAAAGGTAGTGCTCTTCTAAAGAATGCTTGCCGTTTAGGGCTAATTTTGTGCGTAGCTGCTTATCGGTTGCACATTTGAGCATGTTTTCGGCAAGTTGCTCTGCGTTCCCTGAAGGAAAGAGTAATCCGTTATGATCGTGCTTTATGATCTCGGCCGGCCCTTGGATGCTGCTTGCAATGACTGGCGTTTGGCACGCAAAAGCTTCAAGAATAATGAGGCCAAATGATTCTCGTATTGAGGGAAGTAGTAATACATCTATATTTGCAAAGAATCTATCTTTATCTCCAATCCAGCCGTGTAAGGATACGTGCTTTTCAAGGCCATGGGCGATAATTTGCTGCTCTAGTTCATCGCGGCATTCTCCATCACCAGCAATAGCCAGCTTGATATCAAGCTCAGGGTGGCGTTGCTTGATTATGGCCAAGGATTCTATTGCCAAGCCAATATTTTTCTCTGGAGATAGGCGGGACAGCAGGCCAAATACTAGAGAGGCGTGATCTGATTTTACTGTGTTGGCGGGTAGAGATGCGAGGAAGTTCGGCATATGCCATATAGGGTTACGGTAGCCTGATTGCTGCGCTTCATTAGCGAGATACTGGCTGACGCAGAGCAGCGCATCAAAGTGTTGTGTTCGTTTTAAGCAACCATGGCTGATGCCGATAGTCGTTGGCTTGTGTGGGCTCCAGCGACGAAAAAAACGCATCCAATGCGCTACTATACTGTGGCTGTGGCCATTATGGCTGAGTAGAAATTGAGGTTTATATTGCTTGATTAGTTGATGTAGGCGGTAGGTGGCTTTTATATCGTAGCAGCCTTTGATGTTGAGCTTGTTGTACTCAACGTTTTGGTTCTGCTCAAAGTAGCGGTAATCATCGGGCACAATGCAAAGGACTCTATATCCAAGCTGTTGCAGGATGTTGTTATACTGGAGATACATTTCTTCTATACCCCCACGGTAGCTTGAATTTAATAAATTAAAAATATAGGGCTTGCCCACCGATTGCCTCCAAAATTAGTCCTGCCAAATTTATATGGCGCTATATTGCCATCTTATGGATGTTATTTATATATTGTTTTTATTGTGCTGATGGTGGCTTGGTAGGCCATGACAGTACCGAGGCGGCGGTGGTGTATAGTTGAATGACTTTAATAAGGAATAATCATCATGAAACTGGCAGTTATTGCGGATATCCACGGCAACGCACCAGCGCTGGAAGCCGTATTGGCTGATATAGCACGCCGTGGCGTAGATAAAATCGTCAATCTTGGCGATATTTTTTATGGGCCGATTGCACCAGCGAATACTCTGGCACTTTTGCAGGAGTCAGATGCCCTGACGATCAGCGGCAATCAGGACAGATTGCTGCTCGAAGCAGCTACAGGCGATAGAACGCGAAATCCAACCATAGATTTTGTGCTCACAGAATTGGGTGATGCAGGGCTGGATTGGCTGCGGCAGTTACCTGCTACGGCGGTTATTGGTGATGTGTTGTTGTGTCATGGCTCGCCGACTTGCGATGAAACCTATTTGTTGGAAAAGGTGATCGATGGCGGCATGGTGCTGCGTGATGACGACGAAATCACGGCTTCTCTCGCTGGATACAATCATGCGGTGGTTTGCTGTGGGCACACGCATTTACCGCGAGTAGTTCAATTGAGCAATGGACAGTTGGTGGTTAATCCGGGCAGTGTCGGGATGCCAGCTTATGCTGATGATGCACCACAGTTGCACAAGATGGAAAGCGGCAGCCCGCATGCGCAGTATGCCATTTTGCAGCAAAGGCAATATGGTTGGGACGTCGAGCATATACGATTGGCCTATGATTGGCAGCAGGCTGCTGCACTGGCGAAAGTAAATGGACGAGCAGATTGGGCACAGCTTTTGTTGTCAGGACGGGCGTAATCGGGAGCTCTCTACACAACGGGCACAGGAATTAAGCATAAGACAGTACTTTTATTATCCGCTGTACCCGCTTTGCCGGGCTGTGCCTCACAGGTATAGCGAAGCACAAATTAGCGGTATTAGATTGAACGACCTTTCCGCTCATATATGCAAAAGCGTATATCGAGCGGGTTTTTTTCGTCAGCGGCGTGCTGTTCTTCACTGACGAGCTGCCATTCTTCCGAGTGAATAACGGGGAAAAAAGTATCGCCATCGTCGATAGTGGTGTCGATATGGGTGACGATGAGGCGATCAGCGAGCGCCATGGCTGTTTTGTAGAGTTGGCCGCCGCCAATGATGAATGCTTTCTCTGACTGCTGGACGCTCATAAGTGCTTCATCGAGGCTACGCACAGTTTCAGCATCGGGGAATAGCCTGGGATCTGCGCTGCTGATGACGATATTGCGGCGGTTGGGGAGTGCTTTGCCGATGGATTGATAGGTATTCCGCCCCATGATGACTGGATAGCCGCTGGTATGGCTTTTGAACCATTTGAGGTCGCGCGGTAAGTGCCATGGCATATCGCCGTCGCGGCCGATCACGCGGTTGTTGCTTTGCGCGACGATGAGGTTGATCTCGGCTTTGTTCATGCTTTTTTCTTGTGTAGTAAATCGTTCATTTCTTCGCGGTATTGCGCGGTGCGGAAGCGCCATGCCTGCATGTCTCTACGAGGAATTGGGTTGTATGAAGGCAGCTTAACGCGCATGGGATCCCGCGGTACGCCGTTGATGCGTACTTCATAGTGCAAGTGTGCGCCAGTAGAAAAGCCGGAATTGCCAAGCTTACCGACGACGTCACCACGCTTGACGTGCTGGCCTTGCTTGACGCTGATTGCTGAGAGGTGAGCATAGCGGGTTTCATAGCCATTCGGGTGGTGAATGATGACGATTCGGCCGTAGCCATGTTGGTTGCCGGCAAAGGTCACGACGCCATTTCCTGTTGTGTGTACTGGCGTACCATAGGCTTGCTTGAGGTCAACACCTTCGTGTGGCGTGATGCGACCGGTAATGGGATGGCGGCGACGTGGGTTGAATGGTGAGGATATGCGCGTGTAATTAAGTGGTGCGCGGTCCATTGATGGTTCAGGTGCTTCGCCTTCACTGTCGTAAAAGTAGGTCTCGCCTTTTTTTTCCCGAGCGTAGAACGTCCAGCTGTTTTTACCAGCGTTACCACGGACCATCAGCAGCTTACTGTTGATCGGATTAAATTCGCCATCGCTGTAGTAATTAGAATAGAGGATGTCGACAGACTTGAGTGACCGCCATGAGAGGCGTTTTTTCAGTGGCTCAAGTTGCTCGATAAGGGTTGGGTTTAAATCGCTTTTTGAAATAGCCAGCCAAAAGTTGTTGGCATTGGTGAAGCTACGGGTGTGTTTGACGAAGCCATTTAGCGGTTCGGGAGGCTGCTCCGCTTGCTCGGATGCAGCTGGTTCGTCAGCCTCGGCTGATGTTTGCTCTGTAGCAGGCGTTGCTTCAGGTTCGGCTGGTGGTTCAGATTCGTCTTCAATTTCTAGCGGCGGTTGTGATGACCCGGGTACTTCCTTTTCAGGTTCTGATTCTGGTGGAGGCGTATCCTGCTTATCGCGTGGCTCATCTATCGTCGTGTCTAGTGCGTCATCGGATGGCATCGATTTACTTTCTTCTTCTACATTCTCTTGGGGTGGGTACTCTTCTTCGCTTGCGGTATCATATGGCGTTTCATAAACATCGTCTTCGGGTGCGACGTACTCGCTAGAATGTGGGTAGAAGAAGTAGAGTGCTAATCCACTGATGCTCAGAGTGAGCAGCCAAGGCAGTATGCGCCTGACGACGCGATCAGTATTTTTATTATGCGGCATGCCGTTAGACAAAATAAAATGGTCGGTTATTGTAACGATTTTTATCAAGGAACGCATTATGATCCCGTTAGAAGAACAACTTGCCGTGATTCGTCGCGGTGCTGATGAATTGATTGGTGAAGAAGCGCTGGCTGAGCGCATTAAAGAGGGCAAGACGTTACGCGTGAAACTGGGCATGGATCCAACTGCGCCGGATTTGCACTTCGGCCATACAGTGGTTCTGAATAAGTTGCGCCAATTTCAGGAGTTGGGGCACAAGGTTTTATTCCTGATTGGTGATTTCACGGCGCAGATTGGTGATCCTTCTGGTAAAAATGCGACTCGCCCACCACTTTCGCGTGAGCAGATCGAGGAAAATGCACGCACGTATACCGATCAAGTTTTTAAAATTCTCGATCCGGAGAAGACAGAAATCTGCTTTAACTCAAAGTGGATGAACGCGATGACAGCCGCTGATATGGTTCGCTTGACCGCAAAATACAGCGTGGCGCGCATGCTTGAACGCGATGACTTTAATAAGCGCTATAAAGAAGGTCGTTCGATTGCCATTCATGAATTTTTGTACCCACTGACTCAGGCGTATGACTCTGTGGCAATGGAGGCTGACGTTGAGCTTGGCGGTACGGATCAGAAATTTAACCTTCTGGTTGGCCGTGATATTCAGCGTGAATACGGGCTTGCGCCGCAAACTGTGCTGACTATGCCTATTTTGGAAGGCTTGGACGGCGTACAGAAGATGAGTAAGTCACTCGGTAACTATATTGGCATTTTTGAGCCGGCAAATGAGATGTTTGGCAAAATTATGTCAATCTCTGATGATTTGATGTGGCGCTATTTCGAGTTGCTGTCATTCCGCAGCCTTGAAGATATTGAGGGGCTGAAGCAGGCTGTAGCTGATGGCCGTAATCCGCGTGATGTGAAATTTGAATTGGCGCAAGAACTGGTTGCGCGTTTCCACGACGAGCAGGCGGCACAGGATGCCCAAGAGGCATTTGTCTCACGCTTCCAGAAAAACCAAGTGCCTGACGATTTGGAGACGATTACGCTACAAGCCGCAGAGCCGATGCCTATTGCCAATATGCTGAAAGACGCAGGTTTGGTCGCAAGTACTTCAGAAGGGTTGCGCATGCTCAAGCAAGGCGCGGTCAAGATTGATGGCGAGAAAGTAGAAGATAAAAACCTTTTGATTGAAGCTGGCTTTGATGCAATTGTCGCGGTAGGTAAGCGCCGTATGGCTAAGGTAGTGGTGAGTGCATGATGCGCGCCATTCTTTTGGCACTGAGCTGCGCCATCAGTAGCTTATGTGCACAGCAAGCAGAGCCACAATCTCCGACTATGGCTGAGGGTGGCGATGCTAAAGCAGGTGCTGCTGAGCCAGGTGCGCAGGCAATACCGAAGCTAGAGAGCGTACCCCCGCTGGCTAACGAGCTGACGTTACCTGAAGGTGGCGTCAGTGCGGAGCAGGCTGTGCCTGAAAAGGTTGCTGCGTCAGTGCCATTTAGCGTTAGTGATTTGTTTGCCAAATACAAAAAAAGCATCTATCAGATTCGTGCAATCAATGAGGCGACTGGGCAAAAAACTTCAATCGGCTCTGGCTTTATCGTTGGCGATGGCAGTATGCTCGCGACCAACTATCACGTCGTATCTGATGCGGTACAAAAAGAAAACCGTATTTTGAGCTATGTCGATAGTGAAGATAATGAGGGTACGCTGGAATTGCTTGGCGTTGACGTTGTGCATGACCTTGCAGTACTCAAGGCTGATAAGCATTTGGGCGAGCCGTTTTCGTTTGCGCCGATTCCGCCACAAGGCGCGCCACTTTATGCACTCGGAAACCCGCATGATCTTGGCTTCGTGATCGTCGATGGGACCAATAACGGCTTGCTGCGCAAAAGTGCGCGTGAGCAAGTGCTTTTTTCCGGTTCACTCAATTCTGGCATGAGTGGTGGTCCGACGCTAAATACGCAGGGCAAAGTCGTTGGTGTAAACGTATCGACGTTGCGCCGCAGTGGCGATATCAGCTTTATTATTCCTTCGGACTATCTGCAGGAATTGCTTGATACCGTCAGTGATGGCGAGAAAGATCTTAATACCCTGATTGCACAGCAGCTATTTGATGATAATGGCAAATATTACGGCGGACCATTGGCGCAAAAATGGCCTTCGACAACCATTGGGCATTTCCGTGTGCCTTTGGCGATGCGCGATGATGTGCGTTGTTGGGATGCGTCGCCGGATCCAGATGTTGATGATCTGCTCGGTATAGAGGCTGTGGCTTGCTACAGTGACCGCGCAACGTTTATCAGCGACGATATTACGCTTGGGCAAATGGCGTACTCTTATTCGTATTTTTACCCACGCGAGGATATGCTGTCGTTGCGCTTTTATCGCACCTACAGCCATTTCTATAACACCAGTATGCAGCTACGCCCACAGCGTGATTACGACGATGTTGCATGTGAATCGAACTTCGTCAAAATCGCAGGGCGACCATTTAAAACGACGTTTTGCATCCAGCCAAGCAAGAAATTCATTATTGACGATGAGCCAATTGAAGACGTGCGCCTGATTGCAGCGGAAATTGGCGAAGCAGAGCAAGGCTTTATTATCGAAATTGGCCTGAATGGTATTCAGGACGGGCTGGGGCGAAAGATACTTGCGCACATGCTTGAGCAGATTGAATGGGTGGATTAATTATGGATAGATATCAACCAACCGGCGCATGGCGCCTCCTCACCCATCCTGTCATGGTGGTTTTTTGGTTTATATTGGCGTTACTTGTACCGCTTGCTATTGGCTACTTGAATACGTCTTCTCGCTACGTACTTGATTTTAAATTGCTGTTTTTTGGCGCAGCTGCACTGATTGGCGTTGCATGGCTGATGAATCTGATGCTGATGCCACTTTTAAAGACGACATTGATCTTGCCATTACTTGGTATCGTCTCATTTGTGTCTTTACTCATGGATATTGGTGATGAAATACACTATTGGGCAGCTTTTCAATGGCATGTACCATGGCTTGATGCGGTTATTCATATTCTGTTAGCAGTAATTTTTCTTCTGCTGGTTCGTGGCCTTTTGCGCAACATATCGGATTATGGTCAGCGCCAACCCCGGCGTATATGGTTAGTTATCTCCATCCCTTTCTTGGTGTTGTTCAGCTATAACTTCTTCGAGAGCTACAATTATTTTGCTGATTTGCACGGGCGTGTGCCGGTCTTCCATCATGGATTGTCTCAATGGACGCTTCCGGGCACTGAATCGAGCAGCATAGAGCAATTTTTTGGTATTGATAATTCAAATCAAAAATAGAGCTATGTTTCGGAATTTACGATGTTTAATGTTGTAAAACTAAAAATATGATATTATTTATCTCGACATTTGATTGAAGCGAAATTTAAGGAGAATATCATGAAAATCAATATTGGAATGACTGACGAACAGCGTCAAACCATCGCAAAAGGTTTGTCAAAAGTATTGGCTGACAGCTATAGCCTCTACATCAAGACGCATAACTATCACTGGAACGTCACTGGCCCAATGTTCAATACATTGCACCTGATGTTCGAAGAGCAGTACACCGAGCTCGCAGGGGCAGTTGATGAAATTGCTGAGCGTATTCGTGCGCTGGGTCACATTGCTCCAGGCTCATACAAAGAGTTCAACGAGCTGACCAGCATTAAAGATGGCGATGGCAAAAATGATGCCAAAACCATGATCCGTGAGTTGGTCGAAGGTCAGGAAACGGTAGCACGTACATGCCGTGAATTGTTCCCGGCAGTTGAAGAAGCTAGCGATGAACCAACCGCTGACTTACTGACCGTACGCATGCAGACACATGAAAAGAATGCATGGATGCTGCGCTCGCTGCTTGAAGACTAAGCCTGATTTTAGCTTGGACATTTATAGCTTAATGGCATAGGTCTCCAGCCATTATCGGCCCCACTGAATTAAGTGGGGCTTTTTTTGTCTGAAAAATTGGCAGCCATCTATGCGTAGATCATATCGATAATATTCAGGTTTTTGGGCTTATACGATGCTCACTGCGCGAGGCTTGATGGGCCTCTTTTGCTGGTATGCCCGGCATAATGTTTAAGCTTTCATTGAAAAGTGATATTAATAAATTTTGTCTTTTGTACAAATGCGCCCTGAATACATATTCAAATGCTTATGAATTGGTTATAGTGGACGCTTTGACTGCTGGATAGAACCGTGACTGAAGATATTACCCCCCAAGCCATCATCCTGCCTTGCGCCAAAGGCAGCGAGCAAGTACTCGCCGAAGAAGCTGAAAAGCTCGGCTTACAGAATGTACGCGTGGGCGTCTCGGTTGTATCTGGCCATGGTGACCTCAAAACTGCTTACCAGCTTTGCCTGTGGTCGCGTGTAGCCAGCCGTATCTTATGGGTGTTGACCGAGGGTGAGATTGAAAACCCTGACGATCTCTACGCACTCACTGCATCCATCCCCTGGGACGACCATATCAGCGCCGACAATACCTTTGCCGTACGCTTTAACGGCATCGGGCAAGGCATCCGCAATACCCAGTTTGGCGGGCTTAAAGTCAAAGATGCGATTGTCGACGTGTTGCGCGATAAGCTTCACCGTCGTCCTGATGTCGATGCGAAAAATCCTGACATCAGCATTGATGCACATTTGCGCAAAGGCAAAGTCACATTAGCTTTGGATTTATCCGGTGGTGCATTGCACCAGCGCGGCTATCGCCAAGCACAAGGCGCAGCGCCAATCAAAGAACACCTTGCCGCAACCATTCTTTACCGTTCTGCTTGGCCGGAATTGGCCGCAGAAGGCGCATCATTGATTGATCCGATGTGCGGCGCAGGCACATTGTTGATTGAAGCGGTGATGATGGCGGCAGACATCGCGCCGGGATTAATGCGTGAGCATTTTGGTTTCGAACATTGGCAAAGCCATATCCCTGCGCAATGGCGACGTATGAAAGAAGAAGCTGAAGCGCGCCGTGAAGCAGGGCTTGCAGCGCTGAACAACAAAATCTACGGCTTTGATAGCGACGGGCATACCTTATCGACGGCGCGCGAAAATGCCGCAGCGGCTGGATTGTCACGTTATATCCACTTCGAGCGCCGTAGCGTCAGTGAACTGCAAGCGCAGCCGGCGTACGGTCGCGTGGGCTTGCTGCTCTCGAATCCTCCGTATGGCGAGCGTATTGGCAAAGTGCAGGATTTGATTGCCACTTACGAGCAGCTTGGTCGTGCGTTCAAAACCTTCCCCGACGATTGGCAAATGGCGCTGATTTCCAGCAACACCGACATGCTCAAGCGCATGCGTCTGCGCAGCCACAAGAGTTATCAGGCCTTTAACGGCTCAATTGAAGCGCGTATTGCGCTGTATCACCGTGGTACACAACCGGAAGATAAAGAGCAGGCCGCTGATGCGCCGGCATACAGCGAGCAAGCAACCATGTTCGCCAATCGCTTGCGCAAGAACCTCAAGCCGCTGCGCAAAGCCGCAGAAAAGCGCGGCACCAATGCCTATCGCGTTTACGATCAGGACATGCCCGAATACGCCTTTGCCATCGACCTTTACGACGATTGGGCGCACATCCAGGAATACGCACCGCCGAAAACCATCGATGCAGACAAAGCACGCCAGCGCGGTTATGACGTCTTACAAGTCGTACCGGATGTACTCGGTATCTCGCCGGATAACGTCGTCATGAAAACCCGCGCACGACAAAGTGGCAGCAACCAGTACACCAAGCGCGAATGGCGCGATGAATACTTGCCGGTACAGGAAGGCGCTGCGACCCTGCTCGTCAACCTGCACGACTACCTCGACACCGGGCTATTTCTTGATCACCGCATCATGCGCGAACGCCTCTATAAAGAAGCCAAAGACAAGCGCGTACTCAACCTGTTTTGCTACACCGCTTCGGCCAGCGTCCATGCCGCACTTGGCGGCGCAACCTACAGCACCAGCGTTGATCTCTCACAAAACTACCTCGACTGGGCACACCGCAACTTTGATGCCAACCAACTCAGTGATCGCCACCGCTTGATCAAAGCCGACGTCATGCGCTGGATTGCCGATGGCGACAGTGAGTTCGACCTTATATTCTGCGATCCACCGACCTTCTCGAACACAAAAAAAGAAGACCGCGTATTTGACGTACAAAGCGATCATCCTGAACTCGTGCGCCAGTGTATGCGCCGCCTTGCGAAAGATGGCGTACTGTATTTTTCAAATAACTACCGCAGCTTCAAATTTGATCCTGAGTTGGCTGAAGAATACAACGTCGAAGACATCAGTAAATCCACCATCGACTTCGACTTCCAGCGCCGCCCGAACATCCACCGTGTGTGGCGGATCACACATGCATCCTAATTAGTAGCCATATATCGCACAGGTCTAGGCCACCTGTGCGGTGGTGAACGGAGTGGTTGGCACGCGGCGGTATTTCGCCTTTTTCTAAGCCACCTGTGCGGTGGTGAACCTGTGCGTCGTCTCCCAAATGCGCTCGCTCAGTTTCTAAGCCACCTGTGCGGTGGTGAACTTGGCGACGGCTACGAACAGCGCCAAGCTGATTTTCTAAGCCACCTGTGCGGTGGTGAACCTCAACCTCGCCACCGGCCGCCCTGATCTCATTTTCTAAGCCACCTGTGCGGTGGTGAACGTCTATCGTGAGCTATTGCGCGATGCTGTGGTTTTCTAAGCCACCTGTGCGGTGGTGAACGATAGCAGCTTTAATCATCCGTCAGGCGTGCTTTTCTAAGCCACCTGTGCGGTGGTGAACATTTTAGAAATTGGCAAAACAGTTGAACGACTTTTCTAAGCCACCTGTGCGGTGGTGAACTGGAACAGCTGGGTATCAATGAGCGATCAAATTTTCTAAGCCACCTGTGCGGTGGTGAACATACAGCCCCTAAGAAAGAGAGCGATGTTGGCTTTCTAAGCCACCTGTGCGGTGGTGAACTATCTGAAGCGCACAAAGTCGGGCGTTAAGATTTTCTAAGCCACCTGTGCGGTGGTGAACAAACTAAGGCCAACTTAAAGACAGTTTCCCAATTTCTAAGCCACCTGTGCGGTGGTGGACTTCAATACGGCCGTTAGTGACTGTTCTCTGTGTTTCTAAGCCACCTGTGCGGTGGTGGACTGCACTGCGACAATCGCGCACTCTGTGACGCATTTCTAAGCCACCTGTGCGGTGGTGGACAGGCGCGGATATTGTCGGTAGCGTATTTTCTGTTTCTAAGCCACCTGTGCGGTGGTGGACAGCGATTTTTCGTCTGGACCTGTGAAAATGCCTTTCTAAGCCACCTGTGCGGTGGTGGACCGCGACGTTGTTCAAAATAAGATACTGCTGATTTTCTAAGCCACCTGTGCGGTGGTGGACAGGCTGGAACTTAACTTCCTTATCCCCAATGTTTTCTAAGCCACCTGTGCGGTGGTGGACTGCCAGAAGGTGCGGGGTCAGATTACATTCAATTTCTAAGCCACCTGTGCGGTGGTGGACTAGCTTGGGCGTGTTGGCGACAATAACGCGGCTTTCTAAGCCACCTGTGCGGTGGTGGACCATCAACAAAGTGATTTTGATCGGCAACCTTGTTTCTAAGCCACCTGTGCGGTGGTGGACGTCAGAGAGCTGGCTGCACAGCTATTGGCCGATTTCTAAGCCACCTGTGCGGTGGTGGACTGATTACAGTGATAACTGCCGTTCCCGGTTCCTTTCTAAGCCACCTGTGCGGTGGTGGACTGCATCGGCTGGGGCACCCGATAAAACTTGGGTTTCTAAGCCACCTGTGCGGTGGTGGACTGACGCGCGCCTTGTCTGCGCCGTGGTAATACTTTCTAAGCCACCTGTGCGGTGGTGGACGTTATGCCGTCAGGCATTCCTTATCCGGCATTTTTCTAAGCCACCTGTGCGGTGGTGGACCACATTGCCGCCCGTCGTAAGCGTCCGTGCAATTTCTAAGCCACCTGTGCGGTGGTGGACAAATCCCAGCACAACAAGTTAAAGCACCTTTTTTTCTAAGCCACCTGTGCGGTGGTGGACACCTCAATCAGTGTGGTGTGGTGAGTTTGGATTTTCTAAGCCACCTGTGCGGTGGTGGACATCAGGGTGCTTGTCTTGTTATTGAGCATGATTTTCTAAGCCACCTGTGCGGTGGTGGACAAGAGTATATTGGATTTAAATTGTGTTGTCATGCGGCTTTCGATAGATTTTGAGGTTTTACCCAAAAAAATTGCCGTTCTTGCAACACACTGTTTTTATGCCAGTTGTTAAAGAGCGAAAATTTTTGGGTTTAAATTGGGTTTATTGTACTGGCTGAGGATATATGTCGGTAGTTTTGTTGGGGCGATTACAGCCTAATTCCAGAAGAACGGTTGCAGAATAACCAAAAATAAAATAAGAACAATGTATTGTTTTATATGCTGTAACCATTTCTCTGGAGTCTTGCTATATTTGCAAGCTGGTTGTTATGTATAAAACCTTCCCCTCTTAAATTTAAATAAGAGGGGGATCTGTTGGTTACCAATGCGGCACGGTAGCGATACTGCTGAGGGCGTAGGTGTTATATGTGCCGGTTTGGGCTTGGTTGATGGGTTGCTGGTTGATTTCGAGGCGGTAGCGTTGCTCGCCGCTGAGGCTTTGCATGTTGATGTACGGTGGTTGCTGTAGCTTGGGGCGATCGTAGTGTCGCTCGGCTGCAGCGAGGCTGATGCCGTGTGCTTCGGCGTAGCGTTGGTTACGTTCGCGTTTAGCTTCAGTGTACTCCATATCATGACGGTTAGCGTAGCGGCGGGTGATGCGCTGTTGGTTTTTGTCCTGTCGGAAGCGGCTGACTTGCATATGCCCTTTGATTTTGTCGGGACTCAGGTCTTGAATACTGGGCAGGTGCACATAGTCGCTGAGGCGCTCAAGCCATTTGTTCAGGTTCAGGGTTTCAAGTTGTGCACGGTCAGGGGCAAAGATACGCAGTTGGTTGCCGAGGGTGGCTATGGGTTTGTCGCTGTCGGGTTGGTAGCGGTATTTGGGGAAACTGACGCCGATGTTGACCCGTCCGTCGGGATTCTGCACCTCGACGAGTGCGAGGTGCAGTTGCATGTATAGTTTGCCCCAGATGAAATAGGGATTGATGTCGTCACCGGGAATAATGGTGAGTTCTTGATAGGCGCGCATTATTCTTTCCCACTTTCACCAAAGACACCGCCGCGGATAAGTACGGCGATGACGTAGTGCTGCTGCTCGACACCGGGCTTTTCGCCTTTGGTGATCCATTTGTCGAACAGGCTGTAAAAATCCTGCTTGGCTTTGGGCTGGCGGAAGGCTTGCCCCATGCTGGTGACTGCGCCATAGGGTTCGACGGCAATTGGGTATTCAGCATCGGGATACCAAGTGTCGATGGTGCGCAGGGCGTTGCCGATTTTTTGTGCGTGCATGCCAGCTTTACCGTCGATTTGGTAGAGGACTTTGCTTTTGCGGTTGCCGGTGTCGAGGACGAGTTCTTGTGAGGGGAAGACTTGCTGTCCGTAACCGACTTTGGCGTGCGCTTCGATATAGAGGATGGTGAATTGTTTGTCGGCGAGACCATCGGCAATCCACTGCGCAAGGGGGGTGAGTTGTGTGTCGCTGTGGTCGAAGTGCTGGATGTTGTATTGTTTTCCATCTTTGAAGATGAGTTCTTCTTTCCCGCAGCGTACACGGACTTCGACGTGCTCGGCGCCGACGCGGTTGCGCCACATCCAACGGGCATTGGCGATGTTGATAGCATAGCGTTTGGCGAGTTCGGCAAAGCCGTGTTCGTCGATGTAGCTTTGTACTTGCTCCATCAGAGCTGTTTGGTAGTCCTGATTATTGCAGGCGCAGGGCTGACCGCTAAAGGGCAGGACTTTGCAGCTCCATTTGACCAATAGGGTATCTTTGTCCTCATCGAGTGCTGCGTTGTCGATGGTTTGCAGGTTGGGCTTCTGGATTTCAGCGTCGAGTTTTAGCGGATCGTTGGCAATGGCGTTTTTGAGGCGATTGCTGATGGTGCCGCGTACGGATTTTTCGCTGATGCCAACCGGTGTTGCAGGCTGGTCTTGCTTAGCACTGTCGTATTGCCAGAAGAAGCCGTCCGAGCAGTCGAGGTTTTTTTCAAAGGCGAGTACGGATGCGGTTTTGAGGGTCATGTTAATGCTCCTTGTTGGGTGTTTGGGTGGCGAGGTAGCGGTCGTTTTCGCGGTCGTAGTGGTAATGCCACAGGGCATTTTTGATGTCGTTGTCTTTCAGACGGTAGGGGAACAGCCATTTGCCGAGTGTGTAGATAGCTTCGACATATTGCGCGGGGTAGTCGGGGTTGCGGGCGTTGCCAAGTGTGCCTGCGGCAAATAGTGGTGCGATACCTTGATAGCCAATCGGAATTGGTACTAGCCAGCCGCGTCCGGACTTGGCGGTTTGTACATGCCATTTAGTATGTTTACCGTTGCTTTCGGGGATGTGGTGCAGGGTACAAACATCAATCAGGGCATCAAGCGGGGTAGTTTGTGGGTGCTTTTTGCGCAATTCAGCGGTGATGTCGGCGAGGTCATTACCGGCGTCCATGAGTAGATAAGCGGGCAGTAGTTCGACTGGTATGGTGTCGGCTTTGGCTGCGGGAATGTATTCGATACGGGTTTGCTGCGGGTCGCTGGTGATGCTGCCGCCAGCGATACGCTGTTGCCACAGGCGTTGGCGTACGCAGTTGATGAGTTCATTACGCGTATGGTCGTCGGGGTCGCTATCGGCGGCAATGGCAATCACCAGTGATACGGTGATGTGGCATTTTCCTTCTTCGACGATGGCGGCGGTTTTGCCTGATTTGAGGATGGGGTTACGGGTTTGGTTGAAAGTGTGGTCGGCGTAGGGACTGCGTTGGTTAGTGAGTATGTGGTGCTCATGGCAGGCCACGGCGATGCCGTCAAAAGTGATATTTGCCAATGCCGGGTGTTGGCGGGTTTTGCGGTTTAGTGCGTGCATCGCACCGAGAAATCCAGTGATGGCAGGAAAACCATAGGTTAAGGGGCTGGATACGGCGTTGGCATAGGTAATGTGGATGCTGTCGAGCAGCAAATAGCCTTGTAGTGGTTGCTTCATGTCCAGACCTCCTCATTTTGACGTGCCAATGTGTTGATACCATCGATAAAGAATTTGCGCCAGTAACGGATTTCAGCATCGGCAAAATCCTGTGCCTGTTCTTTGCACAGAGTTTGCAGTCGTGCAACCGCCCATGCGGCAAAATCCTTTTTGATTGGGGTTCGCCAGTCTTCTTCGTCGCGGTTCTCGTAGTCACTTTCGCCATCCAGTGTGCCACGGTGCGGATCGAGCCAAAAGACCTGCATTTCATCGAGTTCCTCGAATTGGCGTGTCCAGCCGGCGGGATGGTCGTTGCGGTGATGCTTGGCAACATCAAGGACGCGCAGGACGAGTTTTTCAACCAGTTTGGTACGGTATTCACGCACATCGACATTATTGCGCGGGTTTTTTACTACTTCGCTTAAGCCGCAAAATAGTAGCGAACAATGGCGATACAGAGATTTGTTAAATAAGGTGGTGCCGTTGCGGGTTAGACCAGGATAACCGTCGCTATGATAGGTTGGCGGTAGGGATGGCAGCAGGTAATTACGCCCGCCCTGTTTGCTCATCAGTTGGCTGATGTTCTGTGGTTTGGCGCCTCCAAGTTGCAGTACGGCGAGGTTATCCAGGGTGACATAGGGCTGCTGTTCGGCGTTGGCTTTGTAGCGGTTGCTACGTGCGGTTTTGTTGGTGTCGCTCCAGCGAAGGTCGTCGAGGGTGTTTTTGACGTGGTGGGTAAGTGCAGACGGGTAGAGCGGCACGAGGCAGTGGTAAGCGTCTTCGTCGAGACTGCCAACCGGCCACAGGATTTGTTTGTTGCGCTCGTGGGTTTGTGGGGCGGTCATGTCGCCAGACAACGTGGTTTGGAAAATTTGCAAGTAGGCGGCTGCGGTTTGCTGATCAGCGGCAAGCGCTGGTTGGGCGAGTTCGGGATGCTGCTGGATGACATCGCGGATGTGTAAGCTGTCGGTGACCGGCCAATCGAAAAAGGCTGCGAGCGGCAGGGCAGCGGCATTGCCGTTGGCATCGAGCATTAAATCACCGATGGTTTGTGAGCCAATCAGGGTGTCGGGTAAGTCGGGTGGGTTACTGAACGTGACGTTGTCCCCTTTGGCGTCGGGATGAATACCTTTGGATATATGCGTGCCAAAATTAAGTTGCTTGGCGAGGCGGTTGGCAGCTTCATCCATCCAGTTATCACGGGCGTATTTATCGCGGATATCGGCGATTTCAGCTTCAAGATTGGCAATTGCAGCGCTGTCGCCAGCCTCGCGGGCTTTATCCAGTGCTTTGTGTTGCTTGTCGGATTTTTTCTCGAATTGTGCTTGCAGGAAAGCAGTGACGGCTTGGCGGAAGGTATCGGCGTTGATGTCTGTCATGAGTTGTTCCGATAGTGGCGGATGTGAGTAGTCTAGATAAGTAAAATTAGCTTGTCAACTCCATACTACTTCTAGGTAGATTGAAATTTTTATATTAATTGAAGTTGTAGCTATCTTGTGATTCTAGTACCCAACTCAAAAGAAAATGAATGCTAGAATTCGTTTTCCAGATATATCTGGCTTAGAAAATACTGCCACTAGGTAGATTGTTCGCCGCCGCACAGGCGGCTTTTTAATTCAACTTACCTATCGTCTTTACTGTGGTGAAAACCCAGCCACGGGTGAAATAGCCATTCGCCTTCTTTTTGCGGCAAGCTGACGCTGGCAAAGCGTATGGCAAGCGCGGTGCGCGACAGGTTGGGGTAGTGCGGTTGCAGGCGGTCAAGGCTGGCGTTGAGATCTTGCACTAGCCACGGTTGTATGCGGCTATTGTGTTCAGGTATGGGCTCAGCGTGAATGGTGAGATTGTGGGTGTCGCTGGCGCTCAAGCCATTTTCCAGGACTTGCTCGCGTGAATAAACGTCAAAACTTTCGTCATTGGGAATCATCAGCCAGTCTTCATCTTTGCCGTGTTGGTGGCGGAATGGGCTGATGGCAGGTAGGTGGCACAGGGCGCGTTGTGCGTTATCAAGATTACGCCACCATGCGTTGACGTAATTGTGTTCGGGATTATTGAGCAGGTCGTGCATGACGCGGTGTTCGAGATTGCTCAAGGTGTCGGTACTGGTATCGCTGCTATGAATAATGCGTGGTACGGCATTGAGGTGCTGCTTTTCGTTGTCACGCAGCAGTTGGTTGAGGTCGTGGGTTGATAGGCGGTGTTCGCTGTCTTCAAAGCCGGGTTTGGTGAAGACGATATCGCCATTTAACAGACCTTTGTGGTTGTGCTGCCAGATGAGGATGTTGGGTTTGGTAGTGGTTTTGTCTGGTCGGTGCCGCCACACACGCCCAGCAAGCTGGATGATGGAACGCATTGACGAGGGTTCAGCCAGCGCCCAGTCATAATCGTGATCCCTTCCAATCTCAGCGACTGCAGTGGCCAGTACGACAAAGATATGATGCTGTGCGTTGCTGCTTTGCAGGCGTTCGCGGATTTCTGGATGGCTGAACAGGGCTTCGGGATGCTTTGGGTTGCGAGTGAGCAGGCGGTCGAGAGTGCGTTCGAGGTCGTTGCGCAGGATGAGGATTTGCCGTCCGTGATAGACGCAAAGGTGCAGGGCAGTGTCATCGGGTAGCAGGTCTCCATTGCCGTGCAGTGCGAGCGCGACTTGGTTTAGAGGGCGGATGTTTGCCATGCGCATGAGGCCGATGCTGACGGTTTTGCCGTCCGGACTGGTTTGATGGTGGTCGTGGTGCAGGCGGGTAATGCCGTCTAGCAGTTGTGTGGCGAGGGTTTGGTAGTATTTTTTGGTGCGTTTGCTGGTTGGTTTGGTGATGGGCAGGATATCGGCGATACGGCGCACTGGCGCTTGGTCTAGGCGGGAGGCGCGTTGGCTGCTGAATTGCTGGTGTGCTTGGGCAAAGGCACTGTTGTCGCTGCAATGTTCGGCGCGGCAGCTGTATTCGTCGAACCACGCGCAAACCGGCTGTGCTGCGGCGAGCCCTTGGCTGTTGTTCCAGTATTGGCGGCCGCTGTGGTATGCGTCGAACAGACCTTGCAGCATGTCTGGGGTCATCGTAGCCGAGGACAGTAAAATACGGCTGCCCATGATGCCAGCGAGGTGAATGAGGTGTGCAAGGGCGGGCAGGTCGTTTTGGTCGAAGTCGTCGGGTTCGTCGAGGATGAGGTCGCTGGATAGCAGGCGCAGCAGCGGGGCGATGTGGCGGCCGCCGCGCTGGTTTTCGCTGGCTTGGATGAGGTGGTCGATGGTGCAGGTGACGATTGGGGCAAAGAGTAATTCGCGGGCTTTGTCGCTGGCGATAATCGTACCGAGGCGTTCGCTGTGGACGCTGCCGTCGAGGATGTCGCCGTCTACCCAGCCGTCAACCGGTTCATCTGCGGATTCACTGCCGTTGTGGTTTTCATTTTGGTCGATGTGGAATAAGGCGGTATTCGCTTGTCCGCCGACGAGGATGGCGAGGCTTTCATCGTTGAGTTTGAGCTGGTGGCGCAGGCTTTGGCCGGTTTGCAGGGTGAGGACGCGCAGGCCGAGGGCAATGGTAAAGCGTGCGCCGTGCCTGGGGTCGGCGAGGCCGTACATGATGCGTGCGTTGGCGATGGTTTTGCCGCAGCCGGTCGAGGCCATGTTGATGCCGAAAAAGCCGTGTGCGGTACTGCTTTGCTGGTGTTGCTGTGCGAGTTCATAGGCTTTGTTTTGCCATTTGAAGCGCGGATGCGCGGTGGGTTTGTTTAGTGCTTTGTGGCGGCTGAGGCGCGGCAGGTCATCGCCGAGTTGGGGCAGAAGCCGTGCAAAATCAGCGGTCATTGCGGCGACGCCGAGTAGATGCTCTTCGAGGCTTTGGCGGATGTTGCTGCGCGCATTGCGCAGGTTGACGGGTACGCCTTTGGGTAGGGTGTTGGCGGTGAGCGGTAAGGGTTGCTTGGGTTGATAACGTTGGCAGCGTGGGTCGTCGTAGGCGAGGCTGGAATAATTGTGGTCGCCGACCATCAGCGCCAAGCGCGACAGGTAGAGTAGCCACGGGTCGGCCATGCTGCGCTGCTGTTGTTGTAAGTCGTCCATCATGGTGAGCAGGGTTGGATGGTCGAGGGCTTTTTGCGCCCAGCGGCGTAAGGTCTTTTGCCATACGCGGCTGGCCATGATGTTGTGGCTGCCGCGCCAAAAGTCGGCAGATTCGGGCTGGCCGAGGCTATTGGGGTTGCGTACCCAATAATCGGCAGCGCGGATGTCCTGATAATAGTCGCGCAGGGTTTGGCGCAAGAGTTGCTGCGGGTCGTGGCGATATTGTTGCCGTGCATTGTTGTCGCGGGCAAAGGTGTATTCGTAGCCGGGCAGGCGATGGTGCGAGACAATCAGCCAGCCAATCCATTGTGCCAGCGGTGGCCATGTGGCGATGTTGATGTGGTTGGTTGGGTCAAGTGTCCATGCACCTTGGGTGATGTGTTGTTCGGGTTCGGTGCAGCGCTTGAGCCATGCGGTGTCACTGTCGCAGCCGTCAATGAGGATGGCAAACAGGTGCAAGGACAGCCATTCGTGGCGGTATGGGTCGCCGCGCAGGGTACTTTGCCCGCGTAATTTGGCTTGGAAGCCGTCGTTGCATTTGCCGATGTCGTGAAACAGGGCGGCGAGGGTACTGACGATTTGCAGTAGGGCGGCGTATTGCCACTGATTTTCCCATTCACGGTGCGCGAGGTTGTGGGTTGTACGGTTGACGGGGACGTGGCCTACGTGGTTGAAGCGTTCGCGTTTGCCGACAATCCACAACAAGTCGGTGCGCGAGCGGCTGCGCATCAGGTGGCAGGATACGGCGGTGTTTTTGGTTGCGGTGCGGCGCAGTTGTTTGTGCAGGGTGGTGAGGCCGTCTTCAGTGATGACGGTTTGCCATGTGCGGTCGCCGATGCGGTTGGCAAAGGCGTCGAGGATTTTTTGGCTGCGTTTGATGGCGCGTTTGTCGCACTGGCTGATGAGGGTGACGAGCATTACGGTGCTTCCTTGTTAGCCAATGCCAAGCTTTTGACGGTATCGAACATCACGTCGAGTGCTTTGTGTTCGGTGAAGGCGTTGAGGCATTGCTGGCGAAAGGTTTGTTCGTCGTCGCCTTCGTTGGCGCAGATAAAGGCGTAGGGCAGGATGAGTGCGTCTTTAATCAGGTCGGCGATATCGAAGACCAGCGCGCCGCGCCGTGTTTTGCCGTGCATGACCGCGAAGCCGTGTGGGATGCCGAGTACCCATGCAGTGGTCGCGCCGAGGCCGTAGGCGAGGTAGTTGCCGTGGTTGAGAAAGCCGTTGGCGAGGTCGAGGCCGTCGTGGTCGCGGGTGAAGCCGCTGTGTCCGGTGCAGGTTGCAGCGTGTTTGTAGAGTTGTTTGGTCAGGCGTGCTTCGCATTGCAGCAGGTGGCTGACATCGGTTTGCGTGTCGATGTCTTGCTGCTGGCGGTCGAGCAGGCTGCGGATGGGATCATCATTGGCGTTAAAGCCGTAGCTGTTCAGGTCGCGGCTGCGCGTCCATACTTTGCGCAGGTAATCGATGCGCACTTGCTGAAACGCTTTGGCGGCGCGCAGGCGGGCGCTGTCGTCGAACCACCAGCTTAGCCAGCCTTGCAAGTATTCGGTGGGACGGTATTCGCTTTGCGGGGTCAGCCATTCAACTTCGTTTGCCATCAGTAACGGCGTGCCTCCGCCGCCGCAAAAGCCAACCAATACGCCAGCAGCAGCGAGCATGCGCATTGCTGCTTGGGTGATGGATGTGCCAGTGCCGAGCAGGATGCAGGTGGTGTTGGCGATGGGGATGTTCCAGAACTGGTTTTCATCGCGGGCTTCGGTGAGGTAGAGCACACGCCCGTCTTTTTGCATCACGCGGCAGTGCTCAAGGTAGAAGATATTGGCGCGCTTGGAATGAAGGATGGTTTTTAGTGAAGAATGCAGGCCGTCGTCCTGATAGTGTTTGCTTTTTTCTGCCATGAGATATTCCACGGATGGGTATGGGCAGAGTGTACAGGATACTTACAGTCTAATTCCAGAAAAACAGCCGCAGAGTAGCCAAAAAATAGAAACAAGAACAATGGCCTGTTTTGATGTGTCGTAACCGACAGCTATATATAAATGGAAGCGCTGATTAACTAGCCGAGCAAGTTCAAGTACAAGGCGTAGCAACGGGCTCCCATGAAAAACACGGTAGCGTTTTATCATGGGGGCCCAACGTAGCGAGCGAAGACATATCAAATAGATAGGCGAGCGAGTAGCGCACAACGGGTACCCACGAAAAACACGATAGTGTTTTATCGTGGGAGCCCGCAACGCAGTAATTGAGCTGCGCAGGCGGTTAATCAGTGTTTCCAAATGAATATATCGCCTTGCCTATCCGGTGTTAGATAAGCAAGGACGATGGGTTGGGTTATGTTGGCGATACAGCAGTATCGAGGCGCTCGCCGCTTTGTGCATCAAAGAGATGCAGGTGAGCGGGGTCGAGGCGGATATGAATGATATCAGTCTCGTTGATGTGGGTTGCATCTGCTGTTTGTACGATGAAGTCGGTAGTGCGGCCTTTTTCTTCGTCCGGGACGGGGATTGGGTCGATACCGTCATCGTTGCCGTCCATTAGGCGGCCGTGCAGTAGGCTGACGCCACCAAGATGCTCGATGATGTCCACAGTCATGGCGAGGTCTTGTGGGTCGTTGGTGATCTGGATGTGCTCTGGGCGGATGCCGAGGGTGAAATCCCCGTTTGGCAGTTCGCCAGGTGCGCGGCAGTTGGTGCCAGATAAGCGCATAGTGCCATCTTCGATACGCACGCCATCAATCAGGTTCATCGATGGTGAGCCGATAAATTGCGCAACGAAGCGGTTGGCTGGCTGGTTGTAAAGCGTCATCGGTGCGCCAATTTGCTGTACTTCGCCGTCCTTAAGCACGATGAGGCGGTCGGCCATGGTCATGGCTTCGACTTGGTCATGGGTGACGTACAGGCTGGTGGTGCCGAGTTCACGCTGCAGTTGCTTGATTTGCTTGCGCATATCGACGCGAAGTTTGGCGTCGAGGTTAGAGAGAGGCTCATCAAAGAGGAAGACTTTTGGCTCACGGACGATGGCGCGCCCCATGGCAACACGCTGGCGCTGGCCGCCGGAGAGGTGAGCGGGTTTGCGGTCGAGGAAAGGGGTGAGCTGCAGTTTTTCAGCAACGCTTTCGACGCGGCGGTTAATGTCGTCTTTATTCATACCACTGAGTTTGAGGCCATAACCCATGTTCTTGCGGTTGGTCATGTGTGGGTAGAGCGCATAGTTCTGGAAGACCATGGCGATACCGCGTTCACGTGGTTCGAGGTCGTTGACGCGCTTGCCGTCGATGAGTAGGTCGCCGTCGGTGATGGTTTCGAGGCCGGCGACCATGCGCAGCAGGGTGGATTTGCCGCAGCCGGACGGGCCGACGATGACGATAAATTCGCCGTCGGCGATATCCACATTGACGTTATTGACGGCACGAATGTCTTTACCGTAGGTTTTGCCGAGTTGTTTTAGAGTAAGGGTGGCCATTATTTTTCGGTCTCCGTGAGTCCTTTTACGAATGCTTTTTGCATGAGGATGACGACGAGGGTCGGCGGTAGCATGCCAAGTAGGGCAACGAGCATGACGATGTTCCACTGCGGGAGCTGCTCGATACCGGAGAGCATGTTTTTAATGCTCATGACGATGGTGCTCATGTCGCCTTCTGTCGTGATGATGAGTGGCCAGAGGTATTGGTTCCAGCCATAGATGAATAGGATGACGAATAGCGCGGCGATGTTGGTGCGCGATAGTGGGATCAGAATGTCGAAGAAAAAGCGGATCGGGCCTGCGCCGTCGATACGTGCCGCTTCTAGCATTTCCTCGGGGATGGTGAGGAAGGTTTGCCGGAACAGGAATGTCGCTGTTGCGGAGGC
The DNA here is from genome assembly GCA_019218315.1 of Cardiobacteriaceae bacterium TAE3-ERU3. NCBI lineage: Bacteria > Pseudomonadati > Pseudomonadota > Gammaproteobacteria > Cardiobacteriales > Cardiobacteriaceae > Cardiobacteriaceae bacterium TAE3-ERU3. The sequence goes on along the minus strand of JAHUUI010000001.1, from coordinate 285,645 downwards.
AATCAGTGGCAGAATCAAGCCGGCGTAGCTGTTGAGCAAGTTCATTGATGCGACAACTTCAAATGTTGGCACAATGCGTACTTCAACCGGCAGCATTAAGGTGATGAAAATCAGCCAGAAAAAGAAGCTGCGCAGCGGGAAGCGGAAGTAGACGATGGCATAGGCAGACATCAGGCAGATGATGATTTTGCCAATAGTGATGCCGAGCGCCATGACGAGTGAGTTGAACATCGCGCGGAAAACCGGTGGGCCGGAATAGTTGCCTTCCCACAGGCGCATAAGGTTATCCCATAGCTGATCGCCGGGTAAAAGTGGCAGTGGTGTGATGAGGAGGCGTGCGTTGTCGTGGCTGGCGGCGACGAGCATCATCCATACAGGGAACATGATGGCGAGGACGCCGAAAATCATGATGAGATGAGCGCCGATTTTTGTGATGGGTCTATTTTCTACCATGAGGATGCCTTATGCGTAGGATACTTTGCGTTCAATAAACTTGAACTGGAAGACGGTGAGGGTGACGACGATAACGATCAGCACCACAGACTGGGCGGCCGAGAAGCCGTAGTTCATGCCTTCAAAGCCGTCTTTATAGACTTTGTACACGAGGATTTCGGTGGCATCGCCGGGGCCGCCACCGGTGACTGCGTGGACGATACCGAAAGTATCGAAGAAAGCGTATACAACGTTCATGACCAGCAAGAAGAATGTGGTTGGCGAGAGCAGCGGGAAGATGATGCTGAAGAAACGGCGTACCGGGCCTGCACCATCGATTGCGGCTGCTTCTATTAATGAGCGTGGAATGGCTTGCATACCGGCGATAAAGAACAGGAAGTTGTAGCTGATCATGTTCCACGAGGCGGCAATGATGATGAGCGCCATTGCCTGGCCACCACTTAGGCGGTAGTTCCAGTAGATACCAATATCATGCAGGAAGTTGGCGATGATACCGATGGTCGGGTTAAACAAGAACATCCACAGCGAGCCGGCGAGAACTGGCGCAACTGCGTAAGGGATAATCAGGAATGAGCGGTAAAAGCGGCTGCGCTTCATCAGATAGTCGGCTGCTGCGGCAAGGATGAGCGCGATCAGCATAGATGAGGCGGCAACGGTAAAGGCAAAGAAGAACGTACGCCCGAAACTGCTGCGATAAGATTCGTCTTCCCACAGGGTACGGAAGTGTTCAAGCCCGACAAATTGGCTGGAAAGACCGAATGGGTCTTCGAGGTACATGGAGCCTTTTATTGCCTGAAAGGCCGGCCAGATAAAGAAAATCAGAGTGATGATGACCTGCGGTGCGAGCAGGAGATACGGCAGTATCGGGCGGCTGAAGTGAACGCGTTTAATCATGAAGTCGTTTTCCTGACTGGGCGGGTTTAGTCGGTTACTTTCGTCTGTGCATGGGAGATGCACAAACGAAAGTCACTGAACAAGCAAGCGGGGCGCATAATGCACCCCGCGTGATTTGTGTGCAATCATTAATGAATGGTTGCTTAATGTCAAGCGCGCTTATTTTTTGTTGGCGCGTTCGAACTGGCGGAGTTGGTTATTTGCCGCTTTGGCAGCGTCATCCATTGCTGCGCTAGCATCTTTGTTGCCATTCCAGATGTTTTCCATCTCGCCATCGATGATGTCGCGGATTTGCACGAAGTTACCAAAGCGCAGGCCACGTGAGTTAGGCGTAGGCTGGTTCAGGCTAAGCTGGTGAATTGCAGTGTCTGTACCTGGGTTTTCATCGTAGAAGCCCTGCTCTTTAGACAGCTCGTAAGCCGCAGTAGTGATTGGCACGTAGCCAGTTTCTTGGTGCCAGCGAGCTTGCATTTCAGGCTGAGAGAGGAAATCAAGGAATGCTGCGGTTGCTTCGTACTCTTCAGGGGTGTGGCCCTGCAGTACCCACAGTGATGCGCCACCGATGATAGAGTTTTGTGGCTCAGATACGACTTCTTCGTCATACGGAAGCATTGCTTGTGCGAAATCGAAATCTGCCTGACCAACCATTGAGCCGTAGTAAGCAGAAGAGTTCATCCAGATTGGGCACTTCTGGTTGATAAACAGTGGCAGGCTGTCGCCAGCACGGCCGCCGTATTCGAAGTTGCCGCCGTCTTTAATCTTCTGCAGGCGGTTTTTAACGTGGTCGTTATTGAATTCAAGGACTGCATCAGTGCCTTTGAAGCCGTTCTCTTGTGTGCTGAGTGGGATGTTGTTCCACGCGCTGTAGTTTTCGATCAGAACCCATGATGGATAGCCGACGGAATAACCGCACTCGTAGCCAGCTTCGCGTAATTTCTTACCAGCTTCTTCGAGCTCGCCCCAAGTTTTAGGAGCTTCAGCAATACCTGCTTTTTTGAGCGCATCGCGGTTATACCACATGACTGGTGATGAGCTGTTGAACGGCATTGAAAGCAGCTTGCCTTCAGGTGTTTGGTAGTAACTGATTACTGCTGGCAGGAAGCGGTCGTGGTCAAGCGCTTTGCCGTGCTCTTTCATCAGGTCTTCTACGGGGTAGACTGCGCCATCAGCTGCCATCATCGTACCGGTACCAACTTCATAGACCTGAACAATTTCTGGCTGCTGCTTGGCACGGAATGCAGAAATCGCGGCGGTCATAGTCTCAGGATAGCTACCTTTATTGACTGCTTTAACCTTGTAATCACTTTGTGATGCGTTGAAGTCGTCAACGATTTTATTCAGGCTGTCCTCAGTTTCGCCGCCCATTGCGTGCCACCATTCGATTTCAGTGACTGCAAACGCAGAACCGGCACAAGCCAGACCAATACTCAGAGCTAAAAGATGACGCATTATGCTTCTCCTTGGGGTGAAATAAAGCGCTGACAATAATAGCCTAATGTTACGGTAATGTGTCAAGGATGAATTTTTTCGCAAGCGATTGTTTATAAATAATGTTATGAATAGAAATAGAATAATATTTTATATGGTTTTGATTTTGTTGTTTAAAATAACTTTATTGGATGCTGTTTCTGATGCTGCTATCGCGTCGTGAAGGTGGGGGAAGACAGGGGTATTATTTTGCCTGGAGGTGGGCTGTTTCGTATGAAATGTAACATTTCGCCTATAGCGTGGGGAAATATTTTATTGAGAGGTAAAACCAATATTAAAACAAAGCATTGTTTAACGGGGGATGAGAATATTGCGCTAAGCTTGGTATATAATTAGCGCCTTTGTTATTCAAGTGTTTGTTTTTAGAGGGTGGGCGTGCAGCATTCAACAGAAAATCAAGAATCAGCTTTGCAACTGTGGCAGGGCAAGGCAACGGTGTGGGACAAAGTTCTGATCGTGCTCGTTTTCGTCCTTCCATTTATCTATTTGGCGCTATTGCCATTTCGTCCGTGGATGCTGGCTAATGCCCCACTGTGGCAGGCACTGATTAATGGGGCAAGGACGTCGGTTGTCGCATCAGGTGCTTTTGCCAGTATGGGTGCTTTTCCGCTGTGGCTGGTGATTGTGGTTGGCCTGATTGGGCGGGTTAAATTTGATTGGGCAATGTGGCTGGCGGGCAAGCGCTGGGGTGATAACCTGATTGCGCTGATGACTGGAAGTAAACGCAAGCAAAAACAGGCAGAAAAGCTGAAAAAGATGCCGCCGTGGCTGTTGTTCCTGTTTACTTTTCTTGCCGCAACGCCGGGTGTGCCGGGGCCACTGGTTTATACCATTGCAGGCTATTCAGGAATGCGTTTACCGCTGTTTTTGGCAGCTAATATTTTAGGCAGTTTGGTGTTTATCTGCCTATATGCGTGGCTTGGCTATCATTTTGGCGAAGCAGTTGTCGATGTACTGAAAGTGGTCGATAAGTATGCGATTGGCTTAATGCTGCTGATTATTGCCGGTGTTTTTGCTTGGACATATATTAAGCAATCCCGTACTGGCGCGGGGAAATAGGTTACAAAGCTTGTGCGCAGCACCACGCCGATGACCATGCCCACTGGAAGTTATAGCCACCGAGCCAGCCGGTGACATCCAGTGCTTCACCGATGACGTGCAGATTGGGTACGGCTTTGACGGCAAAACTGCGCGGATCAACGGCGCGGGTGTCGATGCCGCCAGTACAGACTTCGGCTTTCTTCATGCCTTCGCTGCCATTTGGTGTGTATTGCCAATTGTGTAGCTTTGCATCAATGGCGGCGAGGTCGGCATTTTTGAACTGTTGCAGTGGTTGGGCTGGGAAGTGTTGTGCCAAGTATTGAACAAGCGCATTGGGTAAGTGTTGCTTGAGCACTTGAGCGATGGTGGCTTGTGGGTTGGCGACTTTGGCTGCGCTGAGGATGTTACCTTGCCCAGGAAGAAAATCAACGCTGATGTCTGAACCTTTTTGCCAGTAGGATGATATTTGCAAAATGGCGGGCCCGCTTAGCCCGCGGTGGGTAAAGAGCAGGTTTTCACGAAATTCCGGTGCGTTGTCGGTACGGGTGATAACGGGGGCGCTGACGCCGCTGAGTACAGCAGGTGCATCAGGTAAGGTCAGTGGCACGAGTGCCGGGCGAAACGGAATATTGGGGATGTTGAATTGCTTGGCGAGGCGCAGGGCAAGGTCGCTGCCGCCGAGTTTGGCAAATGAAGGGCCGCCGCAGGCAATGACGATTTTTTCGGCGTGGATGTTACCTTGGGTTGTGTGGATGGTGAAGCTGTCGCCGTTGTTCTGAGTGAGGCGGTCAAGTGCTGCATCGCCGTAAAAAGTGACACTGTTGTCGTCCATTTGGCTGCGCAGGGCATTTATAACGCCGCGACTTTTCTGGTCGCAAAATAGCTGGCCGAGGGTTTTCTCATGATGGGTGAGTCCGGCGCGAGTGAACCAGTCGAGAAAATCCCATTGTGTATGGCGCGCAAGTGCTGAATGGCAGAAGCGCGGATTTTGCGAGAGATAGGCTTCGGGGCTGATGTAAAGATTGGTGACGTTGCAGCGACCACCACCAGAGACGCGGATTTTGGCACCGATATCCGGATTCTGATCGATGACAGCAACGTCTAATCCGCGCGCGGCGGCATGGATGGCGCAGTAGCTACCTGCTGCGCCGCCGCCGATGATGGCGATTTGATGTTGAGTATGTGCCATATTAAAAGTTTGTTGGTTCACCGTTGATGTAGGTCGTGCCATCGCGGATTTCAGCATTTAACTGATAGGTTTGGCCGTATTCACTGAGTTGGAGCTCAGATGGTGTGATGCCCAGATCCTGAATAATAGGGTTATCGAACAGTCTGGCGCTGATGCTGATATTGGCGTGGCTGCCATCGAAGAGGAGGTTGTCAGACTGTACGCTATTTTGTGAGGCATCAAGTTCTTCGTCATTATGAATATGTTCGATTCCCTCAGCATTGGCTGTTGCCTGATAGTCTGTGCCGGAAGCATTAATATCCAGAGTGAGGCGCATATCTTCATCAAACAGGTTTTGCTTCAAGACAGGTTGTAGTTCCTTTTCAAAATAATCTGCAAGGTAGTTGTCTCGCTCGATACTGTCCATATTGAGCACTTCAGGGCTGAATGGATGCGTGACGAAGCTAACGATGCTGGCTACGCTGTCGGTGCTGATGCCGAATATGCTGATGTCAGTATGAAATGCGTTCGGTACGAGTGTGGCATAGGCATCGACATCGGAAGATGTATCCAGGCTCAGGTTGATATTCTCGAGGTTCGTGGCGTAGCGGAAGGCGTAGTGATGGTCACCGTCAGGATAAAAACCGGCTTCAGCTTGGTAAGGCGCAATATGCAGCTGCATTGTGGGTGCATAGTTATAGTCGATACTATCGGCTTGCATGTTGATACTCAGAGGATATTTTTCTTCGCCAATAGTGTGCAATGGGACTGTGGCTTTGATGCCTTGGTAGTGATAAAGCAGGGTCTCATCCTCGTAGGAACTTATATTGAGGCTGAACTCAGGAAGTTGTACGGTGATTTGTTGTGGTTCAAAGTCTGCGCTGAGATTGATGGGGGCAATGTGCACATCAAGTCCATCGTCTGTGGTGTGGATGGTAGGAATATCGAGCTGTAAGTGGCCTGTATCGGGAAAGTGCGCTGCGGCACCTTGCCAAGCGAGTTTACCGCCCGGGAATTGATTATATGCGGAGATAGATTGCTCAATATTGAGTTGTCCGGTAATGCTGTAGCGAGCATTGGTGGGAGCTTCTGGATTATTGCTGCTGGCACGGGCGATATCTAACCCGGTCAGGGTCAATGGCGCGTGCTCGATATGGATAATGCTGCTTTTGCTTTCATGATTAAATTGTGCATTGATGCTTAAGTCCGAGCTGAGATAGCCACGCTGATAATCGCTAATCTCAATTTGTACGCCAAAGGGGGTGATGCGCTGGTTGAAGCTGGCGAGCTGCTGCTCAATCTGGGATTGGGCTTTGTATCCGGCCCAAAATGGCAAGATGGCCAAAATGGCGATAATGATTAATACGCCGGTGAGTAAGGATTTTTTCATGGTGCCCTGTTATTTGATAGAAAAAGGTCGCTAAATTGTATCAGCGACCTCTTGGGTTATGGTGAAGTAGCATTTTAGAATGGCGCAGGCTGCCCATTAAGCAGGACCTGATCATCAGTGATGCTCAAATCAAGTTTCAAGTTACCCTCGGCATCAATGAGTGAAGCCTGTGCGTAGCCTAACTCAGCGCCCAGCCCTGTTTGGTTTAGGAATTGTTCGCTGGCAAAAATATTGAGCTTGGTGCCATGCAAGTATTGTGGGATTTTGCGCTGATCAAACATCATGTTCATGATATCGCTATCTTTCTTCAAGTATTCATGAATTTCGCCGTCAGCGGTCATTAATTTGCCGGACTGTCCATCGATGCTGGCATTGATCTTCGTCGTCATATCTTGCTGGAAGGCATTTTCTTGAATCATGGGAAATAGTGCGCTGCCAATGATATTTGATGCCATGCCTGGGTTACGGCTGACCTCATTGTAAATTTCTTGCAGCTTTATACGCAGATAATCCTCTGTGAATGGTGCAATCTGAGCATTGATATCAATATTTTGGGGTTGTAGCGGTGTTTCTTCTGCAAAGAAACCACTGAGTTTTGGCGTGGCTTTAAGTTTTACGTTTAAGGCATAGTCATCACCTTCAGTAGGAGTGAAACCGAGGCGGAAATCACCGTCCTCAATATGCAGTTCACCAGTTTGACTATCTTCTTTGCTATTTAACGTTAAATTGCTAAAGCTAAGGCCAATATGTGAAGGGAGGTAGAGTGAGCCATCGTCGTTCATACGCAATACTGAAACACTTTCAACAAAATCGTTCATAGTCAAAGTGATGTAGAGATTGTCTTGATGGTTATTAAATACCACGTCCAGTTTATCGAGCTTAACGTCTACTTCTGTATCGCTTTTAGTCTCGGTGTTTATCGTGAATGGTTTGATGCTGACGTCTGCTTCTTGTTCATTGGAGGCAAACTTTAAGCCCACAAACTCGATTTTGACGTCTTCCCACTCAGTATTGGATGCTGAAGCGGTAAAGTGTGCGTTTAAGCCTTGGAAGTCCATATCTGTGTCATCTTCAATACGGGTCTTAACCGCAGAAAGTGCAAGATCGGTATGGATGTTGCGTTTGCCACTAATCAAGTCAATTAAGCTTTGGCGTGCATCTAGAGTGATGAAATCTTCAGGAACGTGATCACCAACTGAGCCACTAGGCTTGCTTGTGCCCGTAGCATGGATGTTCGCGGCATTTAGCCCCGAAAGGCTCAATGGAGCATGCTTAATATCAGCTTTGAAATCGCCATCGTAATAGACTTCGCCAGTTATGATGTCGCTGGCTGTCATGTGGATGTCAGCAGTTGAAGAAAAATAGCCTTTGTCGTATTGCTTCAGGCTTAACTCGATACCTTGCTCAGCAAGCTGCTGCTGTTGGCGGCTGTTTTGAAAAAATTGCTGCGCATTTTTTTCAATTTGATCGCCGACGAAGTAAGGTGCGCCAAGTGCAGCAACGCCGTAGAGTACCGCGATAGTGAGGATCGTCTTCTTCATGTGTTGTCCTTCATGCAATAAATGCTTTTCATTGTAAAAGAAATGATCATCATGCAAAAGAAAAGCCTGCGCATGGCAGGCTTCTCATTAGGACGTTATTAAAAGTTAGTGATCGCTGGCTTTGCTTGCGCCAAGGCCAGTCATTGAGCGCACGTATTGCGCTTCGAAGGCGGCTCGGTCAATTTCAGCACGGGCAGATTTATCGCTGATCGAGACAATCCAAGCAACAATGAATGCGGTCGGGATTGAGAACAGCGCCGGGTTTTTATATGGGAAGATAGCAGCGTCGTGATGCATAACCGCAACCCATACAGTCGGGCCGAGCACGATCAGTACTGCTGCTGTAATCAAACCCGCGAAACCACCGACCACGGCCCCGCGTGTTGTCAGTCCTTTCCAGAACATAGAGAGGAACAGAATCGGGAAGTTTGCTGATGCGGCAACGGCGAATGCCAAGCCAACCATGAAGGCGATATTTTGCTTTTCAAAGGCGATACCAAGAATGATGGCGATTACACCGAGGAAAAGTACGGTGATGCGTGAAACGCGCAGCTCTTCTTTTTGCGTAGCCTTGCCTTTTTTAATGACGGAGGCATAGAGATCGTGACTGACGGCTGATGCACCAGAGAGCGTCAAACCCGCGACCACGGCGAGGATGGTGGCGAAAGCCACGGCTGAAATAAAGCCGAGGAACAAGTTGCCGCCGACTGCTTCAGAAAGGTGGATTGCCGCCATATTGTTGCCGCCGATCATTTCATAAACAGTGGTTTCACCAGAAATAACCGGGGTGAAAAAGTGTGGGTTATCTTTGGTGACGAGCATGATCGCGCCGAAGCCAATGATGAACGTCAGGATGTAGAAGTAGCCGATAAAGCCGGTGGCAACGAAGACGGACTTACGCGCTTCTTTTGCATCTGGCACAGTGAAAAAGCGCATTAGGATGTGCGGTAAGCCGGCGGTGCCGAGCATTAGGGCAAGCCCAAGCGATATGGCATCAATCGGGTTGGATACGAGCCCGCCTGGTGCCATGATGGCTGTGCCTTTGTCGTGGATTTCAGTTGCCTGACGGAACATCTCTTCCGGGCTGAAGCCGACCATGTACATGACCATAATCGCCATGAATGTTGCGCCAGAAAGCAGCAATACGGCTTTGATCATTTGTACCCAAGTGGTTGCGAGCATGCCACCAAACAATACATAGAGCACCATCAGCGTACCGACGATGGCAACTGCCCAAAGGTATTGCATACCAAACAGAAGCTGGATCAGCTTACCTGCACCGACGATCTGCGCAATGAGGTAGAGCAGCACCACAATTAGCGTACCGGATGCAGCAAAAATGCGTACTGGTGTTTGCGAAAAGCGGTAGGAGGCAACGTCAGCGAAGGTATATTGCCCAAGGTTACGGAGGCGTTCGGCGATCAGGAACAAGACAATTGGCCAGCCGACAAGGAAGCCGGTTGAGTAGATCAAGCCGTCGTAGCCAGAGGTGAATACCAGTGCAGAAATGCCGAGAAATGATGCTGCAGACATATAGTCGCCAGCGATGGCCAAGCCATTTTTAAAGCCGGAAATACCTCCACCTGCGGTATAGAAGTCACTGGCTGTCTGGTTCTTTTTTGATGCCCAATAAGTGATGTACAGCGTAGCGGCGACGAACAAGAAAAACATCACAATTGCCGCAACGTTTAGCGGCTGCTTTTTGACTTCGCCAGTGATGGCATCAGCTAATGCTGCATTGGCAGCGAATGTGGCTGCGATGGTGAGTAACAGTTTGCTCATGATAAATCCTCCGTTTCGCGGATGGCTTCGCGGGTCAGGCGGTCGAACTCGCCGTTGGCCTTGTATACATATATGCCGGTGATGGCAATGGCGAAGAAAATGACAAACAAACCGGCATAAATACCCCATGTTGTGATGCTACCGGGGCTAACTGATGCCGCAAATGTCTCAGGGCTGATGCCGATATAGCCGATATAAGAAAAATAAACGATGAGCATGAGTGCGGTAAACGTCCAACCCAGAGTGGCTTTTTTGCGCGCCATGCGCTGGAAAGTCGGGTTGGCGAGGATACGTTCAGCTTGTGTGCTTTCCATAGTGACTCCTGATGTTAATTATTAACTTATAATAACTTTATATGAAGATTATCACCATGGATTAATAGTTGCAAATATCGCACCATATTATTAATCAAGGTATTGAGTAATAAGGTGAAGATGTTGCTGGATGCCGATGGGGATACGAGTCAGAGGCAAGAGTTAGTTATTATGATTTGTGTGTTGGGTCTTCGCAGCGTGCCAGCTGTGATACCTAATAAAACGGAATATAACGAGATGAATACAAATGTAAATTTTAACTTTGACGATTTATTTCGCCATTGATCGCTAAACCCTTAAGCAGCAGGTTTAGCGATCAATTATTGCACTTGCCGTCCATCGCGGATCATGGCGATGGTGCTGTGAATAATGCTTGGTATGTAGGTATTGAGCACGGGAGCGCCGGGTCTTTTAGGGCACATTAGGTGGTCGATGATGCCGCTTAGGGTAACGCCGAGGTGGATTTGTGCCCATTGTGGGTCAATATCTACCTGAATTTCACCGCGTTCGCTGCTGTTTTTGATGGCAACAGCAATAGCATTCGTCCACATGTCGCGATAGTTGACGAAAATAGCCTGAATATCGGGGTGTAGCGGCTCACTTTGCACAATACGACTGAATCGGCTCTTATCTGGGCTGGTTTGTAGTTCAGTAAGGAAATTGATGAGAATTTCGGCGAGATGATCCCATGTGTTGACTTGATTGACGATGGTATTTAATTGCTCACGGAAGTTGGCGATGTGCCTTTCCGAGAGTTCGTTAAATAGTTCGCTTTTGTTTTTAAAATGCCAGTAGAACGCGCCGCGTGTCACACCTGCAGCTTTTGCAATGTCGGCAAGGGTGGTTTTTTCGTAGCCTTGTTCGTCAAAAAGCTTGAGTGCTGCTTCGAGGAGATCCTGACGGGTTTGCTCGGCTTCGGCTTTGGTTCGGCGCATAGTGTTCTCCTTGAAGATGGCAACTTTTGTGCAGTGCTGCGATGGTGTTTTATTCAGGATAGGTCAGAGCTGAAAGCGATATTTTAAGTACCTTATCTTACAGCTGTGCTGACCTTTCGGCGGCTAGTATAACAAAATAAAATGCAACATACATCCATGAATGTATGTATAATAGCGACATTCAATTATGGTTGGTGGCTTGTCTGTGCCTGCATTGCGGTGCATATGTTGCTGATTATGTTGCTTTTTGGTTTTGATTGGGTAATCTTTTGTTCATGCTGAGATACCGATAGAAATGGAGTTGTTATGAATCGGAAATGGGTAGGTAATGCGCTGGGTGCACTGTTAGCCATTGTGCTGCTGGCGGGTTGCAATGATGAAAAGAATAACGAAGCCGGTGGGCAGGAAGCACAGCCGGCTCAGCCAGCCGCTCAACAGATGCCGCCGCCCAAGGTTGGTGTGGTTAAAGTCGAGCCACAAGCGATTACGTTGTACGAAAATTTACCGGGTCGCCTCGAGGCGTCTCGTGAGGCTGTGGTGCGTGCACGGGTCGATGGTATCGTCGAGCAGCGTGTGTTCCGTGAAGGTGCGAAGGTTAAGGTTGGTGATCTGCTTTATAAAATAGACGATGATATGTACCGCGCAGCATTGGCTTCAGCTGAAGCGCAGAAGGCACAGGCCGTCGCATCACGTAATATGGCTCGCTCGACGGTGCAACGCTATGCGCCGCTGGTCAAAGCCAAGGCGATTTCGCGCCAGCAATACGAGCAGGCGCGTTCGGAAGAGCAGGTTGCACAAGCCAATATTAATGCAGCGCAAGCCGCGATTCATCAGGCGCAAATTCGTCTTGACTATGCTGATGTCACTGCGCCAATTGATGGGCGCATCGGTAAGGCACTGGTGACAGAGGGTTCTCTGGTCTCAGCTGCACAAGGTACAGAGTTGGCGCGTATCCAGCAAACCAATCCGCTTAATGTGACGATTTCGCAGTCGGCGAGCAAGGTGATGATGCTCAAGCGTGCACTGGCTGATGGCAGCGTGCAACAAGCGCCGGATCAGCTGGCAGTCGATATTCTGCTCGACGATGGTACGCCGTATCCGCAGCAGGGCAAGTTATTGTTTTCCGATCAGACGGTCGATCCATCGACTGGCGAGATTACGATTCAGGCGGAAGTGCCCAATCCTGATGATTTGCTGTTGCCGGGGTTATATGTGCGGGTGAAATTGCCGACTGCTCAGCTTGAGCAGGCATTTTTAGTGCCGCAGCAGGCAGTGACGCGTGGAGATCGTGGCAATACAGTGTTAGTCGTTAATGAGGACAATACTTTTGCGCCGCGTATGGTCTCGATTGAGCAGGCGCAGGGCAATCGCTGGGTCGTGACCAGCGGCCTGAACGCAGGCGATACGATTATTGTCGATGGGCAAATGGGATTGCGCGGTGCGACCAAGGTCAATCCTGTGCCGTGGCAGGGCGAGGGCAATGCTGCAAATGCTGCTGGCGGGCAAGCTGCCCCCGATGAAAAAGCGGGTGCAAAAGCCGATGCAAAAGCGGGTGCAAAAGCCGATGCAAAGGCTGCACAACCATCTGCTGACAGCGCACAATAGGGAAGTTTTATGGCCAAGTTTTTTATCAGACGACCCATCTTTGCATGGGTAGTGGCGATTTTTATCATTATTGCCGGTGCGGTGTCGCTGACGCAGTTACCCGTTGAGCAATATCCGAGCGTTGGTGCGACCAAGATTTCGGTGAGTACATTTTATCCCGGCGCAACTGCGCAGGTGCATCAGGACGCAGTGCTGACCGTCATTGAGCGTGAGATGAACGGCATCGAAGGGCTCGATTACATGGAATCCTCGGCCAATGCCAATGGCAGCGGCTCGCTGTCGATGACGTTTAAAAGTGGTACTGATTCGAATATTGCACAAGTTGACGTGCAGAACCGCCTCGCACGTGCCGAGCCGCGCCTGCCTGAAGTGGTGCGCCGCAACGGTGTGACGGTGAGCAAGTCGCAGTCGAACTTTTTGCTCTTTACCATGCTCTATGCGGAAGAAGGTTCGCCGCTGAGTATTGATGAAGTCAGCGATTACGCGGTGCGCAATATCCAGCCGGAATTGCAGCGCGTTGATGGCGTTGGTACCGTGCAGGTGTTTGGCTCTGAGCGTGCGATGCGTATCTGGGTTGATCCTGAAAAGATGCGAGGCTTTGGGCTCAATATCGGCGACATCAATCAAGCAATCCAAAGCCAGAATACGCAGATTCCGGCGGGCAGTATCGGTGAGTTGCCGGCTGTGAATGATCAGACATACACCGCTTCCTTGACCGTGCCGGGGCAAATTTCCTCTACCGAGGGCTTTGGCAATATCGTCCTGCGCAGTGAGTTGGGCGGCGCAACCGTACGTTTGCGCGACGTGGCGCGTATTGAGCTGGGGCGCCAGCAATACGCAACATCGGCGTATGTTAACGGCAAGCCGGCAGTGGGCCTTGGCGTGCAATTGGCGACCGGCGGTAATGCGGTTTCGGCTGCCGAAGGTATTCACGAGAAAATGGCCGAACTGGAAAAGTATTTCCCGAACGGCATGGGCTGGAGCATTCCTTACGACAGCTCGAAGTTCGTCGATATTTCGATTGAAAAGGTATTTCATACCCTGATCGAGGCGATTGCACTGGTGTTTATCGTCATGTATCTGTTCTTGCAGAACATCCGCTACACCATCATCCCGACGATTGTCGTGCCGATTTCCCTGCTTGGTGCGGTGGCGCTGATGATTCCGCTCGGTATGTCGATCAACGTACTGACGATGTTTGCGATGGTGCTGGTCATTGGTATCGTCGTCGATGACGCGATTGTCGTGGTCGAGAACGTCGAGCGCCTGATGGAGGAAGAAAAGCTGTCGCCATTTGACGCAGCGATGAAAGGCATGGGGCAGATTTCCGGCGCGGTGATCGGTATTACCGTGGTGTTGATTTCAGTGTTTGTGCCGTTGGCGTTCTTCCCCGGTGCGACCGGTAACATTTACCGCCAGTTTGCGCTGGTCATGGCAGCTGCGATCGGCTTTTCTGCATTCATGGCGCTGTCACTGACGCCTGCTTTGTGTGCGACGTTCCTCAAGCCGCCCAAGCACGAGGAGAAAAAAGGCTTTTTTGGTCTGTTTAACCGTGGGGTAAAGCGCACAACCAAAGGCTACGAGCGCTTTTTGACCAAGCTGATTCGCCGTAGCTATTTCATGATGGCGGTGTTTGCCGCGTTGACGGCAGGCAGCCTGTGGGTATTCTCGCAATTGCCTGGCGGCTTCCTGCCTTCTGAAGATCAGGGAGCATTGGTGCTGAGTATGCAGTTGCCTTCCGGTGCAACCGCTGAGCGTACCGATGAAGTGATGCGTCAGGCCGAGCAGATTGTCCTGTCGCAAAAAGAAGTCGCGGACATGGTGAGTATCGAAGGCTTCAGCTTTTCCGGCAGTGGGCAGAACATGGGGCTGGCCTTCATTACCCTGAAAGACTGGAGCGAGCGCGCGGCTGACGGTGAAGATGCCGACTCGTTGTCGCAACGCCTGAACGGTATGTTGTATGGCGGTATTCATGAGGCGATGGTGTTTGTCATCAACCTGCCGGCCTTGCCTGAACTCGGCGGCGCGGGCGGCTTTAACGTGCGCCTCGAAGCGCGTAACGGGCAGGATCACAAAGCGCTGGTACAGGCGCGCAACATGCTGCTTGGTATGGCGTCGCAAAGCCCGAAGCTGACTCAGGTGCGCCCGAGTGGTCTGGAAGATGCGCCGCAGCTCGAAATCAACATCGACCGCGACGCAGCAGCGACTCAAGGTGTCTCGCTTGCGGCAATTGCACAAACCTTGTCCGCCTATCTCGGCTCAAGCTATGTTAGCGACTTCCCCAATCAGGGGCGTATGCAGCGCGTTGTGGTGCAGGCCGATGCCAAAGCGCGGATGCAGCCGGAAGACGTGATGGCTCTGACGGTACCAAACAACAGCGGCCAGTTGGTCTTGCTGGGTAGTGTGGCGACGATGTCGTGGGTCGATGGCCCGATGCAGCTCAGCCGTTACAACGGTTATCCGTCGATGGCACTGTCCGGCAGTGCCGCGCCGGGATTGAGCAGTGGCGCGGCGATGGCAGAAATGGAGCAGCTTGCTGCACAATTGCCGCCGGGCTTTGCGCTGGAATGGACCGGAAAATCGCTTGAGGAGCAACGCGCCGGTGCGCAATCGACAATTCTGTACGCGTTCTCGGTGCTGGCGATTTTCCTCTGCCTTGCCGCATTGTACGAAAGCTGGTCGATACCGTTTGCGGTTCTGCTGGTTATCCCGCTGGGCTTCCTCGGCGTGGTGCTGGGCAACTGGCTACGCGGTATGGACAACGACATCTATTTTCAGGTTGGCCTGATTACCGTGATGGGTCTGTCGGCGAAAAACGCAATTCTGATTATCGAGTTTGCCAAGGATTTGCAGGCTGAAGGGCGTAGCCGTGTTGCCGCCGCACTGACCGCCGCGCATCTGCGCTTCCGCCCGATCATCATGACCTCGATTGCGTTTATCGCGGGCGTTATACCGCTGTTCTTCGCAACCGGCGCAAGCTCGGCGAGCCAGCGTGCAATCGGAACAAGCGTGCTTTCGGGCATGGCGATTGGTACACTGTTGTCCATCATTCTGGTGCCGATTTTTTACGTTGTCGTTCGTAAGATGTTCAAAGGCAAACAACCACATCAAGCGCAATTACCTGCGCCCGTCGAGGAGAAATAACATGCACATAACCAAACCCCGTTCAATGCGTCTTGCCGTATTGCCGCTGGCGATTTTCCTCGGCGCATGTTCGACCATGACCCCGTACCAGCAGCCGGATGTGCCATTCAGCGAACGCTGGATAGATGCGTCGCTCAGCGAGCAGCAGGGTGACAGCGGCGTTACCGCCGCTGCACTCGGCTGGCGCGAATACTTTCGCGATCCGCGCTTGCAGGCATTCATCGAATCGGCACTGAAAAACAACCACGACTTGCGCAAAGCGGCATTGAACACGCAGATCGTGCAAGCACAGCACGGCATCACCTACGCCAACCTGCTGCCGACAGTCGGTAGCAACGGCGGTATGCAGCGCAGCCGCAGTGCGCGCGACCTCAGCCCGCTGGGGCGCTCGACCATCAGCGAAAACTATCAGGTCGGGCTCGGCATTTCCGGCTATGAACTCGATTTCTTTGGCCGTGTACAAGCGATGAGTGAAGCCGCGCTGAACCGCTATTTTGCGACCCGCGAAGCACACGATGCCGCGCAACTGTCGATTATCTCGGCTGTCGCCAAGACGTACTATCAAGCGCGTATCGCACAAGAGCTGATGGCGTTGTCGGAAAAAGTCTATAAATCGCGTGAAGAAAGCCTGCGCCTCGCCAAGCTGCAATATGACGCCGGCGTGATTTCTGCGATTGCCTTGCGTGGGGTTGAAAGCCAGATTGAAACCGCCAAAGCGGACTATGCCGCACAAAAGCGCAATGCCAAGCAAGCGCTCAACGCCTTGAGTTTGCTGATTGGTCAGCCGGTATCGGCGATGCAGCTGCCGCCCGCTACCGCACTCGATGAACAATTTGCCGACATTCGCACACCGGCCAATATACCGTCTGCTGTACTCGCCAACCGCCCGGATATCCGCGAAGCCGAATACCAGCTTAAAGCCGCCAATGCCGATATCGCCGCCGCCCGTGCGGCATTTTATCCGTCGATTACCCTCACCGGTAACGCCGGATTTGCCAGTACCGAACTCGGCAATCTGTTTGATGGCGGCAACCTGATGTGGTCGTTTGCGCCAAAAATCAATCTGCCGATATTTGATGGTGGTCGTCGCCAGGCGAACCTGAAAATCAACGAATTGCAGCAGCAAATACTGGTTGAGGATTACCAGCAAACCGTGCAATCGGCGTTTACTGACGTTGCTGATGCGCTGTTTGCACGGCAAAGCCTCGCTGAGCAATACGAAGCACAGCAGCGCGGCAATCACGCCGTATCCGAACGCCTGCGTCTGGAAAATGTGCGCTTTGAAAACGGCGTATCGAGTGCGCTTGATCTGCTCGACTCGCAGCGCGAAAGCTACGGCAGCGCACAAGGCTTACTCGGCACCAAACTCAACATGCTCAACAACCTCGTCGATATCTATATTGCGATGGGCGGCGGGCTGAATGAATACGGCGTGCAGCCAATTGCAACAACCAGCAGTGCTGCAGGTGGGAACAGCGGTGCATTACAAGGGCTGGCTAATTAGGGGGATGACCATGAATCTTGCTGAGTTGAACAAAGAACTGCAAACCTATCTCGACAGCGCAACTGCGCAAATGGTTGCCGACCTTAAGCCGTTGTTGCTCGATAGCGGCATCACCTATATTGATGGCAAAAGCCGTGATGACGTCAGCTATTTCCATTTTGAATACGATTACGAATACCTCGATGTGGCCTTTTGCGCGATGGGTAAAGGTGCAGAACGTATCAGCGAAGTAGAAACGCTACCCAAAGCCGTCGCCAGTAAAGCCAATGCCGACAGCGAATGGACGGCCTTTATGCCGGAACCCATTTGGGATGCCGTGGTCGCATTTGAAGAAAGCGATGATTTTGATGACGACGCGGAAGATGAGCTCGACGCATACCATCTCGAACGCTGCCGCATTTTCGAGCAATGGTTCTGCGCTTGCTGGAAGCAGTCAGTTGAAGAAACCGGTGTGAATGTCGCAGCGTATTTCTCCGTCCACGACAGCTATTTCAAAACCGATTTGAATACGCTGAAGGAAGTTACCAGCGATGACATTGCTTAAAGAGTAAACAGCCATTCAACCATAAAGCAAAAGCCCTGCGATTGCAGGGCTTTTTGTGGGCTTATGAATCGAAGTTTTTGCTTTGCAGGCGGCTCGCAGCGTAAATAGCAATCAGCGAGATAATGCCGGTGAAGATGATATATACAGCGATTGGTACGTAGGATTGGTCAAACTCACGCAGCAGAAATTCTGCGACCAACGGCGCGGTGCCGCCGGCAACTGCTGCACCAATCTGGTAGCCGAGGGTGATGCCGGTGTAGCGCACGTTGGTGCTGAATATTTCTGAAAACATGGTGCCGAGGACGGCCGTAATCGGTGCCCAGATGATGCCGAGGCCGATGACTGTGGCAACGATCAGCAGGGTGAACGAGCCGCTTTGCAGTAGCCAGAAGTATGGGAAGGCGTAGGCCATCATCATCAGGGTGCCGCCGATATAGACCGGTTTACGCCCGACTTTGTCCGATAATTTACCCATCAGTGGAATGAGGAATGTGGTGATGATCACAGCAATCGTCACGGCATTGAAGGTTTCGGTGCGGGTGAAATGCAGATTCTTGGTTGCATAGCCGATGATGAATACCGCCATGATGTAAAACGGCGCGGTTTCGACGAATTTTGCGCCGATGGCAATCAGTACTTCGCGACGATGGGTACGCAGGGTTTCGAACAGTGGTACTTTGGCGATGTCGCCTTTGGCGCGGTTTTCACGGAAGGCTGGCGTTTCGTCGATGCCTTTGCGGATCCACAGGCCGACAAAGACGAGCACGGCACTGAGTACAAACGGTACGCGCCAGCCCCAGCTGATGAATTGGTCATCCGGCAAGAGTGACATGACAGTGAGGGCAAGCGTGGCAAGCAACATGCCGATGGTGACGCCAGTTTGCGGAATACTGCCAAAGAAGCCGCGCTTCTCGGCTGGTGCGTATTCAACAGCCAGCAACATCGCGCCACCCCATTCGCCACCAATGCCAAGCCCTTGCATCAGGCGCAAGATGACCATGATGATTGGTGCAGCAATGCCGATAGCCTGATAGGTTGGCAATAATCCCATGAGCACAGTTGCGCCGCCCATCAATGATAGGGTCATAACCAGCGTTTTTTTGCGCCCGATTTTGTCGCCAATGTGGCTGAAAATAATGCCACCAAATGGGCGAATAAAGAATGATAAGGCGAAAGAGAGGTAGGCAAGCATAGTGCCGACCGCTGGATCTTCGCTGGGGAAGAATAGGTCGCTGAATACGAGTGCGGCAACGGTGCCGTAGAGGAAGTAATCAAACCATTCAATGGCGCTGCCGATAAGGCTCGCCATGAGGACGCGGCGAGTGAGTTTTTTGTTTGTCATTTAGGTATCCTGTAGAAGCAATGAAGCCGCACTGTTGTAGTGCGGCTTCAGTTGAGGTGGTGTATTAAGCGTTATTAGTTGCTTTATTTTTTGCCGCGATGTCTGCTGCGGCTGTGTAAAGTACGTCGGTCGAGGAGTTAAGCGCGGTTTCAGCGCTATCTTGCAAGACGCCAATGATGAAACCAATGCCAACGACTTGTGCTGCGACGCTGTCGTCAATCCCAAACAGGCTGCACGCCATGGGTATGAGCAGTAATGAACCGCCCGGAACGCCAGATGCACCACAGGCGCCGAGGGTGGCAAGGAAGCACAAGAGCAGCGCGGTGACAAAATGTACTTCTATGCCCATGGTATGCGTGGTTGCAAGCGTCATGATGGTGATGGTAATTGCAGCACCGCCCATGTTGATGCTCGCGCCGAGTGGAATCGAGATGCTATAGGTTTCTTCTTGCAAGCCGAGCTTGTGCGCAAGGCGCATATTGACTGGGATGTTCGCTGCTGAACTGCGCATAAAGAAGGCGGTGATGCCGCTTTCCATCAAGCAGGTGAAGACGAGTGGGTACGGGTTGCGACGGATTTTGCACCACACAATAAATGGATTGACGATCAGCGCGACAAAGACCATTGCTCCGACCAAAATAGCGAGCAAGTGTGCGTAGTTAGCGAGTTCTTTGAGCCCTGTATCAGCGATGGTCGAGGCGATCAGGCCAAAGATACCAATTGGAGCCATACGGATCACCCAGCCAACGATTTTGGTGATGATGTGTGCGGCATCGTTGAGCACAGTTTTGCTTGGTCCTTCAATATGGCGCAAAGTGAAGCCAATCAGTGCAGCCCATACGAGAATGCCGATGTAGTTACCGTTTAAAATGGCATTAACCGGATTATCAACCATGTTAAAGGCCAAGGTGGTGAGGACGACACCGAGCCCACCGGGTGGAGAAATGTCTTCTTGCGGGATGTTGAGTGAGAGTTCAACAGGCCAGATATTGCTGGCGATCACGGCGACCAGTGCAGCGGCAAATGTTCCGAGCACATACAGCAGCAAGATGGCGCGAATATTGGTTGGTTGCCCTGCGCGGTGCTGGGCGATAGCGTGTGCGACGAGGATGAAGACGAGCACCGGAGCAACCGATTTTAGTGCTTTAACGAATAGGCTGCCAAGGATGCCGACTGTCGCAGCACCTTCTGGCCATACCAGAGCAAATATGATACCGAGTATCAGCCCGACGATAATCTGCAAGACGAGGCTACCTTGCATGTAGCGCTGCATTAGGGACGACATGAAGAATCCTTTTGTTGTGAAAATTAAGAAAGAAACATCTTAGCAGATCATGCACAAATTTTAACGTTTTAAAACCATGATTTTGTAGCTGTGTTATCTGTTGTGGCGAAATAATTTATGGGTATGTTTAAAAGTATTCATTGTGCTGCAAAAGATATTGAATTGTGTAAAATATTCGGCCTTTTACACGCAATCTGCGCATTTGGTCAATGACTGGAGTAGAGACGATGAAACGTATTTGGCGAAGTATGTGCTGGGCTTCACTTTTGCTGGTGCTCGGTACGATGACGGCTTTTGCACAGCAAACAACTCAGTCATCTGTGAATTCTGGTGACAGTCAACCTTTGGATGGTAAGCATTTTAGTCAATCTGAGCAGTCTGAAGCTTATAAAGCATTGGCCGATGTGCTGGAAAATCCGCAGCAACGTGATGCGCTTATTGCCGAACTGCGCCAGCTCAGTGGGGAGCGTGGGCAGTCGCACAACGAACAGAATAAAGAGGCGGATAGCGAGGTTGTAGCGGCTAATCCAGAAGCAAAACTCGTCGAGATGGCTGAGGATAGTGATCCGGATAAGAAAAAGCACGTAGATAAAGCTGCTGAAGAGGAAGAGACGATCAATACGATTGCCAATAGTACCAAAGCGGCTGTAGTGTCTGTTTTTACGTTGCCAAAAAAGATTACCGATAAAAGCACGAGTATTGCGACCAGTGTTGGGAAAAAACTGGAGCAGAACTGGCGGGCTTTGACGCGTTTGTTCAGTACGAATTCAAACTTGCTGTCCCGTGTTAATAGCGATTATTTTTGGTCGGCTGTATTGAATCTGTCGTTGGTGATCTGTAGTGCCATTTTGCTTTACCAGGCATTGCGTTATCTGCTGCTCAAGCGAGTTAAAGGGCGGTTGGATTTTTGGGTGAAACACGGGCGGCGCTATCAGCCGATCGTGCGGCGCTTTCTCGGTGTATCAACGGCTAGCGGGCTGGATGCGCTGGCATTGGCGGTGAGTTATTTTGTGGCAAATGCCGTGGCGCTTTATATCGTCGGTGAGCGTGCGGCGATGTCTACCCAAGCATCTTTATTTATTAATGCGTTTATCGTGATAGAGCTGCTTAAAATTGGCATCCGCGTGGTGTTTTATCAAACTTATAGCGGTCTTCGCTTTTTGCCGGGTAAAGATGAGACAGCGCGTACTTGGTATCACTGGCTCAGTTCTTTGGTCAATTTGATTGGCTATGGTTATTTGGTTGCTGTGCCACTCGTTGCACATTATTTAAGCTATGCGTTGGGGCAGGCCGTTGCTACTGTCATTGCCATAGTCGCCTTTATTTATGGCGTTACGATGGTGATGGGTAATCGCAAGCAAGTAAAGCAAAGTTTGCACGATGCAAGTGTCAAGGCTCGTTCTGCAACTGCGCGGGTCTTCCTCGGCTTCTTATCAATATTTTGGCATTGGATTGCCGTTGCTTATTTCCTGATGCTTTTGGTGTTAATGCTGCTGGAAGCAAATAATGGCTTACCTTATGTGCTGAGCGGAACGCTTTATACAATTTTGATTATTGGTGGCGGATTGCTCGCATCGAGTGTGATCACTCAGATTATTGGGCATCGTATTAACTTGCCAAAAGATTGGCAGCGTATGATGCCAGGCTTTGAAAAGCGGATTAACACATATATCCCACTGTTTTTAAGGGTGGCGCACTTTATCATTTTGATGTTTGTCATCTTTGGCGTGTTGTCGTCGTGGGATGTGTTTGCATTTGGCAGTTGGCTGACCTCTGAGACGGGTAGAGCGCTAGCTGACAAGTGGATTGGCGCAGGTATTATCTTGATTGCTGCTGCCGTGGTATGGATGGTAGCGGCTGGCATGATTGAACACCGCTTGAGCCCTGATACGGGGTCAGGTAAGCCTAGTGCGCGAGCCGAGACGCTGTTGTCGCTGTTTAAAAATGGACTTGCGGTGATTATTGGCGTGATCACCGTCATGATGGTGCTGTCGCAGATTGGGGTCAATATTGGGCCATTGATTGCTGGTGCCGGGGTGCTCGGTTTGGCGATCGGTTTTGGCTCGCAGAAGTTGGTGCAAGACATCATCACCGGTATTTTTATCCAGATCGAAAATGCGATGAATACGGGTGATGTGGTCACAGTTGACGGCATTACCGGTACGGCTGAGCACATTAGTATTCGTACCGTATCACTGCGTGACGTATCCGGTACTTACCACATTATTCCGTTTTCTAATGTGACTACCGTATCAAACTATATGCGTGGCTATGCCTATCATAAAGGTGAGTATGGTATTGGCTACAATGAGGATATAGATGAAGCAGTCGAGCAGCTCAAGGCAGCATTTGATGAGCTGGCACAAGGAGAGCACAAGCATAAAATACTTGAGCCGATTACGGTATCCGGTGTTACCGAGTTAGCTGATAGCTCAGTCAATATTCGCATCTTGATCAAGACCACGCCGGGTGATCAGTGGGCTGTGGGACGTGCGTATAACCGCCTGGTGAAAATTTACTTTGACCGCGCGGGTATCGAAATTCCGTATCCGCATACCACGTTGTATTTTGGAGAGCTTAAAGATGGTAGCGCGCCTCCGGCAAACTTGCGCATCACGGATTTGCCACCGGTGACGACTACGCCCAAAAAATTACCTTCGGACATAAGTGGTGGGAAAGAAAGTGAGGTAAAGAGCAAAAACTCAATTATCTCGAAAAACAGTACTTCGGAAAATAATCAGCCTGATGTTGACGGCAGCTTGTAAATTACATTTTGCAAAGGTGCAAACGCAAGCTACAATCATGCCCAATATTGGCTAGAGAGATATCCTTTGCATCTGACTTTTTCATTGCGCGCATGGCAGGCTTATTCGCCCTATCATCACGATATTGCTGATTGGCAGTCGTGGGCAAAGCAATCCGTGCTGCCCGAGAACAAAGGAGCGCCACCGCTTGCTTTCGTTCCGGCTATGCAGCGCAGGAGGCTGAACCTGCCAGCTAAATTGATGTTTGCAGCGCTGTATGGTGTGCAGATTGAAAAAGATACGCCGATTGTTTTTGCATCGCATGACGGAGAAATCAATCGCAGTTTCGCCTTATGGACGCAGCTTTTTAAAGAAGCAGCTATGTCGCCGATGTCGTTTGGCTTGGCGGTGCATAATGCGCTGTCAGGGCTATGGTCATTGTTCGATGGCAACACAGCTGAAATGACAGCAGTGTCATCGATGGATGCAGTGCTGGAAACCGGGCTGTTGGAAGCTGTAACGTTGCTTGGTGATGGCGCTGAGGAAGTTGTGTTGGTCGTCGTTGAGGAGCCTTTGGCTGAAGGTTATGACGTTAACACTGTACGTGCCCCATTTCCTTATGCTTTGGCTTTGCGAATTGCTGCTGGTGATGATTACCAGCTTGAATATTCTGCAAACCATGAATATAGCGCTGATCCATATATCAGGAAATACTGGAGTGCTTTGGGCTGGATTGCGGCGACTTGTAGGGGCGATCAAAGCTGGGCGACAAACTCAATGAACGGAGTGTGGTCGTGGCGGCAGCGTTGAAGCATCTAAAGCAATTTCGCCGCCTTGTTTTCACTGGCTTAGGTTATACGGTTTTTGGGATTGGTGCGTTATTGGTTCAGTCACTGCTGCCTTTGCTGCTCTATAGACACAAAGGTATAGCGCGACAGCTGGCTGCTCGCCGTCTAATTGCCAGAACGTGGCGGTGGTTTTTATCCTATCTCCGCGCGACGGGGATTATCGACTATCGTTATCACGGTACCGAGATGCTGGGAAAACCTGGGCAGCTGATTCTTGCAAATCATCCGTCGTTGTTGGATGTGTTATTGCTGATTTCAGCCGTGCCCGAGAGCAATTGCATCGTGAAGAAGAGCTTGCAACAAAATCTGTTTTTCGGCGGTTTGATCCGTGCTGCTGGCTATATCCCTAATAATGAAAATGAGGCGACGTTGGAAGCGGCGACCAAGGTGCTGCAATCTGGTGAAACATTGTTGATTTTCCCGGAAGGAACGCGCACTAAAGCAGATGGCATTATTCATTTTAACCGTGCGGCAGTCAGTATCGGCTTGCGTGCAGCAAGTGAAATACGTCCGGTCGTGGTGAAGATGACGCCGGCCGGTATTCGTAAGGATGAACCCTGGTATCGCATTCCGGAAACTACTTATAAGTATGATATCGTGGTTGCAGATGTGATTGATCCGCAAGTATTACTTGCGGAAAAGCCACTGCCGGTAGCCGCACGGCGACTCAACCGGGAGTTGATTAACTATTTTCAAGAGGAGGCTAGTCATGGACACATTAAAAAATGAGATAAAAAAACTCATCATTGATCGACTTGGGTTAGAGGAAATAACAGTAGCAGAGATCGGTGATGATGTTGCACTGTTTGATGAAAGTGGCTTGGGTCTGGATTCAGTCGATGCACTAGAGCTGGGGCTTGCCATGCAAAAAACGTACAATTTACCTATGGAAAGCGATGCGGGCAAGTTGCGCCATCACTTTGAAAGCGTCAATACACTGGCGGTATGGGTTGAAGCAGAAAAAGGGACGCAGGGATGATGAGCAAAGAAGAGATCTACAATATTCTGAAAACTACTTTGGTTGAGTTATTTGAGATTCCAGCAGAAGACATCAATAATGATGCTGATCTTTATGAGTCGCTCGATATCGACAGTATTGATGCAATCGATTTGATTGACCACATTCGCCGCCAGACAGGCTATAAACTTCAAGCAGAAGATTTTCGTAACCTTCGCACGATTGGCGACATCGTAGACGCCGTTTATGCCAAACAACAGGATGGCACGCAAGACGCATAATGCGTTTACTCTTATCTCTGGCAGTCAGTATCGGAAGCGTTGTTTATCCATTTTTATGGTGGTGGTGGCAAGGTGATACTGCTGCATTAAAACTGCTTGCAATTTGCATGGCCTGCTTATGGCTTTTGCGTGCGGTGATATCGCGCGATGTCATGCGCTCTATCAGTATCGTATTGGCTGGCTTGTTTATCTTGGCTGCATTTGCGCGACAAGGGCAATGGCTGGTTTGGTATCCATTTGCAGTCAATATTTTGATGCTGGCATTGTTTGCAAGTAGCTTGTGGCATGGTAAACCAATGGTTGAGCGTTTTGCCCGCCTGAGACACCCTGATTTACCTGCAGAGGCCTTACCGTATTTGCGCAATGTTACGCGTATTTGGTGCGGCTTTTTCATCTTCAATGCTGGCTTGATTGCAGTGTTGATTGCTCAGGGCAATATGCGTTGGTGGACGTTATATACAGGCCTCATCTCATATATATTGATGGGGATACTGCTGGGGGGAGAATGGGTTTATCGGCAATGGATGATTAAAAAGAACATATGAACGGCTGGGCACAATTACAACAGATACTTACAGGCAGTGACGGTTTTGCAACGCAGGCGCGCGCCTTGGCGGCAAGCCTGCTCCACATGAACGCTAATACTGTCGCTGTATATACGCGTAACGCGTTAGATATGCAGCTGGCCTTGAGCGCTGCTGCTTTGGCTGGTTGTCGTGTGTTGCTTCCGTCAACGACAGCCGCCAAGACAATCGCATGGTGTGATGGTCAATGCGATGTTTGGTATGGCGATGATGTCAAACTTGCGACTAAGCCCTATGCGCGACCAGCCAAGATGCCGATAGAGCAGCTGACGCTACGCGGTGGTGACGTTGTACTAATGAGCTCCGGATCGACAGGTGCGGCAAAAAGCTTAACGGTCACTTTAGAGGCGCTATTTGAGGAAGCGGCTGCTTGTGCGGCATTATTCCCGGCACAGGTGCCGGAGATACGTAGTAGCGCCAGCTTGCAACATCGCTATGGTTTGATTTTTCATGCGCTTCTTCCGCTACTGCATGGTTGGCAGGTTGAGCCTCTGGTCTATGAAATG
Source organism: Cardiobacteriaceae bacterium TAE3-ERU3 (assembly GCA_019218315.1). NCBI lineage: Bacteria > Pseudomonadati > Pseudomonadota > Gammaproteobacteria > Cardiobacteriales > Cardiobacteriaceae > Cardiobacteriaceae bacterium TAE3-ERU3. The sequence continues at coordinate 259,294 of JAHUUI010000001.1, read as the reverse complement.
CCCGAAGCCATGCTTGCCGGCAGCATTCAAGGTATTTGGTGGGTAAGTAGCCCGACGTTTTTACATCACCTTGCCGAACAGTGCGATTTTTCACAGTGGCGTGGTCGTGTCGGGGGAATTTTGAGTGCAGGCGGCAAGTTGCCGGTCGAACTCAAGCAAACTATCGAGCAGGTGCTTGATACAGTAGTATTTGATATATACGGCAGTAGTGAAACGGGCGCGATTGCTTGTCGGCAAAAAGATGTTTTTCATTGGTTGCCGGCTGTAAGTGCTGCTATCAATGATGATCAGACGCAGATCAGCGCCCCTTGGTTAACAGGAAATATGGTGCTCAATGATCGCTTGCAAGCATGTGATGGTGGTGGCTTTATGATTAAAGGTCGCAGGGACAGCATCATTAAGCTGGCTGATAAGCGTATTGATTTGGGGCTGGTTGCTGAGTTGATTGCGGCTGCACCAGAGGTTGGTGATGTGCATTTGGCTGTGCATCCGCAGCATGAGCGTTTATTTGCATGGGTGGCGCTCAATCAAAATGGTATTAAAGCTTTGCGTCAACAAGGACGTAAAGCCATTGCTGAACAGCTACGTGCATTGGTCGCAGCAGATCAGCCGCGCGTTGCAGTGCCACGGTACTGGCGCTTTGAGGCGGCATTGCCACGCAATGCTCAATCCAAGCTATCACATGACCAAGTGACGGCGGCAATACTGGACGCACCGCGTGAACCTGAGTGGACTTGCGTGGCACAGGATGAAAAGAAGGTGCATTATCGTGGGCGTGTACCATTGGACTTACTCGATGTGCGAGGGCATTTTACGCACTGCGGGATTGTTCCGGGCGTCGTCGAGTTGAAATGGGTATCCGCTTTGGCCAAGCAGTGGCTACAGCGTGATATCAATATGCAGCAGATGGAAAACCTTAAATTTCGCAAGCTGTTGCGTCCCTATGATCCAGTGGATATTGTTATCGTATGGAATGCAGCACGCAATAAACTGCAGTTCACGTGCGAAAATGAGCAGGGTGTGTTTGCATCCGGCAGGTTGGTGATCAATGATTAAAACCGTTGCGGTTATTCCGCATTACCGCCATGAACAGACGATTGTCGCCACAGCGCATGATTTACGCGCTTTGGGCTTGCCTTGTATTGTCGTCGATGATGGTTCAGGCGAGCAGTCCGAAGCAGCATTGGCAGAGCTCGCGCAAATAGAAGGTGTTACCTTGATTCGCCGTGCAGAAAATGGCGGAAAAGGTGCGGCAGTGAAAGATGCGCTACGCGCAGCGGCAGCAGCAGGCTATAGCCATGCATTGCAGATTGATGCTGATCGCCAGCACTGCTTTGCTGATATTCCACGCTTTATTGCAGCAGCCGAGCAATCACCACAGACTGTGATCTGCGGTCGGCCAATTTATGATGAAGATGCGCCGAAATCACGGCGCTACGGTCGTGAAATTACTAACTTTTGGATCCGTATCAATACGGGTAGTAATGAAATTGCGGATGGTATGTGCGGCTTCCGCATCTATCCTTTGGCGCGAACAGTTGCGCTGATCAATAGTGTGTATCTCGGTGATCGCATGGATTTTGATACGGAAATCCTCGTGCGGTTGCATTGGGAAGGCGTGCCCATGGAGTGGCTTGATACGTCCGTTGCTTATGCCGAAGATGGTGTATCGCATTTTTATATGCTCAAGGACAACTTGCATATTAGCGCAATGCACGCACGCCTGTTCTTCGTCAGGCTGTGGAGACGCATATGGCGTCGCGCCTGAAGCAGCAGCACTGGGCTGCGCAACAAGAGCGTGGCAGCCGCTTTTTCTTGCAGGTCACGATATGGATGGTGCGCTATTGCCCAAGGTGGCTGGTGCGTATAGCGGTATATGTCGTCGCAACTTATTTCTATATTACGAGTAAAACAGCGCGGCGCAATGCAGCGCGTTATCAACGGCGGCTACGCGCTTGTTACGGTGATGAGGTTTTACCGCAGCGTGCGCCTGTCTTTCAGCAGTTCACGACATTCGCCGAGGCAATCAGTGATCGCTTTGCCGTTTGGCAGCGCAAAATTGGCATGGAACAGCTGGTCTTTCATTGTCCATCCGGTATAGAGCAAACCATGCATTATCCAGTTGCGGGTACGCGTGGACAAATTTTACTGTGCTCGCACCTCGGCAACGTTGAAATTACACGTGCGTTGAGTGCTGAATGGCGAGATTTTCGCCTCAATGTGTTGATGCACAGCCGCCATGCAGAAGATTTCAACCGTGCTTTGCGGCAGGCCGGCGCGGATGATGTGCGTGTGATTCAGGTCAATGAGTTGGATGCGGCGACGATGCTGCAGCTCAATCAGCGTATTGAGGATGGTGAGTGGTTGGCGATCGCTGCAGACCGAATTCCGGTGCGTGGCGAGAAGACCGTGAGCGCGCCATTTCTTGGCGACAGTGCACTGTTTGCACAAGGGCCGTGGCTGTTGGCGGGGTTATTGCATGTGCCGGTCAATACACTGTTTTGTTTGAAAGAAAATGGGTATTATCATCTCTATATTGAGCGCTTTCGCGATGAACTGTCATGGACGCGCGCCAATCGTCAGGACGTGATAACAGGTGCGGTAGCTGATTACGCCAGATTATTGGCCGATTACTGCGCCAAGGCACCATTGCAGTGGTTCAATTTTTACGATTTTTGGCAGGATGAACATGAAAAAAAATAATTTTCCGCTGGTTTGGGTTCATCACCTTACAGTGCCTTTTTTTGATGTCGATGCAATGCAGGTTGTGTGGCACGGTCATTATGTGAAATACCTTGAAGAAGCGCGGTGTGCATGGCTTGAAGATCTGGGCTATACCTATCTGGATATGAGAGATGATGGCTATGTGTGGCCGATCGTCCAGCTGCAGGTCAAGTATTTGAGTTCAGCGCGCTTTGGTGAGCAAGTTTTGGTGCGCGTATATCTGCGTGAATATGAGTCCTCACTCAAGCTCGATTATGAAATTATCAATGAGGCCGGTGCATGCTTGACCAGAGCCTCTACCATGCAGGCGGCCATTCGGCTTGCTGATCAGGAAACCCAATTTCAAACCCCTAAAGTGTGGCAAGAGAAAATCCATGCTTATTTGGAGAATCAAAATGCGTAAATTACTCGCTATTTGTTCGTTATTGTGGGCACTTGGTGCCGCAGCCATTACCCCGAAAGACATTGCTGTACAACTGCAAAATAATCCGCAAATTCACGGCGATTTTACGCAATTGCGTTATTTGCGCGGTATGAGTGAGCCGCTGGAAAGCAGTGGTAACTTTGCGATCAGTGCGGAGCAAGGGTTGTGGTGGGCACCACAAAAGCCATTTGTCGCGTTGCTCAAAGTATCACCCCGCGGTGTGCTGCAATGGCAGAATGGGCGTTGGCAAGACATGAGCCAGCAGGCGGGCAATACGCAAGTACGCTTGTTTTTGAGTTTGCTCGGTGGTGATTGGGATGAGCTGGAATCAGGATTTACCTTGGAAGCGCAAGGTGATATTGATGGCTGGACGCTTACCTTGATACCGAAATATTCGACGCTGCAGCAGGTGTTGGAAAAAATTGTCGTCCGTGGCGATCAAATTATTCGCGAGATTGATATCAGTGAAGCACAGGGCGATCGTAGTGAATTGCATTTTAGCGATGTCACACGTGGTTTACCTGACGATCCACGTATGCGGCCATAACAAGCGTGAAATATGCACGCCTAATTGCGCTATCGCTGCTTTTACTGCTGGCGGGGGTAGTTGGCGGTGAATTGGCATGGTATGGGCGTGGCGTGTTGCAGAGCGACATGCAGTGGTTATTGCCAGAAGATGCGCGCCATGATGCGCTGACTCGTACTGCACTCCAGCAGCGCCAGCAAGAAAATGATCGCAATGTGATTGCCTTGGTTGGCGCTAATAATGCTGCAGATGCGAAACATGCAGCACAAACACTACGCGAACAATGGCAAAACAGCGGGTTGTTTGCGGAAGTGATGTGGCAGTACGGTACTGATATTACTGCGTTGCGGTTAGCGGCGATGCAGATGGGTAGTTATTTACTCTCCCCTGATGCACGAGTGCAGCTCATTGAAGCGCCTCGTGATTATGTTGCGCAACGCGCTAATGATTTGCTTAACCCATTTATTTCAAGCTTGTTGCCTCCGTCGCAGGATGTGCTTGGGTTTAGCCGTTTTTATCAGCCACCTGATGCCGGGCAGATGCAGGCCGATTATCTTGATGGCAGTTTATCTACGACTGAGGACGATAAGTATTGGTTACTTGTTCGTGCCCGGTTACGCAGTTTTGATGGAATTACCGCTGCACCACAAGCATTACCGGAGTTGATCGATAATAGCCGCCGTCTCATGAAAGAACAGGGCGCTGCGTTGCATGTTGCTGCACCGGCGCTACTCAATGCTACTGCCGCTGAACAGGGGCGCAGTGAAGGGAAGTGGCTATCGTTGTGTAGTATCGGGATGACAATTGCACTGTTTGCGCTGATATTTCGCCGCTGGTTGGTTTTGTGGCTATTGCTGCCGGTTATGTGCGGCTTACTTGCCGGTATCGCAGTGGTGATCGCAGTATTTGGCGGTATTCATATTATGACGTTATTGATTGGTAGCAGCCTTGTGGGCTTGTTGCTCGATGTACCGTTGCATTGGCTTGGAAAAGCGAAAGTACAGCCTGACTGGCAGCCACATGCAGCCATGCAGCGACTGCGCAAGCCTTTTTTGGTCAGTACAGGCGTCACTTTACTCGGTTATTTGATGCTGCTGTTTACGCCTCTGCCGGTACTGCGCCAGACGGCGGTATATGCACTGGTTGCTTTGACCGTCTCGGTTGCCATCACCTTTACCTTATTACCTGGCCTTTTTGCGCGTTACCGCAATGGTGCGAGCCAGCCAGTGCAGCGGAGATTAGGTGCGCTTTTGCGTGCACTCCAATCTTTGCGTAGAGGGTTGAAGCGACCTTGGTCTTGGTTGCTGATTACAATTTTTGTGCTTGGTGGCTGGGCGCAAGTGCATTGGCAGGAAGATATCCGCAATTGGGTGCGGCTTGATCCTGAATTGCTTGCTGATATGCAAGCGGTGCAGCACATCAGCGGTAATGCATTTGCCGGAGAGTTTTTTCTGATTGATGCGGATACTGATGATCAATTGATTGTGCGCAATATTGCATTGAGGGATGCTTTAAATACGCTGCGAGTGCAGGGCAAGCTTGAAGACTTTGCCAGTATAGGGGATTGGGGCGTGACTACGGCGCAGCAGCAAGAGACAGCCCAAGCTTTGCAACAACAGATTGGTACGGATATATGGTCTGCGCTTCAGCAGGTCGGCATTGAGCGGCAGGCAATTGATGCTGCTTTGGCACAAGCTGCGGTGGTACAACCCATGACACTGGCGGATGCAATGGAGTCTCCTCTCGCCGAGCCGTGGCGGGATTTATACCTTGGCAGTCAGCCGGATGGGCGAGTTGCGGCATGGGTCAGATTATCCGGAGTCAATGATTTGGCTGCTTTGGCAAGACAGGCTGACGCGATAGAAGGGGTGCACTTTGTTAGCCCACGGATGCAGGTCAGCGATGGGTTTGATCACACCCGGCAGTTGGCGGTTATATTGAAAATGGCATCGTTGTTGTTGGCTGCGCTGTTGCTTATGTGGTTATACGGTTTGCGCAATGGCTTGCGTATGCTCGCTGTGCCATTGGCAGGCGTTATCCTGGCTGTGGCAATGCTAGGGTGGTTGGGGATGTCGTTATCGGCATTTGCCGTTTTCGGGTTGCTTTTGGTGATGGCAATAGGTGTGGATTACGCAGTATATGCCTTTAGTGAAGATGGTGATGTATTGCCACGGTTGGCGGGGATGGCGCTTGCTTTGCTGACCACTATCCTGACTTTTGGGCTGTTGGCATTTTCAAGTACACCTGTGGTTGCCGGCTTTGGTAGTGCCGTGGCATTTGGCGTCGGGTTTTCTGCACTGATCGCCGCGCTGGCGCTGGGGGAAAAGAATAATGTTTGTTAATATAGCGCGTTTTATAGCGCTCGGAAGAAGCCATGAAGCATGATGCAGATATATTGATCATTGGTGCAGGTCCTGCAGGGGCAGTTGCTGCAGCATTATTGGTGCGCCAAGGTTGGTCGGTAATGGTGTTGGAGCGTGCACATTTTCCCCGCTTTGTGATCGGAGAAAGTCTGCTGCCAGCGATGATGTCGGTACTTGATGCCGCAGGGTTGGGCGAAGCAGTACGCAGAGCCGGATTTCAGCGCAAGTACGGCGCTTTTTTTACTTGGCGTGAGCACGCGGCGCGGATTGATTTTCGCGATAATGCCAGCGGCGAAAATGGCGATATTTTTGAGGTCAAGCGTGCGGAGTTCGATCAGCTGCTGATTGATGGCGCAGTGGCGCAGGGCGCGGAAGTACGCTATGGCCAGTCGGTGACTGGATTTGTTGAGGATGAAAATGGTGCAGAACTGTCTGTTCGCGATGAGGCCTCAGGCGAGGCGTATACGCTAAACGCCCGATTTGTTCTTGATGCAAGTGGCTATGGCCGAGTATTGGCTCGCCTTCTAGACCTTGAAACACCTTCTTCGTTGCCGCCGCGCAAGGTCTTTGCCACTCACCTGCGCGACCACATTAGCGCCACAGATTATGACCGCAATATGATTACGATCGCGACGCTTGCCAATGCTCGAGACCGCTGGATGTGGTTGATTCCATTTTCGGATGGTACGGCATCGATTGGGGTGATCGGCAGGCCGGAGCAAATGGATGATTCAGACCCATTGGCACAGTTGCAAGGCGCGGTAGCAGAAGTGCCGTTTTTACAGCGTATATTGAGCGATGCGGAGTGGGATATTGGCGTGCCGGTGCGTGCATTTAGCCACTTTTCAGCCAGTGTGAAAACGCTGTATGGGAAGCGCTTTGCTTTGCTTGGCAATGCGGCCGAGTTTCTCGATCCGGTGTTTTCATCAGGCGTCACTATCGCGCTGCATTCTGCGCAGTTGGCGGCTAATTTGGTCGATCGTGAGCTGCGCGGAGAACCAACAGACTGGCAGCGAGAATTTGCCGATGAAGTGCTTTATGGCGTTCGTGTATTTCAGACTTATGTTCAAGCGTGGTACGACGGGCGTTTTCAGGATGTGATTTACAGCAGTCATGATAATCCGAGTATGAAACGCTATATCAGTGCAATTTTGGCAGGTTATGCTTGGGATCGGCGTAATCCTTTTGTTTGCGAACCGGAGCGGCGATTAAATATGATCAGTGACGTTGTACGAGAATACGGGTTTGCACCTAATGCGTAGACCAATTAATCCACGGGGTATTCTTTCTGCCGCCATTTTGGCTGCGGTACTATTGGGCGGCTGCGCTATACAGCCTAAATTGCGGCCTTCAGCACAGCCCACGCCGCAATTGTTGCGCTGGCAGGTTAATGAGGTAACGCCAGACGGTGCACCGGGTGCGCCGACAATGGTCGTTGCTGCGCCTGATGGTGGGGATTGGCGTTGGTTATGGACGGATGCATTGGGTATGCCGCTGGCTCGAAAGATGTTGCACGACGGTACATGGCAGAAAGATGGTTTGTTGCCGGCGAATAAGGCCGCTCTGCCATTATTTAATGCGTTGGCTGCTTTGTCGCTTGATGGACAGGCGCGTCAGCAGGTATTTCCTGCGTTGCAAATTTTGCCGTCCTCTGAGGATGCTGAGGCGGTTACATTTGTGCTTGTTGCGCAGAAAGGTAGTGCACAAGAAGAGGTTTACCCTCAGTTTTCATATGACTGTTCGTCTGGTGATCAGGAACAACAGCCTCCGAAAAACGTTGATAAAGTTGATTGGCAGCAATGTAGTGATGCGACGCTCAACCTTTATCCTATGCAGTCGCGCTATCAGATACGGATATTGGATTGATGACGAAAATATATTTAAGCACCCCGGGTATGGTCAGTGCTTTAGGGTATGGCGCTGAAGAAACGGTTGCGGCGTTATTTTCAGATACCCCAACGCTGGTATGTGAAAGCGGATGGATGGGGGATACGGCACGATCTATTACTGTAGGCAAAGCCGGGTTACCTTTCTCTTTACCCGATGAAACGCCGGTATGGCTGCAAAGCCGTAATAATGCTTTGCTGGAAAATGCCTTGCGCCAGATTGATGCGCTGCTGCAAGGCGTCGTGGCACGATATGGTTCGTCACGAGTGGCTGTGGTTATGGGTACTTCTACTTCCGGAAGTGATGAAAATGAAGCGGCATTTCGCAGCGTTGTCGCGGGTGAGGCGTGGGCGCAAAGTGGCTACGACCAAGAGAAGCAGCAGCTTGCCTCGCCAGCTGAATATACGGCGTGGCGCTATGGTTTGACTGCTCCTCGCTACTCTATTTCAACGGCATGCACCTCGGGCGCAAAGGTGCTGATTTCAGCGGCGCGATTATTGTGCAGTGGCGTGGTTGATGCGGTTATTTGTGGCGGTGTTGATACGCTATCGCGCTTTACCCTGAATGGGTTTGATAGCTTGTCAGTTTTATCCTCTGCGCCTTGCCAGCCTTTCTCTGCAAGCCGTGATGGCATTAATATTGGTGAAGGTGCAGCGGTTTTCATCGTTACTCGTGAGTCTGTAGAAGGACATGTATGCTTGAATGGTTATGGCATTGGTAGCGATGCTTATCATATGTCCACTCCTCGCCCTGATGGTGCTGGCGCGATTGCTGTGATGCAAGAAGCATTGCGCCGTAGCCGTTGTGATGCCGCAGAGGTTGGCTGGATTAATGCGCATGGTACGGGTACTGAGGCAAACGATGCTATGGAAGCAAAGGCAATTAATGCGTTGTTTGGTACGCGCGTCCCCGTGACCTCGACTAAATCACGAACCGGGCACTGCCTTGGTGCGGCAGGTGCTATTGAGGCTGCATTGGCTTATTTGGTAGTCGATCGCCGTTATAATCCCGCAGGCCGCGTTCCTGCGCAAGGCTACGCACTTGATCCTGAGTTGGCAAATATTACATTGGCGGGTGCTGATACATTTTTGGCTGGTGGCCAGCGACGGGTATTAAGTAACTCATTTGCATTTGGGGGCAGTAATGCCGCGCTGATGATAGAGGTGGATGATGATAATTGAACCGGCAGCGCCGCTGTTGCCTCAAAGTGGCCGTATGGTGATGCTGGATCGTGTGCTGGATTACGGTGAAGACTGGCTCAATGGAGAGGCTGATTTACGCGAAGATAATCTGTTTGCTGAAAATGGCGTCCTACCTACATGGGCTGTGTTGGAAGTCTTGGCACAAGGTATTGCAGCCTTAGCTGGTGTGCGTGCACAAGAAGCCGGTGAGCCGGTGCGTTTGGGCTTTTTGTTGGGCACACGCCGCTTTAATGCGCATGTTGCAGCATTGCCTCTGCCTTGCCAGGTGCGGGTGGCGGTGAAAGAGTCAATGATTGATGCTAACGGTTTTGCTGTTTACGATTGTACTTTGCTCGATACTGGCGAAACGGTATTGGCTGAGGCGGCTATTAATGTGTACAGTCCGCCAAATATTGAAGAAATGATGGGAGAAAGTGAGTGAGTGAACGCACTGTATTGGTGACTGGTTCGAGCCGAGGTATTGGTCGTGCGATTGCACTGCGTGCTGCTCGTGATGGTTTTGATGTTGTGGTGCATTGCCACAGTCGTCGTGATGCTGCGGAGCAAGTCGCCGCGGAAATAGTAGCACTGGGTCGCGAAAGCCGCGTATTGCAGTTTGACGTATCTGATCGTGAGGCCAGTCGTGCAGCTCTGGAAGCAGATGTTGCTGAGCACGGCGCATATTATGGGGTTGTTCTCAATGCCGGCTTGACGCGTGATAATGCTTTCCCTGCATTTAGTGAAGACGATTGGGACAGTGTCTTACGCACCAATCTCGACGGATTTTTTAATGTATTGCATCCATTGGTTATGCCGATGATCAGGCGGCGCAAAGCGGGTAGGATCGTTTGTATGGCCTCGGTCTCTGGCTTGGTCGGAAATCGCGGTCAGGTTAATTATAGTGCTTCAAAGGCGGGCTTGATTGGTGCGGCTAAAGCATTGGCGATTGAGCTGGGCAAGCGCAAAATTACGGTTAACTGCGTGGCTCCGGGCCTGATAGAGAGCGATATGGTTGATGAGCATGTGCCGGTTGAGGAAATACTCAAATCCATGCCGATTAAGCGTATGGGCACGGCCGAGGAAGTGGCAGCCACGGTGTCATTTTTGCTTGGTGATGATGCGGCCTATATTACTCGGCAGGTAATCGCGGTGAATGGTGGCTTATGCTAAATCGTGTAGTAGTGACCGGTATGGGCGGTGTGACGGCCTTTGGCCAGGATTGGGCTGATATTCGTGCGCGAATGCTGCGTTATGAAAATGCTGTTATCTATATGAATGAGTGGGATAAGCACCAGCATCTCGATACTCGCCTTGGTGCACCAGTCGTGGACTACAAGCCACCAGCAGATTGGACGCGAAAGCAATTGCGCAGCTTGGGGCGGGTGTCTCAGTTTTGCGTTGAAGCGGCGGGTAATGCGCTCAAAATGGCGGGCTTATATGGCGATGATGCCATTAAAGACGGCAGAATGGGCGTCGCGGCAGGCTCCTCGGCAGGCTCTACACCAGACATTTTTGCGCTTTCAGAAATGGTTGAGCGCGGTGAATCAGGGCGCTTTAATGCCAATACTTACATCCGCATGATGCCGCATACTACAGCGGCGAATGTAGCTATATTTTATGGACTAACCGGTCGGATTATCCCTACATCGTGCGCTTGTGCTTCTGCTACACAGGCGATTGGCTATGCAGCTGAGGCAATCAGGCACGGCTATATTGATACTATGCTTGCCGGTGGTGGAGAAGAGTTGTGTGCTTCTGAGGCGTATGTCTTTGATGCGTTGTACGCAACCAGTCAGCACAATGGAGCGCCCAAAACCAGCCCCGCACCTTATGACAGAGAGCGAGATGGCTTGGTGATTGGTGAAGGCGGTGCATTTTTGGTGCTTGAATCGCTAGCCCACGCTGAAGCTCGTGGTGCGACGATTTATGCCGAGCTGATTGGCTTTGGTAGCAATGCTGATGGCACACACGTGACACGACCAGAAGCAGCAACAATGCAGCGCTGTATGGCGTTGGCACTTGCCAATGCAGGATTGGAAGCAAAGGATATAGGCTATGTTAATGGCCATGGGACAGCGACAGAGCAGGGTGATATTGCTGAAACCCGTGCGACGGCAGCGTTGTTACCCAAGACGCCTATATCATCCCAAAAAAGCTATTTTGGTCACACGCTGGGTGCTTGTGGTGCCATGGAAGCATGGTTTTCCATTGAGATGATGCGTGAAGAGCTATTTATGCCTACCATTAATTTAAGCACCGTCGATCCGCGCTGTGGAGACCTTGATTACATCAAAGATGAAGCTCGTGCTATTGCGACTGACTACGTTATGAGTAATAACTTTGCCTTTGGCGGCGTGAATGCTTCGTTGATATTCAAACGTTGGCACGATTAGTATATGACTGCAAAACGCTGATATTAAAGAGTGATAAAGATGCAGTTAAGGAAAAAGCGCAGTTTTTACTGCGCTTTTTGCCGAGTAGCTATGATTCAACGTTGCTATGCAAGGTGAGGTTGGAGGCGTTGGTTTGTAGGTCGTGTATCGTCAAGGACGAGTCGTACGGCTGATGTAGGCTCAGTGTTACCGGTAAATGTGCGATATCTGGCCACAGTGCGGCAAATAGCCAATTATCTCCCAGTCGTGCATTGAGCCACAGATAGTGGCGCTGTCTGGTACTGCGGAGCTGTAATTTGCCAGTTTCAGCCCGCGCCATGCCAACGCGCTTCATGTCTGAGGGGAAATCGAGGTCTTCCGCCTTGATCAATGATTCTTTAAGCGTCCAAAGGCGATAAAAATCCAAAATAGGGTAGGGTGAGTGTGTAAGCATTTCGCGTTCGCTTTGTGAGCCGATATGTGTCATCAACCCGTCAACATCACGATTCCGAATCCATTCAAGATCAACGCCGGGCTTTTCTTTGCCCCCAATGGCTAGTAACGATGCACCATTCTTGTGGCTCAAGCACAGTGGTCGTTGTGGAAAATGTTGCTGACACCAGAATTTCCCCAGCCGGGCAGTACGCCAGCTTGTGCGTGAGGCCAGGACGGGCGAAGTAGTGATTCTTTGCTGATCGGTTACATCTAGCATTTGCGCTGTGTAGTGTATTTCAGCTTCTGCTGGAATAAAAATAAGGTGGATATTAATCATATATCAATGGTAATCTTTAAAGCCCATGATTTAAATAGAAGGAAGGGATTATGAAAGCCTCTTATCTGATTGCAATGGCTTGTGGTGTAGCTTTATTTGCTACTGGCTGTAAATCTTCAGACACTCGCCATACTTTTTCCATCGCTGATGCACTGAACTCTCCGCAAGCAAAAGAAGTTCTTGATCCATCGATTCAGGTCAGATTTGCCCGTGGTGGTGGTCATGTAACCCATAAAGGATTGGTAAGCAATAAAAAAACCAATGCAGTTGGCAAGAGTGATTTGGAAGCATGTCAGTGGGCATTCCTTTCTGCAGTCAAGCAGTTCCAAGAACGTGCGCGTAAAGAAGGCGCTAATAAAGTGGTTAACCTGATTTCTTACTATAAGAAAGTACCATATAAGAGTACGAGTGAGTTCGAGTGTCATTCTGGCAACCTGATGACTGGTGTTGCACTGAAAGGTGATTTGGCTCGTTAATTTTATTTGCGTATCCACTTTGGCATCAGGATAAATAAATTTTGAAAGTTCGAAGTGGATATTAATTTCCTTAATATCAAAGAGGTCGCGTATATATCCATTTTTGGCGGTAAAAAAATCATATTTTTTTACATTTTTGCTTGACGAGATGTGTCAGGATGATTATTATACGCGCCTCGCTTAGGCGTCGGAGTATAGCGCAGTCTGGTAGCGCACTTGGTTTGGGACCAAGGGGTCGCAGGTTCGAATCCTGCTACTCCGACCATTTTTTTGCTTTATCCAAAGTGCCCGTAGCTCAACTGGATAGAGCAACGGCCTTCTAAGCCGTAGGTTACAGGTTCGAGTCCTGTCGGGTGCGCCAAGCGGCATCGCATCAATGGTGGGTGTAGCTCAGTTGGTTAGAGCGCCGGATTGTGATTCCGGAGGTCGTGGGTTCAATTCCCATCATCCACCCCATTTGTTATATATTCTTATAGTGCGCCTTATGGCGTTTTTTTTGTTTCTGCGCTATGGTTTATTTTTTTGCGTGGGGATAATATGGACGTTCATGTGTTGCGAGCGCTAATTTTTCCTTTTTTTATGGCTTTGTCAGGTGTGGTTTTTGCGGCACCCATTGACGATCAAACGCCCATCCCCAATGCTTCTGTAACCAGCGACTACACATTTTCACGGCGGCAGTGTATTCACTTGCCATCAGGGGCGGCTCAGCCCAATAGCCTGGAGCGTTGCGTTTCCCTCGATATTTCTTATCCTGTTACGACAAGTGGCATAGATGCCTATATCCGTGGTGTACTGATTTACAGATTGAGTGGGCAAGCCTCGGTTGCTAATACGTTGCCTCAGGCCGTAGATGGCTTTTTAAGCGCACAAGTAGCACGTTTAGAGCAGCAAGTATCGGGTAGCAGTAGTTTTGCTTTTTCATGGCAGATATTGGGTCAGCATAATGGCTTTAGTGTATTGGCCGAACAAGTTCGTCAACATGAGTCGGATAGTGATGAGCGGCTGCTGAGGCAGTTTACGGTACTGGAAGGTAATGCTCAGCGCCCTTTGGATCTTGCAGATATTTTGGTATCAGGACAGGGCGAGGCATTGGCCAAGTTGCAAGAGTCAGCATTATTGGCTTGGTTGGTGCAATATGGGCGAATGCAGTGGGGAGATGCACAGATTACTATGGCGGCTTTGCCTTATAAATACAGTGAAAATTGGGCGATCAGTCGAAATGGAGTGGCTTTTGGCTATGATCCTTTATTGCTGGATGGGAAAATTCAGTTACCATTAGTAGTGCTGTCAGCAACTGAGCTGGAAGGAGTGGTAAGGCCAGATATTCTTAGTGCGGCCCGGAGTTGGCCGGTGGATTTGGCGAGACATTTGGGTGGTCTGTATCAACAGGGAGTGATGCATTAATGCCAAAATTCTTTTTTAAACGCGTTTTGCCGAGTTATGAATCAATCAATAAGCGCCGTATGTTGAAGCCGCTGGCGAGATTCTTTGGTGGGGCTGGTATATGGCGAGTGAATCGGCGCAGTATTGCGCTGGGTATGGCTGCTGGGGCTTTCTGTGGGGCTTTGCCTGTACCTATTCAGATGTGGTTAGCGGCTACGGCTGCGATCGTTTTACGGGTCAATTTACCAGCGGCAATGTTGGCAACTTTTTGGAGTAATCCGTTGACGATGCCGCCAATCTTTTATATGAATTACCGAATTGGTGCGTGGATGCTGGGTTCTGAGCCCATGAATTTTGATCACGGTATTTTCAGTAGTGATGCTTTGCACTCGTTGGGTGGTAGCATTTTGCTGCCACTCTTTTCGGGGTCATTATTGGTCGGAACAATTGTTGCGCCAATTGTCTATTTTGCGGTGATTGGTTGGTGGCGCGGTTCATTGATGCGCCACCGTCGTTTGCGCCGGCTCAGGGCGCGATAAGTTTGCCTTTACTGAGGTTATAGCAGCGGTCCATGCGCTCTGCAAGGCTCATATCGTGCGTGACTATGATAAGTGCGCCTTGTTGTTCATGGATAATTTCTTGCATTAAGGCAAAGGCGGCCGTGGCGCTATCTTGGTCAAGATTTCCCGTTGGCTCATCGGCAAGCAGGCAGCTGGGTTTGTTAACCAAAGCGCGTGCGATTGCTGTGCGCTGGCGTTCACCACCAGACATTTCCCCAGGGCGGTGTTTGCCGCGTGATGCAAGGCCGACGCGCTCTAGCAGGCGATCAGCCTCTGCGAGCGCTTTGCTTTTTGCATCACCGCGTATGAGTAGTGGCATGGCTACGTTTTCGCGCGCACTGAATTCTGGTAATAAATGATGGAATTGATAGACAAAGCCCATCATACGGTTGCGGAGCTTGGTACGCTGGCGATCCGAAGCACCAGTAATGTTCTCGCCACATACTTTGACTTCGCCACTTTGTGGTAAATCAAGTCCGGCAAGGATGTGCAACAAGGTGCTTTTTCCTGAGCCTGATGCGCCGACCACGGCGATACTTTCGCCGCGAGCGACATTGAGGCTCAGTCCGTTGAGAATGACCAGATTCTCGTTTTCCTGAGTGTAGGTAAAATGCAGATTGTTAGCACTCAGGATTGGTTCGTGATTGTTTGTGGATTGTTCAGGCATGGTTTACTCCTGCGACAGTGCGCGAGCGGGTTCTGTGCGTGCCGCAATATACGCCGGAATGACGGAAAAGAGCAGAGTCAATAGAAGTGCCACGAGGCTGACGCCAATAACTACTTGTGGGTCAATTTTGGCGCTAAGCTGATCGACTAAATACATTTCTTTGGGCAGTTCATAGCCGGTGCGGCGCTGCAAGAATCCCATAATGGCTGGGATGTTGAGCGAAATAAATACGCCTAGCCCGACCCCAAGAGCAGTACCAATGCCGCCAAAAATCATGCCTTGAGTGAGGAATATATTACGGATTTTATTGCGTGTCATGCCCATGGTGCGCAAGATGGCGATGTCGCGGCGCTTTTCATTGACTACCATATACATCGAAGACAGCAGGCCAAAAGCAGCGACAAGGATGATGAGGCAAAGGATGATGAACATGGCATTTTTCTCGGTTTGTACGGTCGAGAAATAGGTTGCCTGGTCACGGCTCCAATCACTGGCATAGACATCTTGAGGTAGCAGGTTTTGCAGCTGATCACGTACCAATGGTGCGTCCAGTGGATCATCAAGCATAATGACGTAGCTGGTGGGTTGTGGTGGTATTTGTAGTAATTTGGCTGCGTCTTCGAGGTTTACTAGCGCGACTTGGCTGTCAAACTGGGAATGCCCACTGTGGAATGTACCGACAAGTGTGAAGCGCTTGAGACGTGGCAGCAATCCAGCTGCTGAGGCGGTCACTTTGGGGACGATGATGGTGATTTTGTCGCCAATTTGGGCGCCAATGTTGGTAACTAGATCATCACCCAGTAATACGTTAAAGCTGCCTGATGTGAGCTGGTCGCGAACTTCAGCTGGGACCATTTCGAAGGCCTCTGATACTTTGCTTTGTTCCGCTGGGTCAACACCTTGCAATAAAACCCCTTTGAATGACTGTCCATCTCCAATGAGGGCCTGACCTTGAACGATTGGTGCATAAGCAATGATATGCCCGTCTTTCAAATAATTTTCAGGAGCAAAATCTGCTGGGATAGTTGCACTGAATGTTGGGCGTATAGATGCGTGTGCCGTCATGGATAGCATTTTGTCCCGCACTTGGGTAACGACGCCATTCATGACAGATAAAACGACTATCAGCGCAGCTATGCCTATGGTGATGCCGACGATGGCAAGGATTGCATTGAGGCCGATAAACGAGCTTCCCCTGCGCGCGTAGGTATAGCGCAGGCCGATTTTAGCGGGCAAGAAAGCCATGCTTAATCAGCCAACAGAGCGTCTAGTTCACCACGCTCATTAAGTGCGTCGAGGTCGTCAAAGCCACCGACGTGGGTGTCGCCAATAAAAATTTGCGGCACTGTTGTGCGTCCGCCACTGCGTTCAATCATCTCATCGCGCTTTTCTGGATGTTGCAGTAAGTTGATTGACTTATATACCACGCCTTTTTCTTCGAGTAAGAAATGTGCTTGTTGGCAGTAAGGGCAGGTGGGTTTCATATACATGGTCACGGCTTTCATACTTGGCTCCGTTGATGGTGAAAAGAGATTACTTGACCAGTGGCAGATTTTCTTCTTGCCACGTCATCAGGCCGCCGCTGAGGATATAAACATCGTTATAGCCTTGCTCGCGTAGCCATTTCGCTTGAGTTTTTGCGCCGAGACCATTGTTATCGACTAGAATCACAGCTTGGTCAGGCTTTAGCTTACTCTTGGTAATCTTTTGTTCGAATTGGTCGGCTGGGATATTCTGCGCGCCTGCAATGTGCCCTTTTTTATAATCAGCTGCAGAGCGCACGTCGATCATTTTGCCGCCACGATTGACCATTTGTGCAGCTTGCGAAGGGGTGGCACCTTTGCCAGCCGCTCCGCGATTGCGCAATTCGTATACGATGATGGCTGCGATGACGATCGCAAGCAGAATAAATAGCAGCAGGTTTTCCTGAAAAAATTGAGCAAAAGACATATTGATTGTATTCCGGTTTATTGCAAAAAACAGCGCGGATTATATACCAAGCATTGAAATCTGTGGTTACTTTGTCTTAGGGCGCTGTATGTGTGTTTTTATGAAGTCGTAGTGCGCATCAATGATGCTTTGATGATGGTGGTTAAATGCAGCTATAGATTCCTGCAGCGCTGAGTGCGTCGCCATCAGGTTTTGGATGGTGCTTGGTAGCGACTGGGTATTGCTGACCTGCTTGGCAAAAGGCTCCTTGAGAAGCGTGGCGCTTATTTCTGTGAAATTGTACATGGATGGCCCAAAGCAAACGCTGCATCCTGCATGTACTGCTTCAAGAGGGTTATGCCCGCCATGCTCAATCAGGCTTCCGCCAATAAATGCGGTATTGGCTAAATGATAGAAGTCTGCCAGTTCTCCAAGAGTGTCTAGTAATACAACATCATTCGCGTTGCGGAACCATTCTTCATTACTGCGCAGGCGAGGGGTAAAGCCAAAATGTTGGATGAGGTCTGAGATTTGTTCACGGCGCTCCGGGTGGCGTGGTGCAATAATCAGATAATGGTCTGGTTGGGTTGTGGTGATTTGCCGATGTGCGGCCAGAATGTGTGATTCCTCATCGTTATGCGTACTGGCTGCGAGCCACATTGTTTCCCGTTTTGGGTGTGTTTTTAACTTGATGAGATAATCAGTTGCGCGTGTGGTTTGTTGGTATTTGATGCTTGGCGTTACGCTGATTTGGTCAGCAGGAATGCCGAGGTGACGTAGGCGTCGAGCGTCATCTTCAGTTTGTGCGTTTGCGTATAAATGGGTAAGCGCCTCTTTTAGGAAGGGCTTTGCGAAGCGAGCATAGCCTCTGAGTGAACGGGCTGACAGTCGCGCATTGATCAGCATTACCGTGCCGTACTTGGAGGCCGAAGTGATCAGGTTGGGCCATAGTTCTGTTTCCATCAAAATAGTAGCTTGTGGGCGGACATGGCGAAGGAAGCGACGGATGATCGCGGGAGTGTCGTATGGCATATAGCTGTGTGTTATACGCGTAGAGTGCATCCCTTGGAATGCAATAACCTGATCGGATCCGGTCGGTGTCATGGTCGTGATCCACAAATGTAGATTGGGATCGCTATCGAGTAACGCTTCAAGCAACGGTTTGATGCTGAGAAACTCACCGACAGATACAGTATGGACCAGTAGTGGGGCACGTTGACCTTGCGGTAGTGTAAAGGCAAAGCGTTCGCCGATGCGTTTCCGGTAGGCCGGATTTTGTCGTGATTTCCATAGTAGGCGTAATGTTGCGAAAGGCAGAATTAAATATATGAGCAGGGTATAGAGCTTGCGCATGGGTGAATGGACTTTGTTATGATGTGACGACATTAAGCATTATACGCATTCGCAACATGCTATGGGTCTATACGGTGCATGTTGTTTGTAGGAATTGTGTAACGAATAATCGTTAGGAATGACGATAAAGAGAGAGGAGGACTATGGCTGTTTATGCAATTGGCGATGTTCATGGGCAATACGATGCACTTTGTCGCTTACTCGATGCTGTTAAGTACGGAAATGATGATCAGCTATGGTTCGTCGGAGATTTGGTTAATCGCGGGCCTGACTCTTTGGGTGTGTTGCGTTTAGTGCGTGATTTGGGGGCGCGAGCAAAAGTCGTGTTGGGTAATCACGACTTCTCGATGCTGGTACAAGCACAGGCATTTAAAGACATCAAAATCAAGAAAAGTACTCAAGCAATACTGACTGCAAGTGATGGTGAGGAATTGATCGAATACTTGCGCAATACGCCGATGATGCAGCTAGATGAGCAACTCGGAGTGGTGATGGTACACGCAGGATGGTATCCGCGCTGGACCGTTGCAGATGCGGTTGCTGCAAATGAGCAGATTTGTAGCGAGTTGCGCGGTAGTGATTGTCGTCGCTTTCTGCGCAAAGTTTACGATGATGAACCACGTTGCTATGAAGAAGCACTAAAAGGCAAGAAGATAGATAGAGCACGTTTTGCAGTAAATGCCTTCTGCAGGATGCGTTATCTTGACCGGAAGCAGTGCTTGGAATTGACGGCAAAAATGCCACCAGAGGATGCGCCAGCAGTATTAACTCCTTGGTACGATGTAGCAAGTAATTTGCCTTATAAGTTGGTGTTCGGTCACTGGGCGAGCCTCGGTTTACGGGTCGGTAAGCAATTTGCCTGTATTGATGCCGGTGCTGCATGGGGTGGTTCTTTGGTGGCATTCGATTTAGAGCGTTGGGCGGTTGCTGCACAGGTTTCGGTCAGTTAATCAGTGTTGCGCTCGTAACTTGTAGCCTACCGTTAAAGTGAGTAACGCTACTTGTTGCAGTTTGTGGGCGCTTGATTAAGTTGAAGCATACTACTTGGTTGATGCACTTTGCTAAAAATAACCGTTAAGTGAAAATAAATTTCTTGGGGTTGTATCCGATATATTTATTTTTTCTTTCAAATCGTTGTCTCAAGAATCGGTGTGGTAAAAGTTAAAGGCTGCTTTTTTTGAGTCAAAAAAGTTTGACAAAGTTTCTGTGGCTGGTAATATGCCGCCTCTCAAACGGAGGGGTACCCAAGCGGTCAACGGGAGCAGACTGTAAATCTGCCGGCTCAGCCTTCGTAGGTTCGAATCCTACCCCCTCCACCATTTGATAATTGAACACTTGCGGGTGTAGTTCAATGGTAGAACCTCAGCCTTCCAAGCTGATGGTGTGGGTTCGATTCCCATCACCCGCTCCAAATTTTGATCCAGTCCATATAGCTCAGTAGGTAGAGCACTTCCTTGGTAAGGAAGAGGTCACCGGTTCAAATCCGGTTATGGGCTCCAGCTTTTATTTCAATACTAACTTTATTAATTCACGATTGGGTGGAGACGATGTCTAAGGAAAAATTTACCCGTAACAAGCCACACGTAAACGTGGGCACAATTGGTCACGTTGACCATGGTAAAACTACACTGACTGCGGCCCTGACTAAGGTTGGCGCAGATCGTTTTGGTGGTTCGTTCTCAGCGTATGATCAGATTGACGGCGCACCAGAAGAGCGTGCACGTGGTATCACCATCTCAACTGCCCACGTAGAATACGAATCAGAAAACCGTCACTACGCACACGTAGACTGCCCGGGACACGCTGACTATGTTAAGAACATGATCACCGGTGCTGCACAGATGGACGGCGCGATCCTCGTATGTTCAGCAGCTGATGGCCCAATGCCACAGACTCGTGAGCACATCCTTCTGTCTCGTCAGGTTGGTGTACCTAACATCGTTGTATACCTGAACAAAGCAGACATGGTTGACGACGAAGAACTGCTCGAGCTGGTAGAAATGGAAGTACGTGACCTGCTGTCAGAATATGACTTCCCAGGTGACGACACACCAATCATCACTGGTTCTGCACTGAAAGCACTTGAAGGCGACGAATCAGACATCGGCGTACCATCAATCATCAAGCTCGTAGAAGCACTGGATTCTTACATTCCAGAGCCTGAGCGTGACATTGACCGCCCATTCCTGATGCCAATCGAAGACGTATTTTCAATCTCTGGCCGTGGTACTGTAGTAACTGGTCGTATTGAGCGTGGTGTTGTTAAAGTTGGTGAAGAAATCGAAATCGTCGGTATCCGTCCAACCACCAAGACTACCTGTACTGGTGTTGAAATGTTCCGCAAGCTGCTCGACCAAGGTCAAGCTGGTGACAACGTCGGTGTATTGCTGCGTGGTACCAAGCGTGAAGACGTAGAGCGTGGTCAAGTATTGGCCAAGCCTGGTTCAATCACACCACACACCAAGTTTGAAGCAGAAGTATACGTACTGTCTAAAGATGAAGGCGGTCGTCACACTCCATTCTTCAAAGGCTACCGTCCACAGTTCTACTTCCGTACTACGGACGTAACTGGCGAATGTATCCTTCCAGAAGGTGTTGAAATGGTTATGCCTGGCGACAACGTCAAGTTAGTTGTTGAGCTGATTCACCCAATCGCGATGGACGAAGGTCTGCGTTTCGCGATCCGTGAAGGTGGCCGTACAGTTGGTGCCGGCGTTGTTGCCAGCATCATTGAGTAATTAAATACAAAAAATCTGATTCTTCAGGTTGCAATCTAATAGGGTGGTGGTATAATCTGCCGCCCTCATTGCCTAGATTAGTTTAGGCACGGTTTCACAGGCGAGTAGCTCAATTGGCAGAGTTGCGGTTTCCAAAACCGTCGGTTGGGGGTTCGAGTCCCTCCTCGCCTGCCATTTTTAGAGAGTCCCATGCAGCAAACACCTGTACAAGTCAAGAAAAAACCACTAGATGGAGTATTCACGGCACTGGCTGTGATTTTCTTTTTGGGTGGCTTCTATCTGATTGATTCTATCTTCCTCGCAGGATCAGCTTGGTATGTCCGCTTCGGTGTGGTCATTGTAGCCTTGCTGCTCTCTATCGGTTCGCTATCGCTTACTGGGTATCGCGAGAAGTTTGTTTCTTTGTTTAAAGGCGCACGCGTGGAATTACGCAAAGTGCATTGGCCGAGCAAAGATGAAGCGGTTAAGACGACTTTGATGGTGCTTGCTATTGTTGCAGTCTTTGCAATATTTCTCAGCATTATTGACTGGCTGTTGGCACTCATCATTCGCGGGATTATGTAATGGCTAAAGCATGGTATGTATTGCAGGCGTATTCGCAATTTGAGCACCAAGTGAAGCGTGCTTTGATTGAACGTATTGAGCGCGATGAGCTGCAAGACTATTTTGGGGATATTTTGGTGCCTTCGGAAGAAGTCGTCGAAATGAAAGATGGCAAGAAGCGCAGTTCTCAGCGCAAATTTTTCCCGGGTTATGTTTTGGTTGAAATGGAAATGAACGAAACAACCTGGCACGTTGTGCGCAGTATTCCAAAAGTTTCAGGTTTTGTTGGCGGTACTGCTGAAAAACCTGCACCAATTGCTCAGCATGAAGTTGATGCGATTATGCGTCGGATTGAAGAAGGTGTCGAGAAGCCTCGTCCGAAAACTCTGTTTGAAGTTGGTGAAGAGGTCCGTATTACAGAAGGTCCGTTTGCTGAGTTCATTGGTACAGTTGAAGAAGTGCATTATGAAAAGAGTCGTTTGAAGGTCAGTGTATTGATCTTTGGTCGACCAACACCTGTTGATCTTGAGTTTCATCAGGTAGAAAAAGATATTTAATCGAGTCTCTGGCTTGGTTCTTAGAATTAAAGCCGGTGATGGTATTTTAACGGGGAGCCGAAAGGCGAGATTACCCACATAGGAGCAAAAAATGGCTAAGAAAATTACTGGCTATATCAAGCTGCAAATTCCAGCTGGCAAAGCTAACCCAAGTCCTCCAGTAGGTCCTGCACTGGGTCAGCACGGTGTCAATATCATGGAATTTTGTAAGGCGTTTAACGCAGAAACACAAAAAATGGAAGCAGGTATGCCAATTCCTGTTGTCATTACTGTGTTCAGTGACCGTAGCTTTACGTTCATCACCAAAACCCCACCAGCATCATTCCTGCTCAAAAAAGCAGCGGGCATCAAGTCTGGTAGTGGTCGTCCAAACACTGAGAAAGTTGGTACGGTTACCCGTGCTCAGATCGAAGAAATTGTTGAGCTGAAAAAGCCAGACATGACAGCTGCTGATATAGAAGCAGGTGTCGCGACTATTTCTGGTACTGCACGTTCAATGGGCATCAAGGTAGAGGGTTAATAGCATGGCAAAACTCAGTAAGCGCGTTAAAGCCTATCGTGAAAAAATTGAAGCAGGCAAAGTTTACAGCATCTCAGAAGCGCTGCAGTTACTGAAAGAAGTTTCTTCAGTTAAATTTGTAGAGTCAGTAGATGTCAGTATCAACCTAGGTATTGATCCACGCAAATCAGACCAGGTCGTTCGCGGTGCAGCTGTACTGCCAAATGGTACTGGTAAGACTGTCCGTGTTGCAGTATTTGCTCAAGGCGATAATGCTGAAGCAGCAAAAGCAGCCGGTGCAGATGTTGTTGGCATGGATGACCTTGCAGAAGAAATCAAGGGTGGCCGTAGCGACTTTGATGTAGTTATTGCAGAGCCAGCAGCTATGCGTGTTGTTGGTCAGTTGGGTCAGATCCTTGGTCCTCGTGGCTTAATGCCTAACCCTAAAGTTGGTACTGTCACTGCTGATATCGCCACTGCAGTGAATAATGCTAAAGCGGGTCAGGTTCGTTTCCGTGCTGATAAAGGTGGCGTAGTTCACTCTATCATAGGAAAAGTTGACTTCGAAGAAGCCAAGCTTGAAGAAAACCTCAAAGCTTTGGTTGCTGAAATCAACAAACTGCGTCCAGCTGCTGCAAAAGGCATCTATCTGAAGAAAGCGTTCCTGTCATCTACTATGGGTCCGGGTATCGCGATTGATGTTTCAGAGCTCGCATAATAGAAGAATTTAAGTCACCGGATGTCCCATGGGATAGCCGGTGCAAATGATCTTTGGATGGCTGCAGCCGCAGCTATCGTCAAAGACTGCAGGTGCTAATTCTTAGGATGACGCTTAATTTCCTGCATAGATGGTAGGTCAGCTTCAGTTATCTGAAACATGGCTATACCAAGGGCTACTACCTCATGGTAGTAGATTAGGGTAACCCGATCTCACTTAAGGAGTGTGGAATGGGACAAAATTTGACCAGCAAAAAAGCCGTCGTTGAAGAAGTCAATCAAGTGGCTTCTAGCGCGTATGCTTTGGTTGCCACTGAATACCACGGTTTGACCGTGGCACAGATGACCGACCTGCATGCTCGTGCTCGTGAAGGCGGTGTATATCTGCGTGTGGTTAAAAATACCCTGGCCAAGCGTGCATTGGCTGAGACTGAGTTCGACAATGTTGCCGACCAGCTCGTAGGCCCGTTGGTTCTGGCATTTTCGCAAGAAGATCCAGGTTCAGCTGCACGTTTGTGGCGTGACTTCTTTAAAGAGAACGACAAGATTGACAAAGGTATTGTCAAGTTCTTGAGCGTCTCTGGTGAAGTTATGCCAGGTAGTGAGCTAGATCGTCTGGCCAAACTGCCGACCAAGGACGAAGCAATTGCGTTGCTTATGTCTTGCATGCGTGCGCCGCTTGACAAGTTCGCGCGTACCCTCAACGAAGTTCCAGGTAAACTGGTTCGTACAGTTGATGCGGTTCGTCAAAGCAAAGAGGCAGCTTAATCGCTGTCTGGTATTTTTAACCGTTTACTAATTAATTTTTATGGAGATTGACATGGCTATTGCAAAAGAAGACATCTTAAATGCCATTTCTGAAATGACTGTGATGGAAGTTGTCGACCTGATTTCGGCAATGGAAGAAAAATTCGGCGTTACTGCTGCTGCAGCTGTTGCTGCTGCTCCTGCAGGTGGCGCTGATGCTGGTGCTGCAGCTGCTGAGCAAACTGAGTTTGACCTCGTGCTGACTGACGCTGGCGCAAACAAAGTAGCTGTTATCAAAGCAGTTCGTGCGATCACTGGCCTTGGCTTGAAGGAAGCCAAAGCAGCAGTTGACGGCGCTCCTTCAACCCTGAAAGAAGGCGTTGAGAAGGAAGAAGCCGACAAGATGAAAGCACAGCTCGAAGAAGCAGGTGCAAAAGCCGAACTCAAGTGATCTTTGGTCATTTGAATTCGCAGCTAGCAGTTAACTGCTAGTGCGACTACGGGTTCCCCGTTGTTTCGTGTCTTTCCATTCTTTGAATTGGCAAGACAACGATATACGGGGCGCCCTTTTCGCGTCTTTGTAATATTTATGCCCATTGATATGTTGCCGTGTTTATCGGCATGGATATTACACCACCGTCCATTTAGCTATCCTGCGCGCAAGCGCTAATCTGACGCTCGAGGTTACTGTCACTATGACCTATTCGTTTACCGATAAAAAACGTATTCGCAAGAATTTCAGCAAGCGTCCAACTGTCTTGGAAACTCCTTATCTGCTTTCCATGCAGCTGGACTCTTATCACGCATTCCTCCAGCAGAATAAAACCGCTGAGACCCGCGAACCAGTGGGCTTACAGGAAGCATTTTCTTCCATATTTCCGATTGTTAGCCACAATGGCATGGTTGAGTTGCAATACGTTGGCTATGATTTAGGTAAACCTGAATTTGATGCACGTGAATGCCAGCTTCGCGGCGTGACGTTTGCAGCTCCTTTGCGTGCGCGTATGCGTTTGGCTATTTACGATAAGAACTCAGCCAAGAAAAAGCTCAAGCAAGTTATCGAATCTGATTCAGTATATATGGGTGAAATCCCGCTGATGACTGATAACGGTACCTTTGTGATTAACGGTACTGAACGAGTTATCGTGTCTCAGCTGCACCGTTCACCAGGCGTCTTTTTCGATCATGACAAGGGCAGCAGCCACAGCTCAGGCAAGCTGTTGTTCAATGCACGTGTCATTCCTTACCGTGGTTCATGGCTGGATATCGAATTTGATGCCAAAGATTTGGTCCATTGCCGTATTGACCGCCGTCGTAAGTTGCCTGTTACAGTTTTGTTGCGTGCGCTTGGTTACAACAGCGAAGAAATTCTCGATCTGTTCTTTGATACGCAAACATTCAAGATTGGCAAGAGCGGTAAAATTGAAATGGTATTTGAGCCATCGCATTTCCGCGGTGAAATTGCAGCTTTTGATATTGTTGCTGACAAAGAAGTCTTGGTTGAAGCGGGTAAGCGTATTACTTCGCGTCACGTGAAAAAGCTTGAAGAAGCAAAAGTAACCAAGCAGACCGTGCCTGAATCTTTCCTGATTGGCAAAATTCTTGCTAAGGACCTGATTGATAAAGACACTGGTGAATTGATCCTTGCGGCGAACAGCGAATTGACCGAAGAGTTGATTGTTCGCATGATCGAGCTTGGCGTTACATCATTCGAGACGCTTTACGTCAACGAACTTGATCGTGGTGCATATATCGCTGACACCCTGCGCAGTGATGAATCAGACAGTGAATTGACCGCACGTGCTGAAATCTATCGCATGATGCGCCCAGGTGAGCCACCTACTAAAGATGCAGCTGACTTGTTGTTCGACAACCTATTCTTCAATGAAGAACGTTATGATTTGTCCCGTGTTGGACGCATGAAGTTCAACCGTCGCTTGGGTATTCCAAGTGAAGAGGGCAGCGGTACGCTGTCAAAAGAAGACATCGTCAAGGTCATCAAAACGTTGATTGCCATCAAAGATGGTGATGGCTCTGTCGATGATATTGACCACCTCGGTAACCGCCGTATCCGTTGCGTTGGCGAAATGGCTGAAAATGCCTTCCGTATTGGTTTGGTACGCCTTGAGCGTAGCGTCAAAGAGCGCTTGACCCAAGCTGAGACTGAGGGCTGGACGCCGAAAGATTTGGTCAACGCCAAGCCGGTAGCCGCAGCAATTAAAGAATTCTTTGGTTCATCACAGCTCTCGCAGTTCATGGATCAGAACAACCCATTGTCAGAAGTCACGCACAAGCGTCGTATTTCTGCACTTGGCCCGGGCGGCTTGACCCGTGAGCGTGCTGGTTTTGAAGTTCGAGACGTTCACCCAACTCACTACGGTCGCTTGTGCCCAATCGAGACACCGGAAGGACCAAACATCGGTTTGATCAACTCTTTGGCAGTTTATGCCAAGACCAATGAGTACGGTTTCCTCGAAACCCCTTATCGTAAGGTTGTCGACGGCAAAGTAACCGATCAGATTGAGTATTTGTCAGCTATTGATGAATCTAAGTACGTTATTGCACAGGCAAACGCACACCTGAATGAAAAAGGTGAATTTGTCGATGAGCTGATTTCAACCCGTGCTGAAAACGAATTTGCGCTTTCAACACCTGACCGTATCCAATACATGGACGTCTCGCCTAAGCAGATCGTTTCTGTCGCAGCGTCTTTGATCCCGTTCCTTGAGCACGATGATGCGAACCGTGCATTGATGGGTTCGAACATGCAACGTCAGGCAGTGCCAACCTTGCGTGCAGATAAACCGTTGGTCGGTACTGGTATGGAGCGTACCGTTGCCAGTGACTCTGGGGTTCTGGTTCGCGCAGATCGTGGCGGTGTGATTGATTCAGTCGATTCATCGCGTATCGTGGTTAAGGTTAACGATGACGAAGTTCAAGCTGGTGGTTTGGGTGTTGATATTTACAACCTGACCAAGTACACCCGTTCGAACCAAAACACCTGTATCAACCAAAAACCATTGGTTAATCCAGGTGATGTGGTTGCGCGTGGTGACGTACTCGCTGATGGTCCTTCAACTGATCTTGGTGAACTGGCATTGGGTCAAAACATGCTCGTCGCGTTCATGCCGTGGAATGGTTATAACTTTGAGGATTCCATCCTCATTTCTGAGCGGGTTGTCCAAGAAGACCGTTTCACAACCATCCACATTGAAGAACTGACCTGTGTTGCGCGTGACACCAAGCTTGGTCCAGAAGAAATTTCTGCAGATATCCCTAACGTCAAGGAAAGCGCATTGGCGAAACTTGATGGTACCGGTATCGTGCATATTGGTGCGGAAGTTCGCGCGGGCGACATCCTGGTTGGTAAAGTCACACCAAAAGGTGAGCGTTCACAGTCTCCAGAAGAGAAATTGCTGCGTGCCATCTTTGGTGAGAAAGCATCAGACGTAAAAGATACTTCGCTGCGCGTATCAACTGGTATGGACGGTACCGTTGTCGATGTGCGCGTCT
Organism: Cardiobacteriaceae bacterium TAE3-ERU3; assembly: GCA_019218315.1. Taxonomy (NCBI): domain Bacteria; kingdom Pseudomonadati; phylum Pseudomonadota; class Gammaproteobacteria; order Cardiobacteriales; family Cardiobacteriaceae; species Cardiobacteriaceae bacterium TAE3-ERU3. Next base: position 231,363 of record JAHUUI010000001.1, on the reverse strand, counting down.
ATACCCGTGATGGTGTTGAAAAAGATCAGCGTGCACAAGACATTGAGGACATGGAAATTGAATCCATTGCACAAGACGTCAAAGATCAGCTGCGTGTATTCCAGCAAGATATTGAAGATCGTGCTGCGCGCCTGCTGCTCGGCCAAACTGTCAAGAAAGCGCCAAAGCGCAAGTCTGGCGACACAGTTGATCAAGCATTGCTTGATGAGATGACCTCGGACAAGTGGTTCGATATCCGTGTTCAGGATAATGACGTCAACGAACAACTTGACGGTATGCACCAGTTGCTGGTCGACAAGCGCAAAGAATTGCAAGACTACTACGAAGAGAAGAAAGTCAAATTCGCGCAAGGCGACGATCTTGCCCCTGGCGTATTGAAGATGGTCAAGGTCTACCTCGCTGTTAAGCGCCGCTTGCAGCCGGGTGACAAGATGGCAGGGCGCCACGGTAACAAGGGTGTTGTGTCGATGATTGTTCCGGTCGAAGACATGCCTTATATGGAAGACGGCACGCCAGTTGATATCGTATTGAACCCACTCGGTGTACCTTCGCGAATGAACATCGGTCAGGTACTTGAAACGCACCTTGGTTGGGCAGCACGTGGTATCGGTCAGCAGATCGGCCATATGCTTGACCAGCAAGCCGATAGCCAGAAACTGCGTGATTACTTGAGTAATGTGTATAACCACGACGGTCAGCGCGAAGCGCTTGATACGCTTGACGACAAAGAGTTTGGCGTACTGTGTGAAAACCTGCGTGCCGGTGTACCAATGGCGACTCCAGTCTTTGACGGTGCACACGAATCAGAAGTTCAGCGTATGCTCGAACTCGCAGGCTTGCCTAAGACGGGTCAAACCCGCCTCTATGATGGCCGTACAGGTGATGCATTTGAGCGTGATGTAACCGTTGGTTATATGTACATGCTCAAGCTCAACCACTTGGTTGACGACAAGATGCACGCACGTTCAACTGGGCCATACAGCCTTGTTACTCAGCAGCCGCTTGGTGGTCGTGCTCAGTTCGGTGGTCAGCGCTTCGGGGAAATGGAAGTGTGGGCGCTCGAGGCATACGGCGCAGCTTACACCTTGCAAGAAATGCTGACGGTCAAGTCTGATGACGTCGAAGGGCGTACCAAGATGTACAAAAATATTGTTGATGGCAACCTGCAAATCGAGCCGGGTATGCCTGAGTCGTTTAACGTCCTGACCAAGGAAATTAAAGCACTCGGCATCAACATTGAGCTCGAACAGGAATAATCCGACGGAGAAGAAATCATGATGAAAGACCTGGTTAATTTTTTCAAACCCCAAGACGGTGTCGATGATTTCGATCGTATCCGCATCGGTCTCGCCTCGCCGGATATGATCCGTTCGTGGTCTTTTGGTGAAGTCAAAAAGCCCGAAACCATCAACTACCGTACGTTCAAGCCTGAGCGTGATGGTTTGTTCTGTGCCAAAATCTTTGGCCCAATGAAAGACTACGAGTGCTTGTGCGGTAAGTACAAGCGCTTGAAGCACCGCGGTGTGGTGTGTGAGAAGTGTGGTGTTGAAGTCACTAAATCCAGTGTACGCCGCGAGCGTATGGGTCATATCGACCTCGCGACACCAGTTGCGCACATTTGGTTCTTGAAGTCGCTGCCATCACGTATCGGTTTGTTGCTTGATTTGACCTTGCGTGAAATTGAGCGCGTACTGTATTTTGAATCATTCATCGTGCTCGATCCGGGTATGACGCCGCTGGAAAAGAACCAGCTGCTGACCGAAGAAACTTACGTGCAGGCGCTCGAAGAGTACGGCCATGAATTCAAGGCGATGATGGGTGCTGAAGCTATTCAGTACATCCTGAAAAACATGGAACTCGAAACCGAGATTGCAGACCTGCGCGAAGCACTTGCTGAGACTAACTCAGAAACCAAGAGCAAGCGTATTGTTAAGCGCCTTAAGCTGATGGAAGCGCTGCTTGCCTCAGGTAACAAGCCTGAGTGGTTGATCCTGGAAGTATTGCCAGTATTGCCACCGGATCTGCGCCCATTGGTTCCATTGGATTCAGGCCGTTTTGCAACCTCTGACCTCAACGATCTTTATCGTCGCGTCATTAACCGTAACAACCGCTTGAAGCGTCTGCTTGAGTTGTTTGCGCCGGATATTATCGTGCGCAACGAAAAGCGTATGCTCCAAGAAGCTGTGGATTCACTGCTTGATAACGGTCGTCGTGGCCGTACCGTTACTGGTTCGAACAAGCGTCCGCTTAAGTCTCTTGCTGACATGATCAAAGGTAAGCAAGGTCGTTTCCGTCAGAACTTGCTCGGTAAGCGTGTTGACTATTCAGGTCGTTCGGTCATCGTGGTTGGTCCTACCCTGCGCCTGCATCAGTGTGGTTTGCCTAAGCGTATGGCATTGGAACTGTTCAAGCCGTTTATTTTCCAGCAATTGATTTTGAATGAGCATGCACCAACCATTAAAGCAGCCAAGCTGATGGTTGAGCGGGATGAGCCGGAAGTCTGGGATGCATTGGAATTCGTCATTCGCGAGCATCCGGTGTTGCTGAACCGTGCACCAACATTGCACCGTCTTGGTATCCAGGCATTTGAGCCAATCCTGATCGAAGGTAAAGCCATTCAGTTGCATCCATTGGTCTGTGCGGCGTTTAACGCTGACTTCGATGGTGACCAAATGGCGGTACACGTACCGTTGTCACTCGAAGCACAGCTTGAAGCGCGTGCGCTGATGATGAGCTCGAATAACATCTTGTCACCAGCCAACGGCGAACCAATTATTGTCCCTTCACAGGACGTTGTACTCGGCCTTTATTACATGACGCGTGAGCGTATCAATGCGAAAGGCGAAGGGATGCGTTTCGCTGATATCGCTGAAGTTGAGCGTGCGTATCAAACTGGTAAAGTTGATCTTCAAGCAAAAATTCAGGTGCGTTTGGAGTTCTTTGATCAAGAAGAGCCTTACGTCAAGCGTGTAGAAACAACAGTTGGCCGCGCATTGCTGTCGCAGATTCTGCCTAAGGGCCTGCCATTTGAACTGATCGACAAGCCGATGGTGAAAAAAGCGATCTCTGGCTTGATCAATGCTTGCTATCGTCAGGTTGGTCTGAAAGAAACCGTTATTCTTGCCGACCAATTGATGTATACCGGCTTCCGTTATGCAACGCGTTCTGGTACGTCAATCGGTGTCACCGATATGGTTGTGCCTGATGAAAAAGCGGGCATTTTGCAAGCTTCGGAAGATGAGATCAAAGAAATTGAGCATCAGTACAGCTCAGGCTTGTTAACCCAAGGTGAGAAGTACAACAAAGTGATCGATATCTGGTCGCGTACCAACGATAAAGTCGCCAAGGCGATGATGAACAAGCTGGGTAAAATCGAAGTGCAGAACAAAGATGGCGAAACCATCGAGCAGCCTTCATTTAACTCGGTGTTTATGATGGCCGATTCAGGCGCTCGTGGTTCTGCTGCGCAGATTCGTCAGTTAGCTGGTATGCGTGGTCTGATGGCTAAGCCGGACGGCTCGATCATCGAAACACCAATCACGGCAAACTTCCGTGAAGGTCTGAACGTACTTCAGTACTTTATTTCGACCCACGGTGCACGTAAAGGTCTTGCTGATACCGCACTGAAAACGGCAAACTCAGGTTATCTGACCCGTCGTTTGGTCGACGTCGCGCAAGATGTCGTGATCAATGAACTTGATTGCGGTACATCCCGTGGTATTGAGGTTCAGGCTGTTGTAGACGGCGGTGACGTGGTTGAAAAGCTGTCTGATCGCGTGTTGGGTCGAGTACTCTCTGAGCCGGTTATTGAATTCAGTACCGGCGAAGTGGCACTTGAGGCAGGTACGCTTTTGGGCGAGCACGAAATCGCAACACTTGAAAAAGCAGGTGTTGACCGTGTCATGGTTCGCTCGGTGATTACTTGTGAAGCACGTCAAGGCGTGTGTGCACAGTGTTATGGTCGTGATTTGGCACGTGGGCATAAAGTCAATGTCGGTGAATCTGTCGGCGTTATTGCAGCACAGTCGATCGGTGAGCCGGGTACTCAGTTGACCATGCGTACGTTCCACATCGGTGGTGCTGCGCAGAGCTCTGCATCAATCGGCAGTATCGAAGTTAAGACTAACGGTACAGTACGTTTGTCAAACATTAAGACGGTCACTAACAAAGATGGCAAGTTGGTCGCAGTATCACGCTCAGGTGAACTGTCTGTGATCGATAAAAACGGTCACGAGCGTGAACGCTATAAGCTTGCTTATGGTGCAATGCTTAACGTTGCAGATGGTGAAGAAGTCAAGCAAGGCCAGACACTCGCTACTTGGGATCCTCACACTCATCCAATCATCGCGGAAGTTGCTGGTAAGGCAGCGTTCTACGACTTTGAAGATGGTGTAACGATTCAGAGTTCAACTGACCCTGAAACTGGCCTGACCATTCAGACCGTCATGGACAATGCTCAGCGCTCAAGTGCTGCGAAAGATAAGCGTCCGTTGATTCAGCTGCTTGATGAGTCGGGTAATCCGATCACTCAAGCCGGGTCTGATATTCCGGTTAACTACTTCTTGCCAGCCGGTGCATTGATTAACCTCAGCGATGGTGCAGAAGTACAGATCGGTGACGTATTGGCGCGTATGCCGCAAGAGTCTGGTAAGACGGGCGATATCACAGGTGGTTTGCCGCGAGTTGCCGATCTCTTTGAAGCACGTAAGCCTAAAGAACCAGCTATCCTGGCTGAAATGACAGGTACTGTTTCCTTCGGTAAAGAAACCAAGGGTAAGCAACGCCTGGTTATCACCGCAGAAGATGGCGAGTCATTTGAGGTTCTGATTCCTAAGTGGCGTCGTCTGAACGTATTTGAAGGTGAGCAAGTCAAGAAAGGTGAATTGCTTGCTGATGGTGAGCCAACACCACATGACATCCTGCGTTTGCGCGGTGTGCATGAGTTGACTAACCATATCGTTAACGAAATCCAAAACGTTTACCGTTTGCAGGGCGTTAAGATCAACGATAAACACATCGAAGTGATCGTGCGTCAAATGCTGCGTAAGGTGAACGTAATTGATGCCGGTGAATCGAATTTGATCGCTGGTGAGCAAATCGACGTGAACCGTGTGCTCGAAATCAATGACAAGCTCAATGCTGAAGGCAAATTGCCAGTGCGTTATGAGCCTGTATTGATGGGTATCACTAAAGCGTCGTTGGCCACAGATTCATTTATATCTGCGGCTTCGTTCCAGGAGACCACGCGTGTACTCACGGAAGCAGCCGTTCACGGCAGCTTTGATGATCTGCACGGTCTCAAGGAAAACGTTATTGTCGGCCGACTGGTCCCGTCAGGCACTGGTTTGGCCTACCACCAGGAGCGCCGAAACATGCGTTCTGCTGAGCACGGACTTTTTGCACTTGCGGATACCGCTGATGAAGCTGATGATTCAGCTGAACAAGCAGCGGTTGGTGTTGAGTCGCAGGAAGAAGGCGAAGCTTGACAATAGCTTGGTTAAAACGTACTATGCCTCACCTTTGGCGCAAGCTCGCTTGCGCTCTGCCTGCGTGCAGGTGGGGAAAGGCGTAAAAAAATTGACTTTAATAAAAGTTTTGGAGAAATGCTTTCATGGCAACGATCAATCAGCTCGTACGTAAACCACGTACGAAGCAGAAAGAGAAAAACAACGTTCCTGCTCTGCAGGGATGTCCTCAAAAACGCGGTGTTTGTACTCGCGTTTATACTACGACGCCTAAAAAGCCAAACTCGGCAATGCGCAAGGTTGCACGTACACGTTTAACCAACAAGTACGAAGTAACTGCCTATATCGGCGGTGAAGGGCACAACCTGCAAGAGCACAGCTTGGTGCTCATCCGAGGCGGTCGTGTTAAGGATTTACCAGGTGTGCGTTATCACATCGTGCGTGGAGCCCTTGATACAGCAGGCGTCAAGGATCGCAAGCAGGGCCGTTCTAAGTACGGCACTAAGCGTCCTAAATCCTAATTAACGAAGGAATAGTTTCATGTCCAGAAGAGTAAGGGCGCCAATCCGCCATATCTTGCCCGATCCTAAATTCGGGAATGTGGTGGTCGCCAAATTCATCAACATGGTGATGGTTGCAGGTAAAAAATCTGTAGCTGAGAAAGTTGTTTATCAAGCACTTGAGAAAGCAGCTGAGAAAAAGCAAATGGATGCTGTAGACGTCTTGGAAGAAGCGCTTGAGAAAGTGCGTCCGGCAGTTGAAGTTAAGTCTCGCCGCGTCGGTGGTGCAACTTATCAGGTTCCTGTCGAAGTACGTCCTGTTCGTCAGAACGCACTCGCAATGCGTTGGTTGATCGATGCGGCTCGCAGCCGTAACGAGAAGTCAATGGCTGCACGACTGGCTGGTGAATTCATCGATGCAATCGAAGAGCGCGGCAGCGCTGTTAAAAAGCGTGATGATACACACCGCATGGCAGAAGCTAACAAAGCATTTGCGCACTTCCGTTGGTAACGGCAATTCATTTAATCGTATTGGAGCACATTTATGGCGCGTAAGACGAAAATTGATAAGTACCGTAACCTCGGTATCATGGCGCACATTGACGCCGGCAAGACAACCACAACAGAACGTATCCTGTTCTACACTGGTTTGTCACACAAGATTGGTGAGGTGCACGATGGTGCAGCCACTATGGACTGGATGGAGCAAGAGCAAGAACGTGGTATCACAATCACTTCTGCAGCGACAACCTGTTTCTGGTCTGGTATGGCACAGCAGTTTCCTGAGCACCGTGTCAATATCATTGATACTCCGGGACACGTTGATTTCACTATCGAAGTAGAGCGTTCACTGCGTGTACTTGATGGCGCATGTCTGGTTCTTTGTGCAGTTGGTGGTGTTCAGCCACAAACTGAAACTGTATGGCGTCAAGCGAACAAATACAAAGTTCCTCGTATTGCCTACGTCAATAAGATGGACCGTACTGGTGCAGACTTCTTGCGCGTTGTAGAGCAGATGAAAACCCGTTTGAACACTGTTGCTGTACCTCTGCAATTACCAGTTGGTGCGGAAGACGAATTCAAAGGTGTTGTTGACTTGATCAAGATGAAAGAGATCATCTGGAATGAAGAAGACAACGGCTTGACGTTCGAATACGCAGATGTTCCTGCTGATATGGCTGACGACTGTGCAGAGTGGCGTGAGCATTTGGTTGAAGCAGCTGCTGAAGCAAATGAAGAGCTGATGGATAAGTACCTTGGCGGTGAAGAGCTGAGTGAAGAAGAAATTGTTGCTGGTCTGCGTCAACGTACGATCAACAACGAAATCGTCCCGGTTGTTTGTGGTTCATCGTTCAAGAACAAAGGCGTTCAGGCGATGCTTGATAAAGTTATTGAGCTTCTCCCTAGCCCAGTTGAAGTGCCTGCGATCCAAGGTGTATTGCCTGGTACTGAAGAAACTGATAGCCGTAAGCCTGATGACGATGCACCATTTGCTGCATTGGCATTTAAAGTTGCAACTGACCCATTTGTCGGTACGCTGACATTCGTTCGTTGCTACTCAGGTGTACTTGAAGCTGGTTCGACCGTACTTAACTCAGTTAAAGATAAGCGTGAGCGCGTAGGTCGTATCGTTCAGATGCACTCAAACTCTCGTGAAGAAATTAAAGAAGTATATGCTGGCGACATCGCTGCATGTATCGGCTTGAAAGACGTTATCACTGGCGAAACTTTATGTGATCCTGCTCAGCCTATCATTCTTGAGCGTATGGAATTCCCAGAGCCAGTTATCGCTGTTGCTGTTGAGCCTAAGACCAAGTCTGACCAAGAAAAAATGGGTATGGCACTTGGCAAGTTGGCACAAGAAGATCCTTCTTTCCGCGTCCACACTGACGAAGAAACTGGTCAGACAATCATCTCTGGTATGGGTGAACTTCACCTTGAGATCATCGTCGACCGTATGAAGCGTGAGTTTAAAGTTGAAGCAAACGTTGGTGCGCCTCAAGTTGCATACCGTGAAACAATTCGCGAAGCAGTTGAGCAAGAAGGTAAGTTTGTCCGTCAGTCTGGTGGTCGTGGTCAGTTCGGTCACGTTTGGCTGAAAATTGAACCTCAAGAGCCTGGCTTTGGCTACGAGTTTGTTAACCAGATCGTTGGTGGTGTTGTTCCTAAGGAATACATTCCAGCGGTTGACAAAGGCGTTCAAGAGCAAATGCAGAACGGTGTTTTGGCCGGCTATCCATTGGTTGACGTAAAAGTCACCTTGTACGATGGTTCTTACCACGAAGTCGACTCCTCTGAAATGGCATTTAAAATGGCTGGTTCAGAAGGCTTCAAGCAAGGCGCACGTAAAGCGAAGCCTGTATTGCTTGAGCCAATGATGAAAGTTGAAGTTACTACCCCCGAAGATTACATGGGTGACGTAATTGGTGACTTGAACAGTCGTCGTGGCTTGATTCAGGGTATGGATGATCAGGGCAACGACAAGATTGTTCGCGCTCAAGTGCCATTGGCCAACATGTTCGGTTATGCAACTTCACTGCGCTCACTGAGTCAGGGTCGTGCAAACTACTCAATGGAATTCGACTGCTACAATGAAGCACCAAACAACATTGTAGAAGAAGTCGTCAAGAATAAGTCTTAATTAAGTGAATTGGAGTTTTTATGTCTAAGGAAAAATTTACCCGTAACAAGCCACACGTAAACGTGGGCACAATTGGTCACGTTGACCATGGTAAAACTACACTGACTGCGGCCCTGACTAAGGTTGGCGCAGATCGTTTTGGTGGTTCGTTCTCAGCGTATGATCAGATTGACGGCGCACCAGAAGAGCGTGCACGTGGTATCACCATCTCAACTGCCCACGTAGAATACGAATCAGAAAACCGTCACTACGCACACGTAGACTGCCCGGGACACGCTGACTATGTTAAGAACATGATCACCGGTGCTGCACAGATGGACGGCGCGATCCTCGTATGTTCAGCAGCTGATGGCCCAATGCCACAGACTCGTGAGCACATCCTTCTGTCTCGTCAGGTTGGTGTACCTAACATCGTTGTATACCTGAACAAAGCAGACATGGTTGACGACGAAGAACTGCTCGAGCTGGTAGAAATGGAAGTACGTGACCTGCTGTCAGAATATGACTTCCCAGGTGACGACACACCAATCATCACTGGTTCTGCACTGAAAGCACTTGAAGGCGACGAATCAGACATCGGCGTACCATCAATCATCAAGCTCGTAGAAGCACTGGATTCTTACATTCCAGAGCCTGAGCGTGACATTGACCGCCCATTCCTGATGCCAATCGAAGACGTATTTTCAATCTCTGGCCGTGGTACTGTAGTAACTGGTCGTATTGAGCGTGGTGTTGTTAAAGTTGGTGAAGAAATCGAAATCGTCGGTATCCGTCCAACCACCAAGACTACCTGTACTGGTGTTGAAATGTTCCGCAAGCTGCTCGACCAAGGTCAAGCTGGTGACAACGTCGGTGTATTGCTGCGTGGTACCAAGCGTGAAGACGTAGAGCGTGGTCAAGTATTGGCCAAGCCTGGTTCAATCACACCACACACCAAGTTTGAAGCAGAAGTATACGTACTGTCTAAAGATGAAGGCGGTCGTCACACTCCATTCTTCAAAGGCTACCGTCCACAGTTCTACTTCCGTACTACGGACGTAACTGGCGAATGTATCCTTCCAGAAGGTGTTGAAATGGTTATGCCTGGCGACAACGTCAAGTTAGTTGTTGAGCTGATTCACCCAATCGCGATGGACGAAGGTCTGCGTTTCGCGATCCGTGAAGGTGGCCGTACAGTTGGTGCCGGCGTTGTTGCCAGCATCATTGAGTAACGGGTTTTATTATGGCTAGTACACAAAAAATTCGTATACGTTTGAAGTCCTACGATCACCGCTTGATTGATGCGTCAGCCAAGCAGATCGTAGAAACCGCAAAGCGTGCCGGCGCCCAAGTTAAGGGCCCGGTTCCTTTGCCAGTCAAAAAAGAGCGCTACACCATATTGATTTCTCCACACGTTAACAAAGACGCGCGAGACCAATATGAAATGCGAACTCATAAGCGCATCATGGATATTGTCGATCCTACTGACAAGACCGTTGATGCACTGATGAAGCTGGATCTTGCCGCAGGTGTTGACGTCAAGATCGAATTGCAGTAAAATCGCGCACCTTTCGTGACTGTAGAAGCGGGAATTCACATTCCCGCTTTTGCTGTCTTTATCGAGGCGACGAGGGTCACCCGCCCTCCTCTCGTCTTTTTTCTATTGAGGAAAGCTTATGACAATGGGCCTAGTGGGTCAGAAGATTGGCATGACCCGTATCTTTGACGAGGATGGCAACGCGAGCGCCGTAACGGTGATCGAAGTTAAGCCAAACTATATTTCACAAATTAAAACACGCGAAACAGACGGTTATGATGCTGTACAGGTTTCTGTGGGCGAGCGTAAGGCAAGTCGTACCAGTAAACCTTTGGCAGGTCACTTTGCTAAAGCAAACGTACAAGCTGGTTTGCTGACCAAAGAATTCCGCTTGGACAGTGAAGAAATCGCTAACTATGAGGTTGGTGGCGCTGTTGAAGTTAATCTGTTCGAGCAGGGGCAGAAAGTAGATGTCCGTGCACGCAGTATCGGTAAAGGCTTTGCCGGTACCATTAAACGTCACAATTTCCGTGGTCAGCGTAAGACCCACGGTAACTCACTGTCACACCGTGTGCCTGGTTCAATCGGTCAGAACCAAACGCCAGGTCGCGTATTCAAGGGCAAGAAAATGTCCGGACAAATGGGTAATAAAATGTGCAGCGTACAAAATCTAGAAATTGCACGTGTCGACGCAGAACGCAACTTGATTTTGATCAAGGGTGCTGTACCTGGTGCTAAAGGCGGTTTCGTGATGATTCGTCCGTCGGTTAAGGCTTAAGGAGGCAGCATGGATATTCAAATGACAAATGCATCTGGTTCAATCAGTGTTGCTGATGAAGTGTTCGGCGTAGATTACAACGAAGCACTCGTACACCAAGTCGTTACTGCATATTTAGCAGGCGGCCGTTCAGGAACTAAGGCGCAAAAGACGCGTAGTGAAGTTTCTGGTGGCGGTGCTAAGCCTTGGCGTCAAAAAGGAACTGGCCGCGCACGTGCTGGTACGATCCGTTCGCCAATCTGGCGTACTGGTGGCGTTACCTTCGCAGCTAAGCCACGCGATCACAGCCAAAAAGTTAACAAGAAAATGTATCGTGCGGCGTTGCGCAGCATTCTTTCTGAATTGGCACGCCAAGATCGTCTGAAAGTAATTGAGTCTTTCGAGCTTGAGTCAAACAAGACCAAAGATTTCATTGCTTATGCAAAAGACAACAATTTGGGTAATGACCTGCTGGTGATTAGCGAGTCTGCAAATGACAAAGCTTATCAAGCGACTGGCAATATTGCCCGCGTCACTGTGGTCGACGTACAGGCCATTAATCCTGCATTGCTGCTGCGCCATGAGCATGTCGCTGTAGACAAGGCAGCCATTGAGAAAATCAACGAGTGGTTATCATGAAACAAGAACGTCTGTTACAAGTGATTAAAAGCCCGCACGTTACTGAAAAATCTTCTTTGGCCGCTGAAAACACGCAGTTGGTCTTCAAGGTTGATCGCCGTGCGAGCAAACAAGAAATTAAAGAAGCCGTCGAACAGTTAATGGAAGTCGGTGTCGAAGCGGTACGTACAGTTAACATCAAGGGTAAAACCAAGCGTTTCGGCGCTCGTGTTGGCCGCCGCAGTGATTACAAAAAGGCTTATGTAAGCCTGGATAAGAGCGTCGATATGGAAGCGCTCATGTCCGAGCAAGCCTGAGGAGTTGAATAATGGCTATTATTACCAATAAACCTACCTCTCCTGGCCGCCGTTTTGTGGTCAATGTGACCCGTCCTGACCTGCACAAAGGTCAGCCTTACGCGGCTTTGGTTGAGAAGCAAAAGCGTGGCAGCGGCCGTAACAATATGGGCCGTATCACTACCCGTCATCGTGGTGGTGGTCATGCACACAAATACCGTATCATCGACTTCAAGCGCAACAGAGACGGCATTGATGCTGTTGTTGAGCGTCTTGAGTATGATCCAAACCGTACAGCTTACATTGCATTGATCCGTTATACCGATGGTCAGCGTGCTTACATCATCGCAGCTCGCGGTATGGAAGCTGGTGACATCATCCGTAATGGTGACGATGCGCCAATCAAGCGTGGCAACTGCCTGCCAATCCGTAACATCCCGGTCGGTTCAACAGTTCACTGTATTGAACTTAAGCCTGGCAAAGGTGCACAGCTTGCACGTAGTGCTGGTACTTCAGCTTACCTCGCATCACGCGAAGGTAAGTACGCTACTCTGCGTTTGAAGTCTGGCGAGCGTCGCCGTGTACTCGTTGATTGCCGTGCGGTGCTTGGTGAAGTATCAAACCACGAGCACAGCCTGCGTTCACTGGGTAAAGCTGGTGCAACTCGCTGGCGTGGTATTCGTCCTACCGTTCGCGGTGTGGTAATGAACCCGGTCGATCACCCACATGGTGGTGGTGAGGGCCGTACTTCTGGTGGCCGTCATCCGGTCAGCCCATGGGGTAAGCCAACCAAGGGCAAGAAGACTCGTTCGAACAAGCGTACCGATAAGATGATCGTTTCGCGCCGCCGTAGTAAGAGAGGTTAATCATGGCACGTTCACTGAAAAAAGGCTTTTTTATTGATCTGCACCTCGCTAAGAAAGTTGACGAAGCGGTTGCAAATAAGAGCAAAAAGCCAATTAAAACCTGGTCGCGTCGTTCTATGATCACCCCTGACATGATTGGACTGACTATTGCCGTGCACAACGGCAAGCAGCACGTGCCAATTCTCGTCAGCGAAGACATGATCGGTCATAAGCTCGGCGAATTTGCACCGACCCGCAACTACCGCGGCCACACTGCCGACAAGAAAGGTCGATAGGAGTTATTGATGCAAGCTATAGCTAAATTACGCGCTGCGCGCATTTCTGCGCAAAAGGCGCGCCTGGTCGCAGACCAGATCCGTGGCAAGCACGTTGATGAAGCGGTAGAGATTCTGACGTTTAGCCAGAAAAAAGCCGCGAGCATTATTCTTAAAGTGCTCAACTCAGCAATTGCCAACGCTGAAAACAATGAAGGCGCAGATATCGATGAGCTGACCGTCGCTGAAATCCAAGTGGGTGAAGGTATGACGATGAAGCGTTTTGCTGCACGCGCTAAGGGTCGCGGTACGCGCATTTTGAAGCGTACCAGCAACATTATGATTCGCGTAGAAGAGCGCTAAGGAGAATACTATGGGTCAGAAAGTACATCCAATTGGTTTTCGACTTGGGATCTCTAAAGACTGGGTTTCTAAGTGGTACGCGGAAGGCCGTGACTATGCAGATTTCCTGGAAAAAGATCACGAAGTCCGTGAGTTCATCCGTAAAAAACTCGCTCACGCTTCAGTTAGCAAGATTCAAATCGAGCGCCCGCGCAATGGTGCGCAAATTACCATTTTCACTGCTCGTCCGGGTATTGTGATCGGTAAAAAAGGCGAAGACATTGAAGTGCTGAAGAAAGAAGTCAGCAAGTTGATGGGCGTACCTACTTCAATCAATATTGAAGAGATTCGTCGTCCAGAACTTGATGCGTATTTGGTTGCCGAGAATATTGCTCAGCAATTAGAGCGTCGTGTCATGTTCCGTCGCGCGATGAAACGTGCTGTCGCTTCAACCATGCGCCTTGGCGCCGCTGGTATCAAGGTCAGCATTTCAGGTCGTCTGAACGGTGCAGAAATTGCCCGTACAGAATGGTATCGTGAAGGCCGTGTGCCACTCCATACTCTGCGTGCTGATATTGATTATGGCCTCGCTGAAGCGCATACAACATATGGCGTTATCGGTGTCAAGGTATGGATCTTTAAGGGTGAAAACCTCGAAGGTATCGAAGCTGATGCCGCTCGCGAAGCGCCAGACGATAAACGTGGCCGCCGCAAACCGCGCGGACGCCGCAAGGATTAAGGTGAAGTCATGTTACAACCAAAAAGAACCAAGTTCAGAAAACAGCATAAAGGCCGTAACCGCGGTCTAGCACAGGCTGGTAACAGCGTCAGTTTTGGCGAATATGGCTTGAAAGCGACCACTCGTGGCCGTATTACAGCCCGTCAAATTGAAGCTGCACGTCGTGCAATTAATCGTCACGTCAAGCGTGGTGGTAAAGTGTGGATCCGTATCTTCCCTGATGTACCAGTGACCAACAAGCCATTGGAAGTGCGTCAAGGTAAAGGTAAAGGTAACGTTGAGTATTGGGTAGCCAAGGTACAACCTGGCACTGTCCTTTACGAAATGGAAGGTGTGAGTGAAGAGCTGGCGCGTGAAGCGTTCCGCCTCGCAGCTGCCAAGTTGCCGGTCCAAACAGTGTTTGAAACCCGCAAGGTGATGTGATGAGTGTGAAAGAATTACGTGAAAAAGACGTCGACGGCCTTCGCGAGGAATTACTTTCTCTGCGTCAGGCTCAGATGAAATTAACCATGCAAAAAGCCAGTGGACAGCTAGAGCAGACGCACCAGATTCGTCAAGTGCGTCGTGATATTGCCCGTGTGAAGACCCTGCTGGCACAACACAACGTTAAGGTGTGAATATGAGCGAACAAAAATCTATTCAACGCGTGTTGCAGGGCACAGTAGCGAGCAACAAAGGTGATAAATCAATCACTGTTCATGTTGTGCGTTATGAAAAGCACCCTGTCTACGGTAAGTATGTTAAGCGCACTTTGAAGTGCCATGCACACGATGAAAACAACGAGTGCAATATCGGTGATACCGTGCGCATCAATCAGAGCCGCCCGATTTCCAAAACCAAAACCTGGCGTTTGGTGGAAATCGTAGAGCGCGCTGAAGGTTAAGGAGGCTATCCATGATTCAAATGCAATCACGCCTCTCAGTGGCGGATAACAGTGGTGCTCGTGAGCTCCAGTGTATTAAAGTTCTTGGCGGTTCACACCGTCGTTACGCCGGTATCGGTGATGTGGTCAAGGTTTCAGTTAAAGAAGCCATGCCGCGTGGTCGTGTTAAGAAAGGTGATGTATACAACGCACTGATCGTACGTACTCGTAAGGGTGTTCGTCGTCGTGACGGTTCTGTACTTCGCTTTGACAGCAACGCTGCGGTTTTGCTCAATCAAAAGCTTGAGCCAATCGGTACCCGCGTGTTTGGCCCCATTGCACGTGAGCTGCGTGGTGAGAAGTTCATGAAGATCATCTCACTCGCACCTGAAGTGCTTTAAGGAGGAAAAATGAAGCGGATTAAAAAGGGCGATGAAGTAATTGTCATCGCCGGCAAAAAAGAAGACAAAGGCCAGCGTGGCACGGTCAAAGAAGTGCGTGGCGAGCGCGTTGTTGTTGAAGGCATCAACCAAGTTTCCAAGCACGTCAAGCCGAACCCACAGGCTGGTATCGAAGGTGGCATCATTAAAAAAGAAGCTGCCGTTCACATTTCCAATGTGATGTTGTTCAACGCGGCTACCGGTAAAGGTGATCGTGTCGGCTTCAAAATTGAAGACGGCAAGAAGTTCCGCGTGTTCAAATCCAATGGCGAACGCGTAGATTGAGGTCTGACATGGCAAGATTACAACAACAGTATCGTGACGAACTCGCGCTCAAGCTGAAAGAAAAGCTGGGCCTGAGCAACGTCATGGAAGTACCGAAGCTCGAAAAAATCACCATTAACATGGGTGTGGGCGAAGCGGTCAATGACAAGAAAATCATGGACAGCGCTGTGCGTGACCTGGCTTTGATCAGTGGTCAAAAGCCACTCGTCACCAAGTCAAAGAAGTCTATTGCGGGCTTTAAGATTCGTGACGGCTGGCCAATCGGCTGTAAAGTCACTTTGCGCCGTGAGCAGATGTATGAATTTCTTGATCGCCTGATCAATATTTCATTGCCACGTACGCGTGACTTCCGCGGCCTTAGCCCGAAGTCATTCGATGGTCGTGGTAACTACACCTTTGGTGTGAAAGAGCACATCATTTTCCCGGAAATCGACTACGAGAAAATCGACGCGGTACGCGGTATGGACATTACGTTCACCACAACTGCCAAAGATGATGCCAGTGCTAAAGCATTGCTCGAAGCCTTCGGTTTCCCATTTAGAGGTTAATTATGGCTAAAAAAAGCATGATCAATCGCGAAGCGAAGCGTATCAAGACTGTTCAAAAATACGCCGCTAAGCGACATGAATTGAAAGAGATCATCCGTAAGGTTGATCAGTATTCAGAAGAAGAACGTTTGGAAGCGCAGGAAAAACTGCAAAAACTTCCGCGTAACGCTTCACCTGCACGCGTACAACGTCGTTGCCGTATCACAGGTCGTCCACATGCGGTTTACCGCAAGTTCGGTCTGTCACGTATCAAATTGCGTGAGCTGGCAATGCGTGGTGAAGTGCCAGGTATTAAAAAAGCAAGTTGGTAATATTTGCTTAAGTGGAGCCGTACGTCAGTACGGCTCGATTTTTGTATTACCAAACCAAAGCTGCTTAGCTTGTGACTTGATCATAAGCTAAGCAGCTAAATTGCATTGACTTTGCCTAAAATTTCGGTAGAATACTTCGCCCTGCTGCGAGGTTGGCTGAATTTGGCTGCTTTGCATCATTTTTATTCCCTGAATTTGGTTGAAAAATCACCCATTTGGCTTTATTGCCACCAATGGTTTTCAGGTTTTTAAGTTCCAGGACCATTTTGGTCTGATACTGACTATCGAGGTAAAACTATGTTATCTGATCCAGTTGCAGATATGCTGACTCGCGTGCGTAATGCGCAGCGTATCGGTCGTTCGCTGGTGACTATGCCTGCCTCTAAGCACAAAGAAGCAATTGCTAAAGTGCTTAAAGAAGAAGGGTATATCCAGTCTTATGAAGTTCAAGGTGATGTTAAGCCTGAACTGACTATCCATCTCAAATATTATCAGGGTCGTCCTGTTATTGAGATGATCAAGCGTGTGAGCCGTCCAGGCCTGCGTATCTTTAAAGGCAAAAACGAATTACCACGAGTCCAAGGCGGCTTGGGTATTGCTGTTATCTCAACTTCCCGTGGCGTGATGAGTGATCACAAAGCACGCGAGCTTGGTGTTGGCGGCGAAGTTCTTTGCGTAGTCGCATAAGGGGGGAATATGTCACGAATTGGTAAACAACCTGTCACCATCCCTTCTGGCGTTAACGTTTCTATTAATGGTGGAAACATCAACGTTAAGGGTAGCAAAGGCGAATTGACTATGGATTTGCATCCATATACCACAGTTGAAGAAGCTGACGGTGAAATTCGCGTTAAGCCGGTCAAGGAAAGCGGTGATCACTGGGCTATGTGTGGCACTATGCGTTCACTGGTCAATAATATGGTTATTGGCGTCAGCGAAGGTTTTGTCAAAAAATTGCAACTGGTAGGCGTCGGTTATCGCGCGCAGGTGCAAGGTCAGAAGCTTAACTTATCACTTGGTTTCTCACACCCGGTCGAGTTCGCGATTCCTCAAGGGATCACAATTGAAGCACCGAGCCAAACTGAACTGCACATTAAAGGCAGTGACAAGCAGTTGGTCGGTGAAGTGGCTGCCAAAATCCGTGCATATCGTCCGCCAGAGCCTTACAAAGGTAAAGGTGTACGCTACGCTGATGAGCGCGTGGTCATGAAAGAAGCCAAGAAGAAGTAAGGTGAGATCATGAATCAAAAGAAAATTAATCGTATCCGCCGTGGCAAGAAGACCCGTGCTAATATCCGCGGCAAAGGCAAAGCAAGTCTGGTCGTCAACAAGACACCTCGTCACATGTATGCCCAAATCATCAGTGGTACTGGTGATCAGGTTTTGGCAACAGCCTCTACTGTACAGGCAAGTGTCCGTGATGGTCTCTCATTTACCGGTAACATCGAAGCTGCAGCTAAAGTTGGTACAGCCATCGCTGAAAAAGCAAAAGAGCTTGGGCTTGAAGATATCGCATTTGACCGCAGTGGCTTCCGCTACCACGGTCGAGTCAAAGCGCTTGCTGATGCTGCGCGCGAAGCTGGTTTGAAGTTTTAAGAGGTAGTTATGGCACAGCAAAGAGAACGTCAGCAAGACAACGAATTTTTAGAAAAGCTGGTTGCGGTTAATCGCGTAACCAAAGTTGTTAAAGGTGGTCGCCAGTTTGCATTCACTGCATTGGTAGTGGTTGGCGATGGCAAAGGCCGCGTTGGTTATGGCTATGGTAAGGCTAAAGAAGTCCCTGTAGCAATCCAAAAAGCGATGGATCAAGCTAAGAAGACTCTGGTTCGTATTGATCTGAACCAGGATACCTTGCAGCACCCAATCATTGGTAAGCACGGCGCAGCTAAAGTTTACATGCAGCCTGCATCTGAAGGTACCGGTATTATTGCCGGCGGTGCGATGCGTGCAGTATTTGAAGTGCTGGGCGTCAAGGATGTATTGGCCAAGTGTATGGGTACACGTAACGCCGGTAACGTCATTCGCGCAACCATCAATGGTCTGAAAGCGATGAACAGCCCGCAATATGTTGCTGCCAAGCGCGGTAAATCGGTCGAAGAGGTAGTTGCTAATGTCCACTAAAGAATTAAAAGTTACTTTGGTTAAGAGCAAGCATGGTCGTCTCGAAAGCCACAAGCAATGTGTGAATGGTTTGGGCTTGCGCCGTATGCACCAGTCGCGTGTTGTCAAAGATACACCGGAGAATCGCGGCATGATTAATAAAGTGTCCTATCTCCTCAAAGTTGAAGAGGTGTAATAATGCGTTTAAATAATTTAAAACCTGCAGCTGGTTCGCGCTCTGCGCCTAAGCGTTTGGGTCGTGGTATTGGCTCAGGCTTGGGTAAAACCAGTGGTAAAGGTCACAAAGGCCAAAAAGCACGTTCAGGCGGCTATCACAAGGTTGGTTTCGAAGGCGGTCAGATGCCTTTGCAGCGTCGTTTGCCTAAGCGTGGCTTCCGTAGCCGCACCAAAGGTGATACTGCTCAAATCCGCACAGCTCAGTTGAATAAGCTCGCTGATGCGCAGGTGGTTGATTTGGCTCTGCTCAAGCAGCTTGGCATCGTACCTGTCTCAGCATTGAGTGCGAAAGTTTTCCTTAGCGGTGACGTCACTGCTGCTGTAAAACTTCAAGGTATCAGCGTTTCTAAAGGTGCACGCGAAGCAATTGAGGCCGCAGGTGGCTCAATCGAAGCGTAAGCTGATAGTAAATAGCGTAACAGTAATAAGGGGAGCATGATGGCAAAGCCAACGGCAAATCCGTATAAGGAACTGACATCTCGCCTGTGGTATTTGGTTCTCGCATTGGTCATTTACCGTGTGGGTGCACATATTCCAGTGCCGGGTGTTGACCTAGCGGAAGTTAGAAGAATGTTTGAGCAAGGCGAGGGTTCAATCTTTCAGTTGTTCAATATGTTCTCTGGTGGTGCTTTAAGTAATGCTTCCCTACTGGCACTTGGTGTCGCACCTTATATTTCAGCCTCGATTGTGATGCAGTTGTTGTCCCATATGTATGGGCCGCTGAAAGAACTGCGCCAACAGGGTAGTAGTGGGCAGAAGAAGATCACCTTCTATACCCGCTATCTGACTCTGGCTTTGGCGCTAATACAAGGCTTCGCGATATCAAAAACCGTCATGGCTCAAGGGATGTCGCTGACAACAGGTCCAGGCTTTCTACTTACGGGTACGATTGCTTTGGCTGCAGGGGCACTCTTTTTGATGTGGCTGGGTGAGCAGATAACTGAGCGCGGTATTGGCAACGGCATTTCAATGCTGATTTTTGCTGGTATCGCAGTAAATATGCCTGCTGGCATAGGTGGTTTGATCGCTCAGACCAAGGAAAATGATCAGTATGGTCAGTTTTTCTTGATCATCGGTGTGATTGTAGCCCTCTTTGCTCTGATTGTGGTTGTTGAGCGTGCTCAGCGTCGTATTGCAATTCATTATGCAAAACGCCAGGGCATGAATCAGCAAGCCATGGGGCAGCGGTCACATCTGCCACTCAAGATCAATATGGCGGGCGTTATTCCGGCTATTTTTGCATCGGCAATTATTACGCTATTGGTTTCTGCATTCTCGTTGCTGTCAGGCTTCGAAGGAACTGTTGGTCGCTATATCGCAGACGTAACTGGCGCTTTCCAGCCCGGTAACTGGTTGTATATCGCAACATTCAGTTTGTTGATCGTTTTGTTCTCGTTTTTCTATACTGCAATGATGTTTGAAAATCGTGAATTGGCTGACAATCTGAAAAAATCCAATGCGTTTATTCAAGGCTTCCGACCTGGGCGTCAGACAGCAGACTATTTGGATATGGTGCAAGAGCGCTTGACCTTGGTCGGTGCGTTCTATGTAGCATTTGTCTGTATTATTCCGTCGATTATGAACCTCGGTTCGGCTCAAGGGCAAATATTGTTCTTGTTCGGCGGTACGTCATTGTTGATCGCAGTTGTGGTTGCTATGGATTTTATGTCTCAAGTTCAGTCACACGTGATGTCCAAACAGTACGAATCACTGATGAAGAAAGCCAATTTATCAGGCTTCGGTGGCGGGCAATACCGCCGCTAAGCCAAAATTAGGAGTTATAAAGATGAAAGTAAGTGCATCTGTTAAAAAAATGTGCCGTCATTGCCGCATCATTCGTCGCAATGGTAGTGTTCGGGTAATCTGTACTGACGCGCGTCACAAGCAGCGTCAGGGCTAATCTGTGCAATTGATTCAGCAAGCTAAACTGCGATAGTCATTGACTTTTTGCGCTTAGCTCGCTAGAATCCTGCACCTTTGTTTTAGGAGTAAACGACATGGCTCGTATTGCTGGTATTAATGTCCCGACACAAAAGCACACTGTTGTGGCATTGACCTCTATTTATGGCATCGGCCCTAACCGCGCACGCGATATTTGCGCTGCGTCTGGCGTCGAACCAACCAAAAAAATTCGTGATCTTAGTGATGCTGAAGTTGACGCTTTGCGTCAAGCAGTTGCTGAGTATCAGGTGGAAGGGGATCTGCGTCGTCAGGTTTCCATGAACATTAAACGTCTGATGGATCTCGGTTGCTACCGTGGTCTGCGTCACCGTCGCTCATTGCCGGTACGCGGTCAGCGGACTAAGACCAACGCGCGTACACGCAAAGGTCCTACCCGTCCAATCAAACGCTAATTAAGAGAGAGAACTATGGCTAAGGCTACTGGTAAACAAAAAAACGTTAGAAAAAAAGCAAAGCGTGTTGTGGTGGACGCCGTTGCGCACGTCCACGCGTCATTTAACAACACAATCGTGACCATTACTGATGGTCAGGGTAACACGCTTTCTTGGGCAACTGCCGGTGGTTCAGGATTCCGTGGCTCAAGAAAATCAACACCTTTCGCAGCACAGGTTGCTGCAGAGCGTGCAGGAAATGCCGCCAAAGAATACGGTGTGCAAAATCTTGATGTCAACATCAAAGGACCTGGACCGGGGCGTGAATCAGCCGTGCGTGCACTGAATGCAAGCGGCTTCAATATTCATTCCATTACCGACGTGACACCTATTCCACACAACGGCTGCCGTCCGCCGAAAAAGCGTCGCGTTTAAGAGAGTATTGGGAGAAATAATTTATGGCAAGATATATTGGACCTAAGTGCCGCTTGGCACGTCGTGAAGGTGTAGACCTCGAACTGAAATCAGGTGTGCGCCCATTAGAGTCAAAGTGTAACCTCAATGCGGCTCCTGGCCAGCACGGCGCTCGTCGTGGTCGTTTGTCTGACTACGGTGGTCAGCTGCGTGAGAAGCAGAAGCTAAAGCGCATCTACGGTGTGCTTGAGCGTCAGTTCCGCAACTACTACAAAAAAGCTGCACAGAAGAAAGGCTCAACTGGTGAAAACCTGTTACAGCTGCTCGAGCAGCGTCTCGATAACGTTGTTTACCGTATGGGCTACGGTGCTACTCGTGCTGAAGCGCGTCAGTTGGTATCTCACGGTGCAATCGAAGTCAATGGCAAGCGTGTAACCATCGCTTCTTACCAAGTAAAGGCTGATGATGTCGTTTCTGTTCGTGAGAAATCACGCAAGCAGGTTCGTATTCAAAGTGCTTTGGAAATAGCCGCTCAGCGTGGTTTTGTTGATTGGGTTGAAGTAGATACCGCTAAAATGAGCGGTCAGTTCAAGCGCATTCCAGAGCGTATTGATCTGTCAGCAGACATCAACGAATCACTGGTAGTCGAACTTTACTCTAAGTAAAGTTTGACGGCGATAAACGATATACGAGAGGCGTTATTCTATGGCATTAACAGAACTTTTAACGCCACGCATTGTGCAAATCAAGGACATCGCGCCAAATACGGCGCGTGTCACTCTTGAACCACTCGAGCGTGGATTCGGTTACACACTTGGTACAGCATTGCGTCGTGTTCTGCTCTCTTCAATTGAAGGTGCAGCAGCAACGGAATGTGAAATTGAGGGTGTGCTGCATGAATATTCAGGCATCGAAGGTGTTCGTGAAGATGTAATTGATGTCATGCTCAATCTGAAAGGATTGTCGATGATCATGCATGAAGGCGAACGTGCTGAAATGCATTTATCGGTCGATAAAGCCGGTGAAGTGAAGGCCAAAGATTTTCAGGCGCCCTCGAATATAGAGATTTGTAATCCTGAGCATGTCATTGCACACCTGACTAAAGATCAACCACTTAAAATGACGGTTGTTGTTGAAAAGGGGCGTGGCTACCGGGTTGTCAATCCGGAAGAAGAAGCGGAAGGCACCTCACCGAACGTTCTGCGACTTGATGCAAGCTTTTCTCCGGTCAAGCGTATTGCTTACCGTGTTGAAGCAGCGCGTGTTGAGCAGCGTACGGACTTGGATAAATTGATTATTGATATTGAATCCAACGGTGCACTCGATCCAGAGCAAGCTATTCGTGATGCAGCAACAATCTTGCATCAGCAGTTAGCATTCTTCGTTGACCTTGAGTCGACCGAAGTTGAAGAGGAAGAAGTTGAAGAAATTCAAGTTGACCCTGTTTTGCTTCGTCCAGTTGATGATCTTGAGCTGACAGTGCGTAGTGCAAACTGCCTCAAAGCTGAGAATATCAACAATATTGGCGATTTGGTTCGCCGCAGTGAAGTTGAACTGCTTAAAACACCAAATCTCGGCAAGAAATCGCTGAACGAGATTAAAGAAGTTCTGGCCAGCCATGGCTTGGAATTGGGAATGGACATTGAAAACTGGCCGGTAGATCAATAAACCGGTCAGGCACGAATTGGGAGCATAACCATGAGACACAAACTTTCCGGTCGTAAACTGAACCGGACTAGCTCACACCGCAAAGCCATGTTTCAAAACATGACGGTTTCACTGATCGAGCACGAGCTGATCAAAACCACTTTGCCTAAAGCAAAAGACCTCCGCCGAGTAATCGAACCAATCATTACTCACGCTAAGAACAATGACACTGTTGCAGCACGCCGTTTGGCTTTTGCTCGCCTGCGTGATCGCGCTGCGGTACAAAAGCTGTTCGCCGAGTTGGCACCACGTTATAAAGAGCGTCCAGGTGGCTACATACGTATCCTTAAGTGCGGTTTCCGTGCTGGTGACAATGCGCCTATGGCGTATGTTGAACTGGTCGATCGCCCACTGCCTGATCATCAAGACGCTGAGTAATCAGCATCTTGTGTAAAAGAACCGCCGTAAGGCGGTTTTTTTATGCCTCCAATATATGTAACCTTATTTATCCATTTCTTTTAAGGATGAGTTGAGGTGCTGTGTGCTTTGTCGTGCAGGACTCATTATTGAAATACGATTGATAAAAGCATTTTGTAATCTTAAATCATCCGCAGTGGTAGGGTGATTTTTATTAAATTAACCAAATTGAGATGCACAATCGATTGCTGCTGTATTACTTGATGATATCCCGAATGAGATGATGACCACGAGTACTTCTTTGACTGGTAGTTATAGAATAGGTTGGGTTGACGTAAGAATGTATCTCCGCGTAACACCGTAAGATTTGGTATTACCTTTAAGCATGGAGCGTATGATGGGCGCTTTTGCATGAAATTGTCTTTTAGAGCTGAATATGAAACAAGATTTTATTCCTTCACGCATTTTTACTTGGTTGCAAGGTGCGATTGATGACTGGTTGAGTGAAGGTATCGTCGATGCATCACAGGCGGCAAGGCTTGAGTCGCGCTATATGGCTCAGCAAGATGGCTTGTGGTTAGGGTGGGTGCTTGGCTTGCTTGCTGCAATGCTTATTGGCGGTGGCGTGATACTTTTGCTGGCTTATAACTGGTATGAATTGACGCATTTGACACGCGCTTGTATTGCAGTATCGCCGTTGTTGTTATTGCAAGGTGGGTGCTTATGGTTACTTTGGCGAAGGCGCACGACCGGCCTTGCCGGCGAGATGGCTGCCTTGCTACTGGGTGCCGCACAAGGGGCTGCGTTGGCTTTGGTGAGCCAAACCTATCACTTATACGGTGAGCAGTGGCAATTTATTGCATTATGGTTTTTGATGGTTTTTCCGTCGGCGATACTATTGCAGTCACAAGCCCTTTTTGTCGCGGCAATGGTTTTATTGCCTTCAGTCCTAGTCAGTGCGCCATGGGTTTATACCGAGAACACAATCCTCATTCCTACTCAGATCTGGTGGGGCACTGCTGTGGCGTTGTTAGGTGCTGGTAGTTATGCTTTTTATATGCGGCAAATTGTGTGCAGATGGGCATTTTTATTGGCACTTTTGGTTTGTACTTTTATTTGGCTACTAGCGCACAGTGTTGGTGAGGCATTTTATTATGCGTTTCCTGTGCTTTATGCAGCTGGGCTTGCGCAACGGGAGAACGGTTGGCGTAATGCAATGCGTTGGCTTGGTGGGGTGGGGATTTATGCGTCCCTATTGGCAGTGGTATTGGCGCCGGAGTTGCAGCTTGAATTGGCTGAGGTGAGTTGGCAAGAAGTACTATTATCTGTCGGGCTTACTGGTATGTCTGTATGGATGGCGATGCGTAATGCAAGGCAAAGGTTACGCTTGCCATATAGATGGGTGCTGTTGGGAACGCCGTTCTTTATGTGGGCATTCAGCACGTTGTTTGAATATAACTCAGTCGTCAACTTTGGCTTGCTACAGCTTTTTTTATTGCTGGCTGGGCTGATTCTGGTTGCCGGTGGGTTGGCACTATCGCGCTTGTTGGTCACCAATGCCGGCCTCATACTCTTGGTAACCCATTTTTTGATGAGGTTTTTTGATAGTGAGTGGTCATTATTGTCGCGTGGTATTGGTTTTATTGTTTGTGGTGTGATGTTGTTGGGTATCAATATTTTGCTACTCAGGCGTCGTGCTCGGCATCAGATGGTCATTGAGCCGGTTTTTGCTGTAAGGCCTCCTCGGACTGTGCGCCATCACACCATATTTTGGGTTGTGATGTTGCTATTGTGTATGGCTCAAGTTGGTTATGTATTGAATACTATTGTCCAGGCTGAGTTGACGCTGTCAGAAGGTTCTACTTACCGCTTTAAAACACAGCCAGTTGATCCATATGATCCATTTCGTGGGCGTTATGTATGGCTGAATTTTGCGCTAGAAGATGAATTATTCATGTCAGACGGTAAAACATGTGCCGAGTGGAGATTGGCGCCAGCTTTGTATGGCGTGCTAAGTCGTGATGCTGAGGGGATTGCCTCAATCACAGAGTTGACGATGGAACAGCCGAAAAGTACAGATGCACTACGCTTGGCCGGGATAAAATGTGGGCAGGATGGTATTTATATCAACCTGCCATTCCACCGTTTCTATGCCAATGAGCTTCTCGCGCCAGAACTTGAAGCTCAGGCGCGAGAGCATAGTGATAATAGCTATTTGGTGGTGCGGATCCGTGGTGATTATGCAGTGCCAGAGAACCTCGAAATTGGTGTGGGTAAGTGATTAACTGGATTACTCTAACGCTGTTTGCGGCCTTTATGCAGTCCTGGCGTAATGCATGGCAGAAATCCCTGAGTACATCGGTACGCCCATTGGGCGTAACGCTGGCGAGGTTTATCTTTGCCGCGCCTCTGGCTGTATTTTATGTAAGTTATTTACAATGGACGTATGAGGCTTCACCTGTATCATTTGGATGGCAGTTTGCGTTGCTCATCATGGTTGCGGCTATCAGCCAGATTATTGCCACGGCACTGATGGTGGTGCTGTTCCGGCGGCGTAATTATGCAGTTGGGGTTGGATTGGCAAAAAGTGAGGCGATTATTGCCGCTTTACTGGCGGTATGGCTATTGCACGAATCACTGTCTTTGTTGGGCTGGCTTGGGGTTTTAATTGGTGGTATCGCAGTATTTTTACTCAGTGGCGTCCGGCGTGGCGTTGTATTGGATGCTAAAACGCTACTAATCGGTGTGGCGTGCGGCCTATTTTTTGCTTTGACCTCACTCCTGGTGCGTGAGGCGACGGGATTATTGCACACTTTACCGCATATGCTACGTGCTGCTTGGGTACTGATGTGGGTGCTATTGTTGCAATCTTTAGTGCTATTGATGTGGTTGGCTTTGTTCGATCGTGCGTCATTACGCGGGTTGTATGAGCGTATCGGGCTGGTACTTGCAGTGAGTATAGTCGGGTTTGCCGCATCAGTGGGCTGGTTCAGTGCAATGAGTATGCAATCAGTTGCTTTGGTCAAAACGCTGGGACAGATTGAAGTGTGGTTTACCTTACTGATTTCAGCTCGATTATTTAAAGAGCCATTGCATCTGTCCGATAAGCTGGGCTTATTGCTCATCGTTATTGGTGCAATATTGGTTATTTGGGCTTAGTAAAGTCCGTATAAATTCTAATTTTTTGAGAAGATTTGGGCTTATGTGGGTTAAGTTGGGTATTGGTTTTCTGGCTGTGCTAATTGGGGTGGCTTTGTTAGCGTGGGGGAGCTATCGCCCATTACCGGAGCGTGCACATTTACACTGGAAAAATATACCGGTGCCAGATCATGCCAGTCCGTTGTCTGCGTTAGTCAGCAGGATGACAACGGCTCATGACGGATTAAGTGGTGTCAAAGCATTGTCTGCTGGGCGTGAGGCATTTGCCATGCGCGCTGTATTGGCCGCTTCGGCTGGGCAGACCATAGATGCACAATATTATATTTGGCATAACGATACAGCCGGTCAGTTGCTTTTTGCGGCATTGCGTGATGCAGCTGATCGAGGTGTGCGTGTACGCCTGCTTCTAGATGATAATAATACTCGAGGTATGGATGAGCTACTGACCTCATTAAATGCGCATGAGATGATTGAAATCCGCTTGTTTAATCCATTCATGCACCGCAAGTGGCGTGCCATGGGCTATCTCAATGACTTTTTTCGCCTTAATCGCCGCATGCACAATAAATCCTTCACCGTTGATAACGTTGCGACCGTAATTGGAGGACGTAATATTGGTGATGAATACTTCGAAGTTGGTGATGGAGTGATGTTTGCTGATTTGGATGTCTTGGCCGTTGGCTCGGTTGTTGATGATGTTGAGCAGGACTTTGAGCGTTATTGGTCAGCTGAATCCGTGTATCCACTTTCAGCAATTATACCTGATCAGGGAGAGTCGGCTGATCCTTTGGCTAGCGTAGATGAATCCGTAGAAGCACAGGCGTACCTTGAAGAAATAGCCAATACAGACGTTATGCGCTACATCCTGACCGAACAAAATTTACCATTAGTATGGACGTCCGTACGCCTGATTAGTGATGATCCGGCAAAAGGGTTGGGCGCTGCTAAAGAAGGGCGGACGGTATCGGAAAAATTACGCCAACAAGTTGGGAATATTCGAGAACGGTTAGTGTTGGTATCACCATATTTTGTGCCAACAGCAGAGGGTACGGCTGCCTTGATTGGTTTGATAAAAGACAATATCAATGTCGAAGTACTGACGAATTCACTTTCGGCAACTGATGTGGCTGTGGTTCATGCGGGCTATGCGAAATACCGCAAACCACTGCTGCGTGGTGGTGTAAAGCTCTATGAATTGAAATCAGACAGTACGATTGAAAATGCGCAGGATACTGGCCTGACCGGGCACAGTGGCTCAAGCTTACACGCTAAAACGTTTGCCATAGATGGAGAACGTTTATTTATTGGCTCGTTTAATTTAGATCCACGCTCGGCACATTTGAATACGGAAATGGGCTTTTTGATTGATAGCCCTGAGTTGACGCAAAAGCTGGAAACAGCATTGGCTGAAAATATATCTCAGCATGCCTATCAAGTTGGCTTTTCAGATGGTGAATTGGTGTGGCGCAGCTATGATCATGGCCGGGAGACTATTTTTGATCAGGAGCCTGAAAGCAGTACTTGGAAAAAAATACAGGTAACCATCTTTTCGTGGTTGCCAATTGAATGGCTACTGTGATGCTTTAGATTGCCCCTAAATGGTTAGGGGCAATCTAAGAGTAGTTACTTAGTGGCGGAAATGGCGCATGCCGGTAAAGATCATGGCGATACCATGCTCATTTGCGGCATCAATAACTTCTTGATCGCGCATTGAGCCACCTGGCTGAATGATAGCCTTGACGCCTGCTTTGGCGGCTGCATCGACGCCATCACGGAACGGGAAGAACGCATCACTGGCCAGTACTGAGCCAGCTGCATCAAGGCCTTCATCGGCCGCTTTTTGTACAGCAATTTGTGAAGAGTAAACCCGGCTAGTCTGCCCAGCTCCAATGCCAATGGTTGCGTTGTCTTTGGCAAGCACGATGGCATTGGATTTAACTGATTGAACTACACGCCAAGCAAACAGCAGGTTTTCCAGTTCATCATGTGAAGGCTCACGAGCTGTAACCACTTGTAAGTCTTCTTTGCTGATACTGCCGTTGTCCCAGTCCTGAACCAGCAATCCGCCACGAACGCTGCTGAGTTGCCGCCCCTCTTTACCGTGACCGCTGCCATCAATTTGCAACACACGGATATTGGGCTTCTGGGTTAATACTTTCAGTGCAGCTTCGCTATATGCTGGTGCGAGAATTACCTCGACGAATTGTCGGCTGATAATCTCTTGTGCGGTTTCTTCGTCAAGGCCACGGTTGAACGCGATAATACCGCCAAATGCAGAAGTTGGATCACAGCGGTGAGCATAATTGTATGCCTGCATCACGCTTTCACCGGTCGCTACGCCGCAAGGGTTTGCATGCTTGACGATAACGCAAGCTGTGTCTTCAGTGAAGCGCAGTGCTGTCGTTAACGCCGCATCTGCATCTGCGATGTTGTTGTAAGAAAGTGCTTTGCCCTGATGCTGCTTCGCTGTTGCAAGGCTGTTGCCAACAGGCTTGTTACTCTTATAAAAAGCAGCTTTCTGGTGAGGGTTTTCGCCGTAGCGAAGCGTATCAACCAGCGTATAGGTTAGATGTAGCTGAGTGGGGAAGTCGTTTGTGTCCTCCGCCTTGGAATCAAAAGCACGTGACAGATAATCAGTAATGGCACTGTCATATTCAGCCGTATGAGCAAATGCTTTTACTGCCAATGAACGGCGCAGATTAAGATCAAAATGATTTTGCTCGATTGCACTAATGACACGCGGATAGTCAGTTGGGTCAACAACAATGCCAACATGCTGGTGATTCTTTGCTGCAGCTCTCACCATGGTTGGCCCACCAATATCAATATTTTCGATCGCCTCTTCAAGAGTGACGTCAGGTTTAGCGATGGTTTCACGGAATGGGTAAAGATTCACGACAACCAAATCAATAGCGGCGATACCGTGCTCGGCCATGACAGCTTCATCTGTACCACGGCGTGCGAGGATACCCCCATGAATATTTGGGTGCAGTGTTTTTACCCGGCCAGCCATGATCTCTGGAAAACCCGTATGCTCACTGACGTCGGTCACATCAATACCTGCTTCACGCAGTGCCTTGGCCGTACCACCGGTTGAAAGAATATCCACGCCGCTTTGTTGAAGGCGTTTGGCAAAGTCGATCAGTCCGCTTTTGTTGGCAACACTAATTAGTGCACGAAGTGGTTTGGCAGAAGAGGAAGTCATGAGGGTCTCCAGTTTCATTCAAGGTGTTAAGGTGTGCATCATACAAGATGCAGGTTATTTGTGTGTATCTTGAGTAAGCAAAATCTCTATGGTCGTTTTTGTACCTATATTGGGGAAAGCCATGTCTAAACAAAGACAAGTATGAAATGAGTATGGTGGATTTGAGTGTAAACTTCTTACTGCATCGGTTGGCCTTGTTTAAAGAATAAACACGTATAAAACAATGGTAAGCTCTAAAGCAGCTCGATATTCTATGGCGAGAAGTTTTATTTGCAAGACTATTACTCAGCTTTGCTAGAATAGCCGACTACTTATGTAACGTATGGAATAGAAGTTGACCATATTGCACCGAGGATGGGTAAGTTTACTGTTAGTCCCATTGACTGCATCGGGTGTCCAGTGTCCGGTGGATCAGCTGGATCGCTATACCACTTTGGGTGGAGACCCTCAAAATGAGCGTGTTGATGTAGAAGCGGATAACTCTGAGGCAAATTATGGTAGCGCTATATTTACAGGTAGCGTAGAGATGCGACAGGGCGATAAGCATCTATTCTCACCTAAACTCACCTATCAGCGTGAGAATGAGTCTGTTCAGACAGAGGGAAGCACTATATTTGCTAATGGAGAAGTGGCTGTTACAGGTGCCGATGCTGATTATGATTTAACACAACGCTTTGTTTCGATAAGAGAAGCACAATATTATCTAAAATCTGGAAACCTTGCTGCAGTCGGTAAGGCTAAATTGGCGAAATTTGATTTGGATAATGATGTATCAACTTTTGCTGACCCAACGTGGTCCACATGCCCGCGCAATGATCAAGTTTGGTCGTTAAAAGCGGGGACTCTCTCTATTGATCGTAAAGTAGGGCGAGCTGTTGCGCATAATGCGACGCTCAGGATCAAAAATGTACCGGTCTTTTATGTGCCTTACTTTTCTTTTCCTATTGATAGTAGGCGAGCTAGCGGTTTCTTGACACCATCTGCACGCTTAAGTGAGGGAAGTGGCTTAGAGCTGGACATTCCATATTACTGGAACATTGCGCCAAATCAGGATGCAACATTTAATCTACGCCCGATGACTAAGCGCGGCTTTATGTTTGGTAGTGAGTACCGCTATCTTGGCGAGCGACAAAGTGCGGTTTTAAGTGGTGCATTTCTTCCTCATGATAAAAATGCTGAGAATGCCAATCGTTGGTCGTGGCGTGCAGATTACAATTATCGCTTCAATGATCAATGGCAAGCAAATATTTTGCTGCAAGAGGTATCGGACTTAAACTATATTGAAGATTTTTCCAATACCTTGTCCATCTACGATCAGTGGTATCTGGAACGCAATGCTTCTTTGGTTGGTAATACCGGCTATGGCAATCTTATGTTGCGTGTGCAGGATTATGAGCGGGTGAGTAATAATGTTACGGGAAGTGATGTGCCGTATGCGAGAAAACCGCAGTTACTCTACAACAAGAACTGGCTGCAAGATGGCTGGCGTTACGGTGTGACAGCTGAGTCTGTCCGTTTTGATAAACGTGAAGCCGTCGATGGTTGGCGCAATAGTATCGATGCAGAAGCATCTTATCGAGTGTCACGAGACTATGGCTATTTTGAGCCCAAAATAAGTGTGAATATGGCGCACTATAGTTTTGACCATACCAATGCCGCCTATCCGGAGAACTCATTTACACGCGCATTACCAACGTTGAGCTTAGATGGGCAGTTGGAATTTGAACGTTCATTTGAAATGCTGGATAAAAGCTGGCGGCAGACGCTTGAACCACGTTTGTTTTACCTATATACGCCGTATAAAGACCAAAGTAGTGTGCCTAATTTTGATAGCAGCCTGCGTTCACAATCATGGGACTGGCTATTCGCACGTAATCGCTTTGTGGGCGGAGACCGAATCGGTGATGCTAACCAGCTGACGACGGCAATAACAACGAGATTTTTTGATAATGAAGATGGCCAAGAGAAGCTACACTTGTCTTTAGGGCAAGTGCAGTATTTTGCCGATCGTCGCGTGGCTTTGCCCGGGAAGACAGTACGGAATCGTGGTCGTTCAGATTTGATTATCGATGCAGCCTATCAAGTAGATAGCCATTGGAACATTCGCGGGCTTTCATTCTGGGATATGGATGAGCGACAAAATCGGCGCAGTATTGTTGATATACGTTACAATCTCGATACAGACCGGTTTGCAGGTTTTAGCCACCGCTATGAAGAAAATGATTATGATCAATTGTCACTGTATGCATTGTGGCGGTTTAATAGCCGTTGGCGGGCTTTCTTACGTCAGGATTATTCGCTGCGCCATGATCGTTCAATCAATAGTTTGGCTGGGATTGAGTATAACGATTGTTGCTGGGCATGGAGATTATTAGGTAAACGTTATCGAGATGATCCCACCGAGCCTAATTTGCGTAATGCGCTATACTTGGAATTTGTCTTAAAAGGGCTTGGGAGAATCGGGAATGGCTCAGGTTCAGTGCTCATAAATGAGATCAGTGGTTATCGACCACTGGCAGAAGATAGGAGTTTTTAATGCGACAATGGATTTTGGTAACTTTGTTATTAAGTACCTCTATGGGAGCTTCGGCTCAGCAGTTTGGACCTGCAAATACAAGCCCTTTACAAGGAATTGACGAAACTGCCGTAGTAGTAAATAACGAGAGTATTTCTCGCCGCCAACTGGCCGCAGAAATCGCACGTGAGCGTCGTTTATTACCAGCAGATATTAACGTACCTGCATCTGCACTAGAGCAGCAGCTTACTGAGCGGGTCGTTATGGCGCACTTAATTCAGCAGCTCAAAGAGCGCTTGAATGTGACGGCGAGCGAAGAAGAAATCTCAGGTGCTATCGCAAGCGTTGCTCAACAGAACGGCGTCTCTCCCAGTGAACTGCTGAATCGCGTTCGTCGTGATACAGGATTAGATGAGCAAGCTTATCGGGCGCAGATTGCTGGTACCATCGTGGAAAATAAGCTTAAACAAGGATTAGTTGGGCGCGATATCAATGTCACGCCTGCGGATATTGATGCACAAATTGCACAAATTGCTCGGCAAAGCAATATTGCTATAGAGCTACAAGATTTACTGTTGCCTACGCCTTCTGGCAGTGCAGAAGAGCGTGGAGAAATTGTCCGAAAGCAAATGCACGCACTATCACAAGCATTAAAAGATGCTGATAGTGACTTGCAGCAGGTTGCCGCTGCAATGCCTGAAGCACGTCTGGTTAACCTTGGTACTGTCAGTATGGCGCAGATCCCACCACGCTTTGCGCAAGCCATCGCCACGCTACCTATCGGTGAAGTGCTTAGTGAGCCAGTTGTTGATCAGGATGGGATGCACTTCCTCAAAGTACTGACGCGTCAAAGTGATGGCAATCTACTGATTCCGGAAGCAAAAGTTGAGCATATTCTCCTGCGGGTTAACGGTGAAGAAGATATTGCTGCACAAAAAGTTATGATTGATGAAATTTATCATCTCTTGCAGCAAGGTGCTGATTTTTCAGCGTTGGCAAGCAAGTATTCGCAAGATCCAGGGTCAGCCGTACGTCAGGGGGATTTAGGCTGGATGAGTGCGGACCAAGTCGTTCCAGCTTTTGCCAATGCAATGCTCAATGTACCATTGAATACAATTTCCCAGCCATTCCTGAGCCCTTATGGATGGCATATTGTACGCGTCAGTGATCGTCGAGAAGTTGATCGTGCAGATGATGTATTGCGTGCACGTATCCGCGAAAGCCTGTTCAATAAATATCTGGAAGATGCTTGGCAACAGCGCCTTATCCAGTTGCGCCAGCAGGCTTATGTTGAATTCCGTTGATCTTGATATTGAATACAGTACGGTGGTGTTGACCCATGGCTGAAGTTAAAGCAGCAAAACATCTTGGGCAACATTTTCTTACCGATGAGTCAGTCATTTCTCGCCTTGTTGCAGCCATCCAGCCACAGCAAGGCGTAGATATTGTGGAAATTGGTCCGGGGCTTGGGGCACTGACGCTACCGTTGCTGAAAGAGTGCGCTAAACTCACGGCAATTGAATTTGATCGTCGTGTGCTGTCGCCACTAGCGCGTGATGCTGCGCAATATGGTCAGCTTGAAATCATCAATGCAGATATTCTTAGCGTTGATTTTGCATCGCTTAATCTGAAATCGCCATTAAAGGTTGTTGGGAACTTACCCTACAATCTCTCCTCGCCGATCATTTTTCACTGCCTTGCTCAGCGAACGTTAATTCAAGACATGTATTTTATGTTGCAGAAAGAAGTCGTTGAGCGCTTGTGTGCTGTGCCGGGTAGCAAGACTTATGGGCGGCTCAGTATTATGGTGCAATTGTGGTGTCAGGCAGAAGCATTATTTGAAATACCGCCGGACGCCTTTGATCCTCCGCCAAAAGTTGATTCTGCGGTCGTGCGGCTCACGCCTCTTGCAGAACCGGCTTGGCCTGTAGCTGATTTTGCTGTATTTGATCAAATTGTTCGTGCGGCATTTGGGCAGCGACGAAAAATGTTGCGTAAATCATTGAGCCAATGGTTCAGTGCTGCAGATTTTGTAGCGCTGGAAATTGACCCAACTGCACGCCCGGAATCACTTGGTGGTGAAGTCTTTGCCCGGCTTGCAAATCATCTCTCGGAGGCAACATGAAAAAAACGACTGTAATAATTACCGGGCATAGCCAAGGCCTTGGTGCGGCACTAGCTGAACAGTGGTTGAGCAAAGGGGCTCGCGTTGTGGGAATATCGCGTAGCAGTAATACTGCATTACGTGCCCAGTATCCAGAAAACTTAATTGAAGTTTCGCTCAACCTGATGGATACCGATGCACTATGCCAGTGGCTAAAAAATGATGCCTCATGGGATGAGTGGTGTGCAGAGCAAAGCATCTTGTGGTTGTTTAATAATGCAGGCACGGTCTCTCCCTCATTGCTGCTCGGTAATCAAGGTAGCGAAGCTGTTGCCAAGGCAGTCGCGTTGAACGTGCAGGCGCCACTGATCCTGTCCGATGCGGTTGCAGCGCAGCGTTCACCTTCATTGGGCTGTAATATCGTCCATATATCGAGTGGTGCAGCGCACAAACCTTATCCCGGTTGGTCTGTTTACGGTGCATGTAAGGCAGCGCTTGACCAGCATGCACGCAATGCCAATGCAGAGCGCAATGGCGTTGACGTTATCAGTATAGCGCCGGGTGTGGTTGATACTGCCATGCAGGCACACCTCCGCAGCAGTAAAGACTTTCCTAATCAGGAGCGCTTTATAGATCTGCATTCGCAAAAGCAGCTCCAAAGCCCTGCTGAAACTGCGGCTCTTATCTTGCAATATTGCTTGGGTGAGCGTTTTGGCAAGCAGCCAGTCGTTGATCTGCGTGATTTAAGCTCCAGCTAAGTTTATAGCGAATTGGAACGCTATATCAAAAGCCCCGACAAAATACATATATTGATTTTTTCGGGGCTTAATTGTATGTGTCTTCTGAGGTATGACATCAAGCATCAATACTGGATTTCAGCTGGATCAAGGCTGCGCCACAGATACCATGTCGCGACGCTACACCACGGCTCAAATCGCTCGCGATAGAGATTGCGCGCTTTTGCAGGAGTCAGGTGCTCATCGTGATGATAGTGGCGCTCAAGTGCTCGCAGCAGGCCGATGTCATCCACCGGAAATACATTGGGGCGCATCAAGGTAAAAATCAAAAACATCTCTGCACTCCAGCGGCCAATGCCGCGAATGGAAGAAAGCTCGGTAATAATCTCCTCATCACTGCGCTGGGTAAAGTAGCTATCGTGGATGTCATTGTTGGCAAAATATGCGCAGACCGCATGAATATACTCAGCTTTTCGCTGTGACAATCCCAAGCTGCGTAGCTGCTCTTCATTGATGGCCTGAATGTGCTTCACCTCGATCGGTGTATGTGTCGTCAGCCGTGCCCAAATAGCATCAGCGGCTTTGACGGAAATTTGCTGACCAACGATAGCGCGGATCAGCGTCTCAAAAGGGCGGCCGCGGCTCTTAACGTAACTATTTGGGTAAGCCTCTATAAGTGATGCCATAACAGCATCTGCGCTACTCAGTTCAGCGGTGGCTTGTGGCCAGTATTTAGGTTTCATAGGCTACAATAAGCAAAATAACAGTCTAACATTTGCGGAGAATAATCATGGCCAGTATTGAAAGCAGGGTAGCACGTTGGCAAGATGCCTGGGGAGAAGATGTGCCGCAATGGGCCAACGATGCCGCCGTACAGCGAACCATTACCGCAAGTGAATATGCAGCCCAACAGCTACAGCGCAGGCCGCAAGCCTATGAACTACTGGCAGCACAAGAAGGCTGGGCACAATATGACTTTGCCGCAGCCTTTGAGCAGTGGAAGCAGCCCGCAGCAGGTGGAAAGTGTGGCGGAGCCGAGTTTATGCAACTGTTGCGTCGTTTCAAGCACTGCCATCAAGTTGCACTAATCCATGCTGTAGTTAATGCGCAAATCGAACAGCATGACTTCCTCATCGCCATCTCGGCGCTGGCCTCAGCCTTGGTGGATGCTGCACACAGTTATGCCTATCAGCAATTGAGTAAGCGCTATGGCGAGCCGAAAGATGAGTATGGCAAGCCATTTGGTATGGCTATTCTTGCAATGGGTAAATTTGGTGGTGGAGAGCTGAATTTCTCTTCGGACATCGACCTGATCTTTGCTTATCGTTGCCAAGGCGAAACTGATGGTGGTGATGGCGGTAAATCCATTGCTTACGAAATGTTTTTCCGTAAGTTGGCGCAAAAAATTATCTACTTACTCGATCACGTCACGGAAGATGGCATGGTTTATCGCGTGGATATGCGCTTGCGCCCATTTGGGCAGACGGGCCCATTAGCACTCTCATACAACGCGTGTGAGCAATATTACCTACTGCATGGGCGGGACTGGGAACGTTACGCCATGATGAAAGCGCGCCCTGTCGCCGGGGACGTTGAAGGAGGTTATCAGCTGCTTAAAGTATTGCGGCCATTCATGTATCGCCGCTATCTGGACTATGCAGCACTACATGCAATCATAGAAATGAAGCAGGAAATCAATCGCCAAATACGGGAAGACGGCCTGCAAAATCACGTCAAGCTTGGTCGTGGTGGCATACGTGAAGCAGAATTTTCCGTGCAAGCGATGCAATTGATTTACGGTGGGCAGTATCCGCGCCTACAAGAGCAAAACTTTCTGCACGTCCTGTCCGACCTTGCCAAGCTTGAACTCTGGAACCGCCAAGATGCGGAAGCATTGTGCCAAGCCTACCTCTTCTTGCGCGAAGTAGAAAATGCACTGCAGTTTGACCGCGAACAACAAACCCACCAATTGCCCGACGGTACGGACAAAAAAGCCTGGGCACGTCTGGCGTTGGCATGCGGAGGTCTGAGTATTGAGGCATTACAATCCGAGCTTAATCAGGCACGCGAAACGGTTTACAACATATTCAGCCAAATATTTGCCGAAGAAGATGGTTGTGAAGAGCAAAACACCATGTATTTTGATTGGCAAAATCCG
The DNA here is from genome assembly GCA_019218315.1 of Cardiobacteriaceae bacterium TAE3-ERU3. NCBI lineage: Bacteria > Pseudomonadati > Pseudomonadota > Gammaproteobacteria > Cardiobacteriales > Cardiobacteriaceae > Cardiobacteriaceae bacterium TAE3-ERU3. The sequence goes on along the minus strand of JAHUUI010000001.1, from coordinate 193,897 downwards.
GATGCAGAACAAACCACAGCATGGTTTCTGAACCAAGGTAGCGAAGAAAAGCAGGCCGAAGCACTAAGTAAGCAAATTGAAGCATTTGCCCGGCAAGTGCCTTGGGCAAGGCTGCCCAAAAGCACGCTGCAGCGCCTCGATAAACTGCTCCCGCAAGTATTGCAGCTTGCCACAGCTCAACAGTCACGCACCAAAGGCATCGCTGGGGTGCTGGATCTAATTGTGGCCGTTTGTGGTCGAGGCGTCTATATCGACATGCTGGCTGAGCAGCCACGCTTGATAGGTCACCTGCTCGACATTGCAGCAAGCTCGACTTGGTTGATGCAATTTATCTGCGCGCATCCATTAGTCATTGATGACGTCCTCGGCGAACGCACAGTTATCTCAGATCCTGCACAGCTGGCCGAAGACCTTGCAGCGCGGCTTGAACGCTGTGAAGATGACGAGGACTGGCTGCATGCACTGCGTGACTTCAAGCACGCGCAAGTCTTTAAAATCGCTTGGGCGGACGTTCATGGCGATTTGCCGCTCATGAAAGTCAGCGATTATTTAAGCCACATCGCTACACTTGTTCTGAGTAGTGCCTATCAGCGCGCTTACTCAACCCTGAGTGCACGCTACGGAGAACCCAGGCTGCCGGATGGCACACTCGCAGAATTTGCCATTATTGGCTATGGTAAGTTAGGTGGCCTTGAGCTGAGCTATGGCTCAGACCTTGACCTCTTATTTCTGTACGATCAAAAAGGGCAGCAAGGGGAAACCGATGGTAAAAAAGCCATCGCCAATGAGCAATTCTTCACCCGCTTAGTGCAGCGGCTTAATAACTACCTCTCTGCACCCTCAACCAGTGGCGTACTCTATGAAGTCGATACGCGATTGCGTCCCGGTGGAAAATCAGGGCTTGTCGTCAGCAGTATTCAGGCATTTGCCCGCTACCAGCAAAATGAAGCATGGACGTGGGAACACCAAGCACTCACCCGTTCGCGCTATATTTGTGGCAGTGATTCACTAGGTGCTGCATTTGAGCGCTTGCGCCTCAATATATTAACTCAACCGCGGAACGACTCTCTCCGTGATGAAGTTGCACAGATGCGCGCTAAAATGCGTGAGCATCATAGACCGCACGATGCTAGCTTGTTTGATTTAAAACGGTCTCCGGGTGGGTTGGTTGATATTGAATTTATCGTTCAGTACCTCTTGCTTGCTCATGCCAGTGAAGAACCTGTCATTGCTCGAATGAGTGACAATATTCGTCAGTTGGCAGCATTAGAGGCGACTGGCATTATCACTTCATCTATGGCTATGACATTGCGTGATGCGTATCGTAAGCTACGGGGGGAAGCGCATCGTCAATACCTTAATAATAGCAACAGTGTTATACCCAATGAAGATTGGGCACGTACTGCAAATAGAGTAAAAATACTATGGCGTAATGTTTTTTGAGCTAATATTCCTGTTAAATAATTTTTTATTATTTTGAATATAATAGAAAATATTATGAATCCAGCCTGATTTAAGTATTGTTTTTGATTACATTCTATTTATAATGGCATGATTAATGCTTTACAAACAAGTTTACTCACAAAGGTTGTGAGTTAGTTTGCAAAGACATAATCGGATGGATCTATGAATAATATTTATAAAACGAAATACAATGAGTCACTTGGAGCGTGGGTAGCCGTACCTGAGATTGCCAAGGGAAGAGGGAAGTCTTCATCAGGGGGGCGAAAGTTAGTTGAAGCGACTTCTACAACTTCTTTACCTAAATTAATGCTGTCAGGGCTGACAATTGCATTGATGAATGTGCTTAGCATGCAGGCATTTGCTGCTCCTACTGAATGTCAAGTTGTATCAGGAAATGCCTTTCAGTGTGGCCCAGATGCTACAGCAATAACATCAGAGTCAGTCGCAGTAGGTCTACGAGCAACAGCTCAAGGATCGCAATCTACGGCTTTGGGTAATGATTCATTAGCTTATGGTTATGCATCGATGTCCAACGGTGGTAATCGCTCGGGAGGTACTGATGCACCTTATTATAATAAATTTGGTGATACAGCACCCGCCTATGATCCCGAATACTCAGCACCAACGAAAGATATAAATGGTGATGGTACAAAAACAGCAGTTGGTGTTTATGCACAATATGGTAGTGAAGCATTCCGTCGTAATGCCGCTATAGGTCATAATTCTCAGTCATGGGGTACACATGCTCAGTCGTTGGGTAATAACTCGATTGCTATGGGATTAACTGCAACGGCTGGCGATGCGAGTTTTGAGTTGTATGGATCACAGCCACTAGAACGTATTAAAGGAGTAGAAAAATTCAATAGTCGTTCAGGCGATAATACTATAGCAATTGGTACGTTAGCTTATGCGCTGTCTGACGATAGCCTCGCTTTTGGTAGGGATTCATTCGCAGTTATTGATAGTTCAGCAGCAGTTGGTGCTAAATCAGAAGCTAGACGTGGCTTATTTAATAGTACTGTTACAAGCAGTGATGAGAAAATCACTACAGAAAAAGCGCACGAAAATGCAAATAGGGTTTATGCAGTAGGCAATGCTGATGATGTACTGAAAACTCTGAAAAAAGACGATAACGGTAACTATCTGGGTGAATTTTCAGTAGGTAATGAAAAACAAACTCGTCAAATTACTAATCTTGCTGCAGGCTCTTTAGATACGGACGCCGTTAACGTGGCACAGTTGCGTAGCGTAGCTAATAGTACAGTTAAGTATTATAGCGTGAATGATGGCACAGAAGGCTCACTTGGCAGTGATACTGATCATAACAAGTCAAATAAAGGAGCTATCGGTGCTAATGCTCTTGCTGCTGGTGTGGGTGCAAAAGCATACGGGACAGACACCATTACTATTGGTCGAGGTACTGGGATTTTTAAAGAAACTCGGACTTCCGCAGAAGCCAATGTTGCAAATTATGATTTAACCGGAAATGTAAGCCTTGGTGCAGAGTCTGGTGTTGTCTTGAAAGCAGGTCAGCTTCCAAAAGACCCTAATGACACAGCGGTTAAGAAACAATACAATACGACATTAGGTTATGGCACCAAATCTTATGGCAGTAACAATGTGGCTATCGGTAATGGTAGCGTTGCTGGTATTGGTCTTGGTGTAAATGCGTATGGGAGTGACAAGACTACTCCTTATCCTACTCATGATAATGCAGTAGCTATTGGTAATGGTGCGATTGCAAGACAACAGTCCAGCATTGCAATTGGTGACGAAGCGGAAGTTCATAATAATGGTGCTAACGCAATTGCAATTGGTAGGGCTGCATTTGCACGTGACCATGAAGCAGTTGCAATTGGTGACAGTGCACAAGCTATCGGAATTGCTAGTACAGCAGTAGGGTATAAGACTGAGGCGTCAATGAGAGCAACAGCTGTTGGCTTTTCTTCTCAAGCTAATAGTTTTGATTCTGTTGCTATTGGAAGTGGTAACAGTGCTTGGGGGAAAGGCAGTGTATCATTGGGACATACAAACAAGATTGGTGATGCTTCTGTATACGAGACTGTTGGAAGAAAAAAAGTACTAAAAATAGATAATAATGCTCATTATGCTGTAGGAATAGGTGAGTCGAATAGAGTTTATGCAGGTAAATCAGTTGCAGTTGGATATAAAAATAATATCCAGAAAAATGCTATAGATAGCTTTGTTTTTGGTAACGAGAACATTGTTAGTGGCACAGAATCTATTGCTGTTGGTAAAGGTCACCGTGTAAGTGGTGAGCATTCAGGTGCTTTTGGTGACCCAACGATTATTAGCGGTAGTAACTCTTATGCTTTCGGTAATAACAACAAAATTGCTCAAGATAATACTTTTGTTTTGGGTAATAGCGTAACTACTAGCCAAAAAAATAGTGTCATACTTGGTAATGAGTCTACTGATCGTGAGGCGACACCAGAGAATGATGCAACAGTTAATGGCATTACTTATAGTGGCTTTGTAGGGCTCGGTTCTTCGGAAAATGGTGTAGTCAGTGTTGGTAACGCTGGTGGTGAACGTCAAATCATCAATGTTGCGGCTGGTAAAATCAGTGATGATAGTACAGATGCGATTAATGGTAGCCAGCTTTATCATGTAGCTTATAAATTAACTGACGAAATTAAAGCAGCTAAGACGGAAGTTATAGCTGGTAATAATGTTACTATTGATGAAGAAGATGACTCGAACGATGGTCATAAGAAATATACCGTCAATGCTAAGAAGAGCACAGTATCAGCGGGTTCAACTGATGTAGATGTCACACCAGGTGCAGAAACTAACGATACAACTGACTATGTAGTTGATTTAAGTCAGACAACTAAAGATAAGATTGCAAAAGGCGCAGCAGCTAAAGATACCGTTGACAATAAAGGCCTGACCTTTAATGCAGATGGTGGTACAAGTACAGGTATTAAAAAGCTAGGTAGTGAAGTTGCGGTTACGGGCGATAGCAATATCACAACCAAAGCTACGACAGACGGAGTACAAGTTACCCTAAATAAAGCACTTACTGGATTGACAAGCGTAGCTGTCACCAATGGGCCTACCATTAATGCTAGTGGCATTAGTATGGGTAATACAAAAATAACTGGTTTGGTAGATGGTACAGCAAATAGTGATGCAGTTAATCTTGGTCAGCTTAACAGCAAGTTAAATGCACAAAAAACGCATTACTTCCATGTCAATTCATCTGGCGGCATTAACTATAATAATAATGGTGCAACTGGTGTAAATGCCATGGCGATTGGTAGAGCAAGAGCTAATGGAGAAAGTGGTATTGCACTTGGTAATGGAGCAGTAGCCTATGACCCTAATGCTCTAGCCATTGGTAAAGGTGCGTATGTTGAAAATTACCTTGGTGAAAGCTCTGATGGTATTGCAATTGGATCGAATGCTCGCTCAGTACAAGGGGGCAGACGAGGATTCGTCCAAACCCTCCTTGGAAGATATATACCTGGTAGCACCAAAGGGATTGCGATTGGTAAAGATACCTATGCCAATGAAAGTACTGTTGATATTGGTGCTAAATCGGTCAATAACCAGACTAAAGGTGCGAACCGCAGAGGTGTGACCTCTGTTGGCGCCGATGCATTTGCGGCTGCGCACTTCTCAACGATCACCGGATCGTACTCAACCATTGTTAGTGATGCTAAAAAAACCATTAGTGGAGGCTTGCAAACTCAGGGATTTGCATCGACCATCAATGGTAGCTTGAACAGTATCATTGCTGATGGTGATTCAGGTGACGGTGTTTTGTATGATGGTGTAGCTAATGCTATAACCGGTACGGCTAACGTAATTGAGCACAGTAATGGTGCTTTGATCATGGGGGCCGGTAACAAAATTTCTAACTCTCGTAAAGAGCTTGTATTAAACGATATACCGACATTTGGTAATATTACAGACCCTAACAAACTAAATGAAATCCTCAATAAACGTGACACTAACGGTAAAAAGCCGGAGCTAGGCTCAGTAGGTATCTTTGGTGGGGGGAACGAAGTAGATTACGCGTACTATTCTAACGTTCAGGGTATCGATAATGCTTTGAAAGGGGGGGCAAATAGTGCCAGCCAGTATGTATCGATTGATGGTTATCGTAACCAGCTAAAAAATGTTCAGCACTTGATGAACTTTGGTAGCTTCAACAAGGTAACCAATGGCGAAGAGAACATCATTATGGGTAACTATAATGAGCTGGCCGGGGATGCTGAAGACCGCAGCGACGCGAAGCGCAACGTCGTCTTGGGCTTCCAGGATAAAGATGCAAACCTCATTGGCAAAAATATCAGTAATAACCAAATCATTGGTTCAAATGTCACTGTAGCCGAAGGCACAACCAAAGGTGTTTTGCTAGGTGATAATGCGAAGATTACTAAAGATAAGGATGATAAAGCACTTACCGGTGCTATAGCACTTGGTGCTGAATCTGTGGTGAATCGTGCAGCATTGAGCGTAACTGATATATCAGCTGTAGTATCTAATGCCAGCTCTGCGATCAATCAAGTATATGCTCTTGGTACTGCAACTGATGGTGATAAGCAGGCTATTGTTGATACTGTAAAAGGTGAGTTGGCCGCAGTTTCTGTTGGTGATACTTCTAGTTCAGATAAGACTCAGTGGAAGACACGTCAAATTACTGGCTTGGCCGCAGGTTCAGACGATACTGATGCAGTTAACGTAGCCCAGCTAAAAGCAGTAGCTAATAAGCTTGAAGATGTAAATACGACTGTAAATAAAGGCTGGAAGCTAAATACCGGTAGTACTGGTACCGGTAAAGTTGAAGGCAATGCCTCAACTAAAGTCGGCCCAGATGCTGAAGTTAAGTACATCGCTGGGGACAACATCAAGTTGATCCAAAATGGTACAGAGATTACTATTCAGGCTGATAACGTTGTTGCTTATGATAGTGATGCTAAAGACAAGATAACCTTGGGTGGTGCAGGTGCAAGCCCTGTAACGATTACTAATGTCAAAAACGGCGAGGTGTCAGCTACAAGTACGGATGCGATCAATGGTAGCCAGCTCCACGCTCAAGGTGTAGGCGTTCAAAATATCATTGGTGGTAGTACTACGTATAATCCACTAACCGGTGAATACGAAAATACTGATATTGGTGGTACTGGTGAAAGTAACATTAATGATGCAATTGCTGCAGTAAAAACGAGTGCGGCGGCAGCTAAAACGGAAGTGAAGGGAGAGGGAAACATCACTGTTACTCCTGATACTACTACTGCAAGTGATGGCCATACTATCTACACTGTGAAAATAAAAGACGATGTTACATTTAACAGTGCCAATATCGGTGGTGTCCAAATCTCTAGTGGGACTTCTTCCTCTGGTGGTAAGATTACCAATCTGGAAGATGGAGATATTTCATCTTCAAGTACAGATGCGGTCAATGGCAGTCAGTTGCATGAAACTAACGAGCGTGTAACCACTAACGCAGGTAACATTGCTAATAATACAACTACCTTAAATAAAGGTATGGACTTCGCCGGTAATAAAGGCGAGTTTAACCGTAAGCTTGGTGATAAAGTCACCATCAAGGGAAGCTTAGCTGATGGTGAAAAGGCTTCAAGCAGTAATATTCGCACAGAAGCAGATGATCAAGGCAATATTGAGATATTACTCGCAGATGCTCCGGAATTTAAGGGTAAAGTAACAGCTAAAGGCTTTGATGCCGGTGGTGAGAAAATCACCAATGTGGCTCGTGGTAACGTAGCGGCAGGCAGCACAGATGCAGTTAATGGCAGCCAGTTGTACGAAACAAACCAACGCTTGAATGCAAGTATCAGTAAGGTCAATGAAGGTCTTAACTTTAGTGGCGATACAGGCTCGACTCATAATGCTCAGCTTGGTTCTACCGTCCAAATTAAAGGTGCGGATAAAAATATCCAGACCCAAGTTTCTGGTAGTACGATCAAGATCAAACTTGCTAATAACCTCGAGGTAGATAGCGTAAAAGCCGGTGATACTGTGGTTAATAATGAAGGCGTTTCTATCCATAATGGCCCAAGCTTAACCAAAAATGGCATTAATGCTGGCAATCAGCGTATTACTGGTGTAGCTAACGGGCTTATTGCTCCAAATAGTCGAGACGCTGTGAATGGTGGGCAAATCTATGACTTAGCCAATGGTATCAATAACCATATCAATCAAGTTGATGATCGTGCTAGAGGCGGTATTGCTTCTGCGATGGCTTCGGCAGGATTGCCACAAGCGTACCTCCCAGGCAAGAGCATGATTTCAGCAAGTGCGGGTACCTATCGTGGTGAGACTGCGATCGCTATCGGGGTTTCCAGTATCAGTGATAATGGTAAATGGATCTTGAAAGGCACAGCTAACGCTAACAGAAATGATCTGGGTGTAAGTGTTGGTGTTGGTTACCAATGGTAATGAAGCCAAGTAACAAATAATTTGAATATTCAGATAGGAATGAACATGAAAATGAAAATAGCCGCCATAGGGTTGGCGATGATAGCACTTGGTGGTTGTTCCACTTTGACCAGCGTAGATAGCGCTGGTCAGCCGGAAGGTGAACTGGTTTGGCCAGAAGTTGGAAGAGCGATTACGCTGGATAATGACCGCGGTACTTATGGTGATATGAATCGTATCAGCCTTATTCGTAGTGGCGCGACACGTGATGATATTTATCAACTTATAGGGCGTCCTCAATTTGGTGAGGGCTTCCGCGTCCGTGAATGGGATTATGTATTCTATTTCCATAATAAAGACGGCGCAGAGCAAACCTGTCAATACAAAATTTTGTTTGACAATAACTTGATTGCTCGTGAATTTTATTGGAAGCCTGCATTTGAAGATGCCGACTATTCTTGCCCACCTCAGCAAAATGTGACACTTTCAGCTGACGCATTGTTCAGATTTGATGGTGGCAGTATGGCTGATTTGTTGAGCAAAGGGCGTGCGGAGCTTGAAATGCTAGCAAATACACTGACTGATAAAAGTATTCAGTCGGTGAATATTTATGGCTATACGGATAGACTTGGTTCGGATGCTTACAATCAGAAGCTATCTCAGCAGCGCGCTGAGACGGTCAAAGCCTATTTGGTTAATCATGGTGTAAACGCTTCGTTGATTTCAGCAGTCGGTAAGGGTGAGGCTGATCCTGTGAAAGTATGCTCGGATCAAGGAAGCCGTGATGAGCTGATCGCTTGTTTACAGCCTAACCGTCGAGTAGAAGTTGAGATTAACCGTTGATGATGCCTGATTTTCCATATGAGGTACCACTTTAGGTTATTTTATATAGAATTATTATCAGGTGATTAACGCTAAAAGCTCCGCTAGTAAACACTAGTGGAGCTTTTTATTGCTTAGTTTTTGGGGCAAGATAGAAAAGAAGCCGCATAAATGCGGCTTCTTTTCATCTTAAAGGTTCTGGGCTATTCAGCACGAGCGTCCAGAATCTGTTGGTTGTTTTTTGATACGGCTATTTGCTGTTTCAAAAATGTTTGGTAGGACTCTTTGATGCGTTTGGCGATATCACTTTGTTGTGCGTATTCTTCCAAGTATTCATCTGTGATGTCCTGAAGATGCTTGAGCGTTTCTTTATCGAAGTAGCGTACTTCTACGCCATTTTCATTAACCAGTGTATCAAGTGACTTGCCGTTGTTGATGCGGAATTCACTGATCATGTTTTGGTTCATGGCTTGGGCTACAGCTTCTACTTGCGCTTGTAATTCAGGTGTTAGTTCATTCCACGCTTTTTCATTGATGAGTAAGTCGATACCAGCACTTGGCTCATGCCAGCCACCGTAATAGTATTTTGCTGTTTTGTGTAGACCAAAGGCAAGGTCATTCCAAGGTCCAACCCAGTCAGCTGCATCAATGACACCATTTTGCATGGAAGTAAAAATTTCGCTACCCGGCATAGTGACAGTGGTAGCGCCAGCACGTTGTAATACTTCACCGCCAATACCTGGGATGCGGATTTTTAGGCCTTTGAAATCGTCAATTGAATTAATTTCTTTATTGAACCACCCACCCATTTGTGAATCACTGTTTCCTCCCAGCATCGGGATCACACCAAATGGCTTGTAGAGCTCGGCCTGTAATTCACGACCACCCCCATTGTTATACCAAGCAGTATGCTCAATTGGAATCATACCGAATGGTACGGAGCAGAACAGTTCAGCCTCGGGAACGGTTCCTTTCCAGTAGTAACTAGCACCATGGCCTATTTCAGCAGTACCATCGCTTACGGCATTAAACACTTCCAGTGCAGGAACGAGTTCCCCGCCACCATAAATAGTGAGATTAATTTGGCCATCAGTAACGCGGCGAAGTTCATCGGCAAACCATTGTGCTCCAGTGCCAAGACCGGGAAAACCTTTAGGCCAGGACATGACCATTTTCCAGTTGTATTGTTTTTTCTCTTCGGCATGTGCGACTCCAGCAGCCCCTAATGCCAGCGCGCTAGCTCCTCCAGCCTTGATGAGATGTCTTCTTTTCATTGAAATGTCCTATCCTTCTTTTGTTGTGATTAGTTAATATTATCTCAGCTTACAAAATTGACGGGTGATGTACAAGTATTTTATTTATTTAGTGGTAGCGGTGTTCAGTAATGGTATAGATTGCGGTGTGGCATATGGAGGGGAGGCGGGAAATGGCAATAAATGCTGTAATTATTTTTGCGTGCATGAAAATATATGTATTGTAAGTTTCCTCCAGCCGCATGTGTCTCTTGAGAACTGGGAGTAGGTCAGCTCCTGCTGATTTTTACAGGTGGATTTGTTTTTGCTGAATACATATAGCCGAGCGTCAGCCGTTTATTTGGGGCGTTTTGAGTAATAGTGGTTCATACTTAGCAAATTCAGAAGAGTCCAGACCGCACTCATCCAAAGTACATTTGTACTCGCAAGGGGGTAAAGAACATGTGGATGGCATCTACCGCAGTTACTGAATTCAATTTGGAAAGCTCTATTTTTAAGGTATATTTTCTGAGCTAACAGCGCTGCGAGTTGTACTTTGGATACCTTGAGTACTTTATGCTTGCTGGCCGCTTGGCGGGCTACGTTGTCGTAGCCGCTCTACGATTATCTTGCTGCTTGTGTTAGTCAGAATGTTCTGTGGATTCAACAAAATTGAAATAAGTATAAAAATACCCGTGTCCGGTTGAGCTGCGGAAGGTGATGTCGCTGTCTTCCTTGACGTAGCCTGATGCGGCAACGAGATTGAGTATTTCTTCATCACTCTTGCCTTTGGCTTCAGCCAGATTGACAACAATACTTTCTACTGTGATGCCTTTTTCAGCAACGCGTAAGCGCTGGAAAAGGCCAGTTAACTCATAGAGCGGAAATTGATGCTCTTCAATTATTTCTGCGCCATTTATCTGCTCAATATTATTAAAGTCACTCATGATTTTGCTTTAGTCTAAAATGCCGAATCTTAGCACAATCAATGCAGGGAAAAAGCATGATAAAAAATTGGCAGGCATATGCGATGGTTTTCTTTAAAGGTATGGCGATGGGCGCGGCTGATGTCGTGCCGGGGGTCTCGGGTGGTACCATTGCGTTTATTACTGGCGTCTATACTCGCTTGATTAATGCACTTGGCTCAATCGGCCCTGATTTATTGCGTGTGTGGCGTGAGCAGGGTATGGCAGGTGTATGGCGCAGGATTGATGGCACATTTCTTGTGACGTTATTTGCCGGTATTTTGACCAGCGTCGTCACTTTGGCCGGTATTCTGAAATATCTGCTTGAGAACCAGCCGGTGCTGATTGGCAGTTTCTTCTTTGGCTTGGTGGCTGCGAGCGTCGTCATTCTATTGCGAGAAGTGCCGCGTTGGAATATCGCATCGTATATATTGCTGATCATCGGTATTATTGCCACAGTGCTGATTTCGATAGCTCCGGGCTTGCAAGGTTCGCATGGTCTCTGGTTTATGTTCTTTGCCGGTGCATTGGCTATTTGTGCCATGATTCTGCCTGGTATTTCCGGTGCTTTTATTCTACTGCTGTTGGGTGCTTATCATCAGGTGCTTGCTGCGGTGCATGAATTTGATCTAGCTGTTCTTGCTGTGACTGGTGCTGGTGCAGTTGTCGGCTTACTGACCTTTACCCATGTACTCAAATGGCTGTTTGCGCATTATTATGGTGCGATGATGGCATTACTTACCGGGTTCGTCGCCGGTTCGCTGTATAAAATCTGGCCATGGCAAGTGAATGGTGCCCATCTTGCACCGTGGGCTGATGCATCTGAGTATGTCGGCCTAGGCTTACTTTTGATTGGTGCCGGTATTGCTTTAGTTTTGGTGATGACCTGGTTAGGCCGAAATGCGAAGCATGAATCCTGAATAATAGATCAGAGATTAAGGTATTAAAAACGATAGAGGTAGGTTATGGCTGGTAGTTTGGTTCCTCAAGCATCCACAGAAAATAATCAAGTAGATGCCGCTCCCGGTAGTGCAACTGATGCTGGTGTGCAAATGCAGGAAGTCTCTGCTGACTTGGATAACAGCACAACCAGCGCCGAAAGTGTCGTTAGAGAGATTGATTTTACTGATGTAGATCAGATCCTTGGTATTGATACGCTTAACCGCTTATGGTCCGAGCAGATACAGCCGTTAATTGATCATTTTTGGTCCTATCTGCCTTTTATGATTGCATCTGTCATTCTGGTACTTGTGTACTCAGTCGTCTTTTGGGTTATTCGCCATGGCTTGAATGCAGTCATGAAGCGCGTGATTAATGATCGTGATAAACGTAAAGTCGCCAAGCAAGTGGTAAAACTTCTTGTTCGGCTGACGTGGCTAATGGTTTGTGCCGTGACGATATTGGCTTTTATGCCTTTTATTGAAGGCTATATAGGCGCAATTGTGCGTGCTTACATTTTGTTGCTGATCTTGCTTGTTACTTGGGCAAGCGTGCATTACTTCATTCGAGTGCAAGCGCGGCGTAGAGAGCTTGATGAAAGCCTGACTTTGTTAATGAAAAATATCGTACGTATTCTTTTGCTTTTGGTTGGTATTTATCTAATCTTCAGGCAGTTTGGAGTAAACCTTTTGCCTATTCTCGGTGGCTTGGGGGTCCTTGGTTTGGCTGTTGGTTTTGCTGCGCAGGATATCCTTGCTAATTTTATCAGCGGTATTACATTGCTGATAGACCGGCCATTTAAAATAGGAGATTGGATACGAACCAATGACCATGAAGGGCGAGTAAAAGGCCTTACTTTACGTACAACGCGCATCCGTACTCGTAGTAATGAGTATGTCTCGATACCAAATAAAGACTTGGCTGGCTCGGTTGTGACCAACCTATCTCATGGTGGGCCTTTGCGTATCGATATTGAAATAGCGACACCGTATCATGCTGATATCGCGCAGGTGCGTGAAATCTTGCTTGGTGTTGTTGAAAGCCACGATGCTGTATTAGCACGCCCGGCACCAATGATTGTTGTACACGAAATACAAAATAATGCTCTGCAATTTTGGATGCGGATATGGTTGCCTGAAGACGAGATTGGGCGCTACCCTTTCCTGAAAATGGAGCTGCTTGAGCAAGCCAAAAATGCACTAAATCAGAAGAATATTGGCTACCCATTGCCGCACTATGCGTTGGATATTCAAGATGGTAGTTAGGTTAAATTGCAAGACTAGGATAGTACGGATGAAGGGGGGTAATACCTAATTGATTATGTGAGTAAATAACTGGTATCTCATAAAGTTCATAAGTAACGCCTTTTCTTTCGAACTAAGTAGAGAAACCTTGGCAAGGCTATAGCACTAGCCAAGGTTATGTGGCTATATTAAGGAATATTTTTCAGTAAGCTTTGTACCATCTGTGCTGAATGATTGGCCGCCGTAGCTAGAAACTGATCAAAAGAGGTCTCTGCTTCACCATTGGCTTTATCTGAAATGGCGCGAATGACCACAAACGGCACCTCAAAGCGATAGCAAACTTGTGCAATCGCAGCTGCTTCCATTTCAACAGCCATTGCGTCTGGAAATATGTTCGTGATATTGCTTCTCTCGGTTTGGCTATGAACAAATTGATCACCACTGACAACTAGCCCGCGATTAATCGCTGCGCTCGGAAAGCTAACCGCCGCTTCCATGGCAGCTGCAACTAAGCCAGTATCGCTGGTATAGCGTGCTGGCATTTGCGCCATTTGTCCTGCTTCATAGCCAAAAGCTGTCACGTCTACATCATGATGCAAAAGGGTCTCAGCAATCACAACATCGCCAACATTGAGTTGATCGGCTAGTGCGCCAGCTGAACCGGTATTGATTATTGCACTTACACCAAAGCGATCAAGCAGTAGCGTTGTGCCAATTGCGGCATTGACCTTACCAATACCACATTGCATCAAAAGTACTTCTCTGCTTCCCACACCGCCAACGTGTATGTTTATGCCTGCAATATTATGGATTTTGGTACATTTAAGAGTTGATTGTAGTAATTTGATTTCTTGTTCCATGGCTGCAATAACTGCAAATGTTTGTTTTTTCATGGGTATCCATTGTTTTCAAAACTTTATATTGTAGCAGTGAAAATTTTCTTTCAAAAATATTAGCCATTTTAAATGGAGCCGGACGTGTACTCTTGATTGCTTGGCACATTTATTGCTTATATATTTAAAGCTGAAGTGTTTAAGGCATAAAATTGTGAAATATAAAAAAGGATTTACCCTCTTGGAGGCTATGGTGGTGCTGGTTTTGATCGGTATTTTATCTGCTATGGCTTACCCTTCCTTTCAAAGGAGCATTCAGCGTGCAAATGTACAGAAAGTGGTGGCAAGTTTTGAGAATGCACTTAATATGGCGCGCATTACAGCAATCGAGCGTAATATACGTGTGACGATTTGCCCAGCAAAAAAAAATGAACGTGACTCTTGTGGTGAAGCAGGTAAATGGGGAAATGGGATCGTAGCTTTTGTAGATTCTAGTGGTGATGCTACTTTTGAGGCCAAAGATTTCATCTCTTATTTCGATATAGATGATAGTGCTGTAACAATACGTCCGATAGGTAATGGTAAACCGATAAAATATATAAGTTATCTAGGTGGTGGGTCTAAGGTTCTATTTTCTACAGGGGTTCCTCCTAGTATTACGATAGCGGATAAGTCAGAGAATGGCTATAAAATATGCTTTAAAATAAATAAATTAGGTAGGATTGTCTATAATGAATGCAAATAAAATTTGCCTAAAAAATAGGCTAAATAAGGGGCTGTCAATTTATGCATTAAAAAATAAAGGTATGGCAATGCTAGAAGTTATTGTTGCGATGCTAATCGTCGGAGTTGCGGTTCTGCCTTTGGTTTTTTTGCAAGTACGTGCAGATCGAGGCGTTATAGCTTCTTACACAAAGACTGAACATAATGCTATAGCACTTTCTATTATGGACCTTATATCAGCGGATGCTAATAAAAAAGGCTGGGTGATAAATTTGGTATCTGGAGAGTGTGACTTACAGGGTGCTAAGTGTGATTGGCGAGCAAAAATGATTAACAACTTACTGATAGATGCGTTGCCAAATGCCGGCAGTAGTCTTGTTTGTATCAATGGAGATACAACTACCGTAGCTGGCAATTCTATCACAATGAATGTGAAATTGTGGTGGTTCAGTGCAGGAAGAGGTAGTGTGGATAATGATGGTGACAATAATCAAACTATGCCTTTCAGTAAAAATGATTGTGCAAATCTTGATCCACTCGCGACAAAATGGAATATCGATACAGTAGAAGTTACGAGGATATTCTAATGAAAAAAATGAACTCTTATAAAGGCCTTTCTTTAATTGAAATATTGATTGCCTTGCTAGTAAGTAGTGTAATTATGATTGCAATTATGAATTTGTATTCTGGTTTCTACTCAAGTAATAGAGAGCAAAATATTTTGAGTAGTACTCAGGATAAAGCAAATTTTGCGTTGAATGAGCTATCGCGGCAAATTCGTATGTCTGGTGCAGGGCTTTGTGTCAAGCCTGTGGGGGAAAAGTTGCTAATGAATCCCAGTTTTGACGCGGTAGATAAGAATTTGTATAGCAAATTACCATTATTGGAAAATAATAGGACGTATAGTGACATGAGGCTGCGTTCTTTTGCAAATATGACTGATAATGACTTAAATACATCGCTAGAGTTACCAAATGGATCTGAAGCATTATTGATGACATATTCTCTGCCTACAACACTCCAAATCTTGGATGTTAGCGGCCCGAATCCACTGGGAGGAGGAGATATCCCTACTAAAGAAAACCGTTCGATGCAAGAGGAGATGTCGACTAGTCGCTTTCATGATTTGGTTTTATCTAGTCCATTGTCAACAATTATAAAAACAAAGGAAACTAAGGGAGTTTCTGGCTCGACTTCAGGTGACAAAAAGTCAGTGGCTGGTGAAAATCAATGGTTGATGGTGTCAGATTGTGACTATACAGAGATAGTATATTACCCAGTATTGTCTAGCGATAAACTGAGTAAGAATATATTGCCTGCTCCAAATAACAAACGTGGTGGTAGTGCTCAATTTATGCATAAGCATTACCATACAGGTCAGGTTGGGCTAGTATCTGGATTGGCTTCTAAAATATATTTTGTGGCTAAAGGTAGCGACGGATTGGCGTTGTATGAGAAAGATTTGTTAGCTGATGATACAAATAATGCAACAAATGAACTAATCGATGGAGTTGCAAGCATGAATATAGAGTATCTATATGAAGATCCCGTTAGCGGAGAGACTGCTTGGCATACAACAGATGAGCGTAATATGGTAAATAATTGGAATAAAAATTTACCAGTAAAAATAACTTTAATAATGGCTGATGATAATGGTCGGCGTCCATTCGTTCGTGTCATTGATCCACGGAATTAATGGAGAATAAAATGTATAGATCAAAACAAAAACAAACTGGTGCTATTCTATTCGTTGTATTGATGATCCTGATTATTATGTCAATTCTCGTTATAGTAGGCGTGAATCGTTCGAAAAATAATATGGTTATTGGTTTGTCTCAGGCACAACAAGTTGAGGCATTTGATCAGGCTGAAGCTATGTTAGGGCGCGTCCGTTTTGCTTTGGAACAGGTTGCTTTACCGCCGGGTATCGCAATTAGTAAAGAACCTGACTATCAAGAAACTGTAATTTGGACAACCCCTGAACTGGCTGCTAAAACTGTTGGCGCAACTGTAAAGAGTGGTATTAATGAGCCACTTTACGGGCAGCCAGATTTCCCATGGGATGGGAAAAGTAGTAAGGCATTGACGTGTCCAGAGCTAAGTATTTGGTTGAAGAGAAATAATAGTAGCGTAGATTTATCGTGTGAGGGTATTTTTGGAGCAGATATCGAAAAGCAGCCAAAAATCTTTATTGAATTTATAACAAAATCACAGACAGTAACGGATATAGATAGTATGCGTGGTGCTTACTTTTACCGCATTACTATTTTGGGAAAAGGATTTTTGACGGGGCGTAACATTGTGCAAGGTGTTACCGGTGTTCAGTATATTTAAAGATTGCATTGGATCTTTGTAGGGGGAAATATGTTAAGAAATAAAATCAGCCAGGCTGTTATAGGTGTTTTAGTGCTATGGAGCATAGAACATGCGCTTGCAGCAGACGCGGTAGTAAAAATTGATCGGTATCCTCCTGTTACTGGCGGTGGTGAATTTATTAACGATACGACTCCTGAGCCGATTAAGCCAAATATTTTTGTTGTGGTGGATAACTCAGGCAGTATGGGAAGGAGAGTTAATAGTGCAAAATCATTAACTGTTAATGGGAAAACTTTCACAGACCCTGGTGGGTTTAACAGAATGCAAGTTGTTGCTGCAGGCCTCATTAATGGGTTAAAGCAGCTCGAAGGGCAGGTTAGGTTAGGCTTTTCTTCTATAAATAATCCACAATGGAATGGGGGGTATCCATCGCTTCAAAGTGCTTACGAGCATGACTATCCCGGTTATAGTTTGTACCCTCCATTGACTAAAAACCAAAGAAATCGATTGAATTTAATTCCTCGCGATTTTTCAGATGATTATGCTCAGCAGTTTTATTCATGGGTTTCTAAGTTGCACCCGTCAGGAGGGACACCACTGACTGAGGCAGTGGTAGAGTTAATTCAATCGGTAATCCATAATGTTAATGGTCAATACCGGCCTCACTACTCAGCGGCAACATCTCCATTAGGCAAAGAGCTGGATTTTTTTGCAGATGAGTTTGTTTCTGTTAAGAATGAAGATTATGGTTATCCAATAAAAGCAAGAGATGGAAGTAACATAAAGAGCTGTCGCCCTAACTTTGCGATTGTAATCGCGGATGGTGGTTATAATGGAGGGGCCTATACAAGTTTTCAAGGTGTGGATGGGGACGTGATTGATAATGGGCGAGATGCTCATAATCAGAATAACACCCCTCAATTTTCAGATAAAAAGCGTAAGCTTGGTGCACCTTTATTGATTCACAATAAAACATTCACTGAATATGACCCGGCAGACTTGGAGTATGGCTATAATTATTCTGATGATTTCAGGTATTCTAGAGGAAATGGAAAATATAGAGCATATGGGATAAAGCTTTCTGATTTTGCATTCTATGGTTGGGTTACTGACTTGCGGCCTGATTTGGAAAATGATGTTGCACCTTTTTGGAATGCTGAGAAAATTAAAGATGCTCATGGAAATGAAACAGACCAATACGCTTATCGCGATGAAAATGGGGATCCAATACCGCGTGCCCAAGGGAAAAATGGTGCCGAAATCCCTATTATGTGGGACAGGAAGAATGATCCAGCCACTTGGCAACATTTAACCTTTTATTCTATTGGTCTAATTGATGGGCTTCCGGCTTGGAAAGGTTTACGAGACAAGTATAATAAAAAATATCCAGACTTAGCTAATGAAGATAATATTGAAGGCTATTTTAGAGCCGTCGAAGATGGAACTATTCGAAGTGGGTCGGTTAATAGCGTAGAAAGAGATTTTGCTAAAGCAGCAAAAATGGGTCGAGGTGAAGCATTACCTGTTGATGATCCTGCATCGTTTCAGAAGGTTATAGATCGTATAGCTGCTCGGATTAAGGCTGCATCAGTTTTGCCACTGAAAAGTAAAATATCTGGAACGGTTAGTAATACTAATATTACCAGTACTCAAGTTGGTGGGGCAATGATGTATTCTGCTGTGGTGGATGTTTCAAAGCACACGGGTGATATTGAAGGCTATCAGTTATGTACGAATTCCACCCAAAAGATCAGTACAACTGCCAAAGGGCTTACTAAATCTGATTGTAGCGGGGCAACTAAAAAAAATCCTGAGTGGAATGCTGCACAAAAAAGATATGATCTTCTTTCCAAAAATGGCAACAAAGGCTATGCAGATGTTAGTAATAAGATATATACACTTGCATCAAGCGGGTCTGCGAATAAGCAAGCGGTAGAATTTTTGTGGGAAAATCTTGACGTAGGTCAGCAGCAAGCCCTTAAGGATGGAGATGGTGAAGGAATCGGGAAAGGTAGGGTTGATTATATCCGTGGTAAGTTTGTCCGTAGTAATAATGATATAGCTGGAGATACGCCGGATAAGACCGTAACTGCCAATACGTTGGATCCAGCTATTTATCGTGTACGTGGGAAACTTGGCGAGAAGAGTTCTTCATCTAGCGTACCGGGATTTATTGGTGAAGTTATTTATAGCCCTCCTGTTTTTGTTGGTAATCGAGGAACACTAAGTAATTTTCATCCGCTCTATAACAGTAAAGGGTATAAAAACTTTTTAACGGCCGAAGTTACAGGGAAGTTTGGAGATGATAAACATAACCCTACCTATACTTATTCTGGTGGCCGGCAACCATTAGTTCTCTTTGGAAGTGATGATGGAAAAGTCTACGCATTGAATGGTAATACTGGTGATGCTATTTTTCAGTATATACCTCGTGGCGCCTTCACCAAATTAGCAGCTACCACTAGACCTGGATATAAAGGTGGTACTTTGGTTGGTGGGCAATTCGATGTGAAAGACATCCAATTTACTGATGGCAGTTGGCATACTTTGGCTGTCGGTAGCATGGGGGCCGGTGGTGAATCAGTATTTGCTTTCGATTTGAACAAAAATAGCTTAAATAAGCCCCAAGAATTAATTCGTTGGGAAAAGACCGGGGAAGATTTACCATTAATGCTCGGTAATGTTATGTCCAAACCACGGATCGTATGGCTAGCGGATACTTCTACGCCAGAAAAGAGTGATGGAAAGTGGGTGGTGTTGATTGCAAATGGTTACAACAGTAGTAGTAACTCAGCATCACTGCTTGTACTTGATGCAGAAACTGGTCGGGTGATTTCGCAAGTTGACACGAAAGCTATTGCGCCAAAAGGAGAAGGCAACGGTTTAGGTCCTTTGACTGTGCAAGATGTAGATTTTGATGGAGGTGCAGATTTCGTTTACGCTGGAGATTTGCAGGGCAATGTTTGGAAGTTTGATCTTGGCGGATGGAAAGATCAAAAAATTACTTTGTCTTATCAGGATCAGGTATATACAGATAAATTAACTAACTTCTATCGAAAGCGAGATGAATTTATATTGGCACAAGAGTCTGTATTTGCTATTAGCTTAAAAATAGCAGACGCTAAAACACAGGCTCAAAAAGAAGCCCTTGAAAAAGAAAAACAATTACTTGAGCAAGAGCTCGCATCTGCACAAATAGCTATGGATGCTGCATATGCAGCTATCCCAAAAGCTACGCCTTTGTTTACAGCTGAGGATGTGAATGGTAAAGCACAGCCAATTACTTCGCAAATAACTATTGCGGATAGTCCTGATGGTGAAGGCGTTATGCTTTATTTTGGAACTGGTAAGCTATTTTCTACAGACGATGCGCTGAATTCTGATCCACAGTCATTTTATGTTGTAATGGATAATTTTAGATTTATGACTTCTATGGCGAATGGAACTACTGGAAGTACATCATTACCATTGAAGCGTGCAAATCTTTTTGCTAAGGAAGCATTTAATATAGAGAATCCTAATATTGATAATGATTCAGAGCGTAAAAAACTGGTCACTAATTTTGGTGAAATTCGTGGCATTAGGGATGCGAAAAGTACAGATAATGGAATAAACTCTGATTTCTCTCGGATAGATTATGCAAATATTGATTTAAGAGGCCGACAGTCAGGTAATTATTTTGGATGGGTGCTGGATTTTCCGAAGGAGAACTATACTGTTTCTGATCCTGATGGAAACTCTCATTCTAAAAATGGTTACAGAGAGCGCGTTGTCAATCAGTCAATAATTATTGATGATGAGCTTTACTTCATTTCATTTAGCCCAAGACAAGGGCAAAGAGTTAGGAAGCAAAGTAGTTGTGGTGGCACTGAAATTCAAGTGCAGGGGGGCGAGACAGGGATCGCTCGCTTCTATATGCTTGATAGATTCACTGGAAAATACTTGACTAAATCGCCTTTTGATTTAACTGGTGATGGTCAGACAGACGCTAGTGATCAAGTTACTGTAGGAAAAAATGGTCCTAGCGGGCAAAATGCCACTGTCAATGCAGCATCAGTACAGTTAAAAGGTGGGTATGCTTCTTTAGGGGGGGGGCTTGCGACACTTAAAAAGACAGAAGTAAATTATGATAATCAGAATAATGAGCAATTTAAGTCCAAGGATGTCATCTGTGAGGTCGAGAAACAGATAATTTTCCCAACTGCAACTGATGCAGAAGGTAATACTTTGGCGTTACGTGGTTGTTTTGAAAATCACTTACGCTCGTGGAAGCAGATTTTGCAAGAGGAAAATATTAATGTCGAGAAATAATAGTGGTTTCACGCTCATA
The DNA here is from genome assembly GCA_019218315.1 of Cardiobacteriaceae bacterium TAE3-ERU3. Classification (NCBI taxonomy): domain Bacteria; kingdom Pseudomonadati; phylum Pseudomonadota; class Gammaproteobacteria; order Cardiobacteriales; family Cardiobacteriaceae; species Cardiobacteriaceae bacterium TAE3-ERU3. The sequence goes on along the minus strand of JAHUUI010000001.1, from coordinate 172,618 downwards.
GAGCTTATGATTGTTCTTGCTATTATGGGTATTTTAGCCGCGATAGCTATGCCGAGTTATCAGCGCTATGTTGTCCGTAGTTGGGAGAATAGAGCAACCAACGCACTACGAGAAAATGTGCTGTTTATGGAACGAATGAACATGCGTTTTTTGGGGTATACGAAAATCCGTGGTGATGCAGCGAACAAAATTGTCAAGAATGACCTTCCCATCAAAACACTTTGTGATGATTGTGGGCATAACTATGAGTTTGATGTAAGTGTCCCTGCAGATGATTTATCTCGCTACATTTTAGTTGCATACCCAACTGGATCAGCTCAAAAGAAGTCATCTAAATGTGGGGCATTTATCTTTAGTTCATCTGGAGATCAATATGCTAAATATATATCTAGTGGAAATTATGGAGCCCCAAGTTTTCCTGCTGTGGCAGCCGATTATAGCAAAGACTCCGAAGTAAAGAAGGTTTTCGGAGGCGATGATAGAACCTCTGAATGCATAAGGTGAAACGCATAGAAATTAATAGTGTTGACAATGATTCTTAAAGTGAATAAGATTCGCTGTGCGAATTAACCAACACAAGGAAAATGTATGAAAATGCGTATCTTAGCAGCAGTACTTGCCGCAGCGACCACTGGTTCAGCTTTGGCTGATGTAAATGTTTACTCTTATCGTCAAGAGTTCTTGATCAAGCCAATGCTTGAAGCTTTCACCAAAGAAACTGGTATCAAAGTAAATACAATCTACGTTAAAGACGGTCTTGCTGAGCGTATTAAACAAGAAGGTGAGCATAGCCCAGCGGATATCGTCCTGACTGTAGATATCAGCCGCTTGGAAGAGCTGGTTAATGAAGGCTTGACTCAGCCAATCGAATCTGAAGTAGTTGATGCAAATATTCCTGCGAACATGCGTGGCAATGAGTGGGTCGCTTTGACTCAGCGTGCACGTGCTGTTTACTCTTCTAAAGAGCGCGTTGGCAAGTTGCCAGACAGCTTCACATACCTTGATCTCGCCAAAGATGAGTACAAAGGTAAGATTTGTACGCGTTCTGGCAAGCACCCTTACAACGTATCTTTGGTTGCCTCCATCATTGAGCACGAAGGTGCAGAAGCAGCTAAAGAATGGTTGCAAGGCGTCAAAGCCAATTTGGCACGTAAACCACAAGGTAATGACCGTGTTCAAGTGAAAGCGATTATGGAAGGCGTTTGTGACTATTCACTCGGCAATTCTTACTACTACGGTAAGATGTTGACCAATGAAAAAGAGCCTGAGCAGAAGCAGTGGGCTGAGTCTGCTGTAATCAACTTCCCGGATCAGGAAACCTATGGCACGCACATGAACGTTTCTGGTGTTGCGTTGGCTAAATATGCGCCAAACAAAGAAGAAGCAATGCAGCTGATCGACTTCCTGACAGGTGATCAAGCTCAGCACATGTACGCTGAAGATAACTTTGAATACCCAGTCAACCCTAACGTTCAGCCTTCTGAGCTGGTCGCTTCATGGGGTGATTTCAAGAAAGACGAAGTTGACATCACTAAAGTTGCTAGCCACTATCAGGAAGCGCTGAAGCTTGTCGATGAAGTTCAATTCGACCTCTAAGACATCTCAGCCTTTTGTAGGCTTATCCAAGAGCTGGCCCCCATTAGCGTGGGGGTCGGCCATTTTTCTGTTCCTGCCAATTGTTGCCCTGTTTTGGGTGGCAATCTCTGATTCTTCTGATAACTTTCGTCATCTCTACGATACGGTCCTGATGCATTACGTGCGCAATAGCTTGGTGCTATTGGTCGGCGTGTGCGCGATGGCTGTGGTTTGGGGTGTACCTTCAGCGTGGTTAGTGACCCGCTATGATTTTCCTGCACGGCGCATTTTCCGCTGGGCATTATTGCTGCCAATTGCTATGCCAGCTTATTTGGTGGCTTTCGTTTACACAGATTTACTCGACTATGCAGGGCCGGTTCAGATTGCTTTACGTGATTGGTTTGGCTGGCAAAGTCAGCAAGATTATTGGTTCGTTGATATGCGAACCATGGGCGGTGCGATTTTTGTTTTGTCACTGGTATTTTCACCTTATGTTTATTGGTTGGTATCGCTGAATTTTTCTGAGCAGTCCCAATCATTGATTCATGCGGCGCGCTTACTTGGTCGCAGTGAATGGCAGATATTTATTAAAGTGGTATTACCACTGGCACGTCCGGCAATCGCTGTGGGCTGCACGTTGGTTGGTATGGAAACCTTGGCTGACTACGGCACTGTGGCGTATTTTTCTGTATGGCATATCACGACTGCCATTTATGATACGTGGCTGCAGCTGTCCGATTTATCGGCTGCGGCTAAGTTGTCGTGCTTGCTTTTGCTGTTTATTGTCGTGTTGATCACTCTTGAGCGACGTGGGCGGCGTAATATGCGCCTCTATAGTGACCGCCATACGCCAATGCTGCGTGTGCCACTATCGGGTATCAAGGCGTGGCTTGCTACCGGCTGGTGTATGTTGATTCTTGGTTTTGGCTTTTTATTGCCGGCTGGTTGGCTTTTGAGTAGAGCAGTACGTTATTTCACTGACACAGACTGGCCTGCATTTGGGCGAATGACTATTCAAACGCTTACAGTATCTTTCTCTGCGGCATTAATGGCGGCCTTGGTTGCTTTTTTGCTGCATTGCTATGCGCGAGTGCGCAGCAGAAAAGGGCAATGGACGTTGCGTATTGCTTCCCTTGGTTATGCTATTCCCGGGACTGTTTTGGCAATCGGTGTGCTGATTGTGACGACCAGCGTAGATCATAGCCTGAATGCTGTGACGCGCAGCATTGGCTATGGCAATGTTGGGTTGTTACTCAGTGGTACTTTATTTGCTATGACGTTGGCATTTGTGTGCCGTTTTTCGGCAGTCGCGATTGGGGCGGTTGAGACAGGTATGGCTAAAGTGCCGACAAGTTTTGATGAAAGTGCTTACCTCAATGGGTATTCGTACAGTGAGACTTCTCGCCTGATTTGGCTGCCGCTATTGCGCAACAGCTTACTGACAGCCTTTCTATTGGTCTTCCTTGAGTCGATGAAGGAGCTTTCAGCAGCACTACTATTGCGACCGTTTAATGTGCAGATGCTCTCTACTTATATATATGAATATATGACCTCGGAAATGTTTGAAGTCGCCGCATTGCCTGCTTTGCTGATGGTGGTTGCTGGTTTGCCGGCCGTGCTGTTGTTAACCTATTCAATGGATAAACGATGATGAAATGGCTTGAATTAGATAACGTCAGTATTGCGTATGCGCAGCGTGAAGTCGTACGAGGCTGCAGTTTTATTATTCCAAAAGGTGAAATCCTCTCATTGCTTGGCCCATCAGGTTGTGGCAAAAGTACAATTTTGAAAGCAATTGCAGGCCTGTTGCCCGTTACTCAGGGAGAAATCTATCTCAACGAACAGCTGATGAGTAGTGCGGATACCATGATTGCACCACAGGGACGTCAGGTTGGTATGATTTTTCAGGATTATGCCTTGTTTCCACACATGACTGTCGCGGAGAACGTCGCTTTTGGTTTACATAATATAGATAAACACAAGCGCCAAGAGCGAGTGCTTGCGATGTTGGATATGGTGCGGCTGGCCGACTATGCTGCGCGTTATCCGCATGCATTATCGGGCGGGCAACAGCAGCGTGTCGCGATTGCGCGAGCAATGGCGCGTGAGCCGCATTTAATGTTGCTTGATGAGCCCTTTTCCAACCTTGATAATGAAGTGCGCGAGCAGCTGATGAGTGAAATGAAGCAGCTTTTCCGTCGCCATGGTATGAGCGCCGTTTTCGTCACGCATAATAAAGCAGAAGCATTTGCTTTGGCTGATCAGGTCGCTGTTATGGGTGATGGCATTATTGCGCAAATTGCATCACCACGTGAGTTATATGACCATCCGGCTGATGAGCAAATTGCCGCTTTTCTCGGGCATGGTTCTGTTGTACGTTTTCGGAAAAATGGTGATGAATGGCAGTGTGGCGCAGGTATTTTGCCGTCCAATAAGCTCGCAGAAATTATGGTGCAGTACGAAGATGAGCGAAGTGCAGATGTCTTTCTTCGCCCTCATCAGCTGTTGCTTGCGGCTGATACCGAGAAGGGTAATGCACTGATTGAACGCGCGCAATTCCTCGGCGATTTCTCAATTTATCATGTGGCATTGCCGGAGCAGACGGTGCAAGTTGTGTGTAAAAACCGCCTTGCACCGGGGGATCGTGCGCGCTTGACGCTGCGCGTTTAGGCTTGTGCGTCGAGGAAATCCTGTACGGCTTGTTGGCTGGGGATAGATGATTGCGCGCCAGCTTGCTGAATAGCCAGTGCAGCGGCAGCTTGAGCATAGGCAATCGCTGCTTGTGTAGATAAGCCATTTAATTGTGCCGCGAAGTAAGCGCCGTTGAATGTATCGCCAGCGGCGGTGGTGTCCACTGCTTTGACGTCAAATCCTGGATAGTGCTGTCGAGTTTGCTCATTGCTGAGGTAAATGCCTTTGCTGCCTAGTGTGATGAGTACCTCTCTAATACCCTTTTCGTGCAAGAAATCACAAGCTGCTTGCATGTTTTCAGCAGTGTCTGGCTTGATGCCGGTGAGTTCGGTGGCTTCGGTCTCATTTGGCGTGATGGTATCAATGAGGGAAAGCAGGGTGTCAGGCAAGTCGCAATAAGGTGCTGGATTGAGATACGTTCGGCGATCGTGCTGTGCAGCAATCGTTGCTGCTTGAATAATACCGTCTAGTGGTGTTTCGAGTTGCAGAAGCAGAGCGTCGCATTCTTTAATTGCTGCTGTAGCGTATTGCTCAATAAATGCGCTATCCAGTGCAGCATTGGCACCATCGTGCAATACAATTTGGTTTTCTCCGTGTTGGTCAATCAGGATCATCGCAAGCCCGGTGGCTTTGCCATTAATTAGTTGGATATGCTGAACATTGATGCCCTGCTCAATAAAGTATTGGCGCATGGCGTTGCCCGCAGCATCATTCCCAAGTGTACTGATAAACGTAGTGTTAGCGCCAAGACGTGCTGCTGCAACCGCTTGATTTGCTCCTTTACCGCCGTATGCTTGGAAGTACTGCTTACTGTTAAGCGTTTCACCGGGTGTCGGGAAGCGCGCTACATTCAAGCAATGATCAAGATTGCTGCTGCCAATAATGAGTAGACCAGACATTGCTCCTCCAATATTCAAACGCATATATGGCGCACGACGGCGCCATATATACTTGTAACCATTTATTTACTGATGATTTTCAAATCTACAGGCAAAGAGGCTGGAACAGTCTCGCCTTTAATCACTTTGTCAGCGGTTTCAACGCCGATTGAGCCAATAAGATCAGGCTGCTGGGCAACAGTAGCGGCAAGTTTATCTGCTTCTACTGCAGCAACACCATCATCAGTGCCATCAAAGCCAACCAGAACAACGTCATCACGGCCAGCAGATTGTAAGGCACGTAATGCACCAAGTGCCATTTCGTCGTTTTGGGCGAAGACGGCCTGAACTTCTGGCTGTGCAGTGAGCAGGTTTTCCATGACATTCAGCCCTTTGGTGCGGTCAAAATCAGCTGGTTGGCTGGCGAGCAACGCAAAGTTTGCCGCTTCAGCTGCTTTTGCAAAGCCTTCACCACGCTCACGGGCTGCCGAAGTGCCAGGGATGCCTTCCAGCTGGATAACTTTTGCACCATCACCTGCCAGTGAGGCAATAAATTCGCCGGCCATTTGGCCACCAGCAACGTTATCCGATGCAATGTGGCTCACAACTTCACCACGGCTTGCGTTGCGATCCAGCGTGATGACTGGCAAGTTCTTCTGGTTGGCAATGGCAATCGCGTTGCCAACAGCATCAGAATCAGCAGGGTTGATCAGGAGAACATCAGCACCACGAACGGTTACGTCTTCAACGTTGGCAAGCTCTTTGGCAGGGTCATTTTGAGAGTCGAGCACGATCAGCTCATGGCCAAGTTCTTTGGCTTTGGCTTCAGCACCTTCTTTGAGGGTGACGAAGAACGGGTTATCCAGCGTGGAAATGACCAGTGCGATGGTTTCAGCATGGGCTGCAATACTGCAGCCTGCAATAGCGGCAACGATCATCGTGCGTAGGGTGGTTTTTTTCATGGTTTTAGTCTCCTTGTTGAAAAATCAGGTAGGGCGTTTGCGGTCGAGGAAGCGGTCGGCCAGTACAGCAATGAGGATCACCAATGCTTTGGCGATGGTTTGATAATAGGCTGAAACGTCGAGTAAGTTTAGTGCATTATTCAGGCAACCGATGATCAGTGCACCGATCAACGTACCGAATATCTTGCCTTTACCGCCCATCAAGCTGGTGCCGCCAACCACAACTGCAGCGATTGCATCGAGCTCGTACATGGTACCCGCTGTCGGCTGTGCGGAAGAAAGCCGCGCAGTGACGATGATGCCAGCAAGCGCAGCGAAAAAGCCACTGGCTGCATAGACGAATAAATACACTTTAGTGGTACTGATGCCGGAAAGGCGGGTCGCTGCGGCATTGCCGCCGACCGCGTAGATATAGCGTCCGATTGGTGTATGGCGCAGAATGTACCAGGCTACGATAAATACTACCGCCATGATCCATACTGGTACCGGAATGCCACCAAGCTGGCCTGCGCCCAAAAAGGCAAAGGCATCGGCCTGTTCAGAAAAGCCGGTACTGATAGGGCGTCCATCACTATAAACGAGGGTAACTCCGCGCAAGAGCGTCATGGTGACCAGTGTTGCAATAAAGGGCTGAATACCGCCTTTGGCAACCAGTAAAGCACTGAACGCGCCGAGTATGGCTCCGAAAAGCAGCACGGATGGTACGGTGAGCCAGACGGAAATATCAGCGCCGATCATAGTTGCGGCAATAGCACCCGTCAGGGCAAGTACAGAGCCAACCGATAAATCGATGCCAGCTGTGAGAATGACCATGGTCATGCCGACCGCTATGATGGCATTGACCGAAGTTTGGCGCAGCGTATTAGTGATATTGCCTGCGCTGAGAAAGTCTGGATTGATTGCCGTGACGATGACGATCAGAACAATCAACGCAAGAACAGAACGGTATTCAATGAGTAAGTTAGTGACGCTTTTTTTATTCATGGCTACTTTGATTGGTTGGCATGGATGCGGATAGGAGTGCTTCTTGGGTTGCTTGGCTGCGGTCGAACTCAGCGGTGATGCGCCCTTGGCAAAGCGTGACGATACGGTCTGACATGCCGAGAATTTCCGGCATATCAGAAGAAATCAGGATAATGCCCATGCCCGCTTGCTTGAGCTCACTGATGAGATCGTAAATTTCTTTGCGTGCGCCGACGTCTACGCCTCGTGTTGGTTCATCGAGAATCAGGACGTCAGGATTGGTCATTAATGCTTTACTGATGGACACTTTTTGCTGGTTGCCGCCAGAAAGTAGCCCGACAAGCTGCGCTGCGTTTGGTGTTTTGATGCGGAACGCTTGGGTGAATCGCTCGACTGCTGCGCTCGTTTCTTTTTCAAGAATATGCCCATAGCGGCTAAATTTGGGCAGTGCGCTGAGCGTCATGTTATCTGCGACTGACATGCCCAATATGAGGCCATCTTCTTTGCGGTCTTCACTGACGTAGGCAATACCCAGCCGCAATGCGTCGCCGGGGCTTTTTGGCTTGATTGCCTGGCCATTAAGGTAAATTTGCCCACTGGTGATTTCCCCAGCCCCGTATAAAAGTTTGGCTAACTCGGTACGGCCAGCGCCCATGAGACCGGAAATACCAAGAATCTCGCTTTTATGCAAAGTCAGGTTGGCATGCTCGATACCCGTGCCGCATAGGTCTTTGGTAGAGAGTAGAACGTCATTCTGTCTTGGGCTTGGATCGGGATACTGCCCGCTTAAGCTACGGCCAACCATACGTTCAATAAGTGCTGCCTCAGTGATTTCGCTAATTGGGTATTCGCCAATCAGTAGGCCATCACGCAGTACTGTAACATCGTCGCAGATATGAAAAATTTCTTTCAGGCGGTGGGAGATAAAGACCAGCCCCTTGCCTTCGGCCTTGAGGTCACGCATGACGCTGAATAATGTCTGCGCTTCTTGGTCGGTCAGTGCATCGGTCGGTTCGTCAAAGATAATGATCTGTGCGTCAAAGCTCAATGCTTTGGCAATTTCGACCATCTGCCGCTGTCCCATAGAAAGGTCGGCAACTGTATCATCAGCACTGAAGCTAACGTTGAGTCTGTTCAGTAGTTGGTTGGCTTTTTGCCGCATACTGGACCAGTCGATACTGCCAAACCGGGTATCAAACCGACCGAGAAAGATATTTTCAGCGACCGTCAGTGCATTGATCAGGTTAAGCTCTTGGTGGATGATACTGATTCCGGCTTGTTGTGCGTCGCGTGGTCCAGAAAAAATAGCGGGCTGACCGTTGAAGGTGACATGTCCTCCATCAGGTGCGTAAATGCCGGAAAGTACCTTCATCAGTGTGGACTTGCCCGCACCATTTTCACCAATTAAGGCCATAATTCGACCAGAATAGACGTTCAATCCTGCTTGTTCGAGCGCTTTGACGCCTGGGAAGTTTTTGTCAATCTCCACCATGCGCAATAAAGGTTCATTACCCATCATTAGAAGGTTACACCTGCATAGAGAATGATATTGGCATAAGGAGAACATTCACCGCTGCGGATCACAGCATTGCTTTTGTTGCTTGAGGCTTTGAATGCCTCATGGGGGCAAGTTTCAAGGATAATTTCGCGGCATTGCTGCTCACCAATCTGCTTGAGTAGCTGGGTTAATTCGGTGTAAATATGTGGATTTTTATGCTGCATTTCCTCAGCAATAACTGCGCGCTCAATACTATACTCACTGCATACGGCTGTAACGACATCTATAAAGCTCGGAATACCTGCGGTAAGTGCAAGATCAATGCAATGCTGGTCTAAAGGAATAGGTAAGCCAGCATCTGCAATGGTGATGCTTTGCGTATGCCCCGTTCGGGCGATGACCTGTGATATTTCACCGTGTAATAAAGAAGATGTTTTCAATGTATTCTTCCTCTGGTAGTTATAGGCTAATTCTAGCACTGTTAATTATCACTTGTGCTATGAATTAATATGGTTTTGATGTAAAACAAATAATGGTTAATATTTATTTTTAAACTTTAAGTATATGAAAAACTTTGCATTTATAACGTAACCCCTTTGGTTTATTATGGTCTCCTTCTATAATTGATCACTTTTTTCAGGTACTTATGAAAATCATTATCGCACCAGATTCATTTAAAGAGAGCATGACGGCGGCTGATGCAGCTGCTGCCATTTGTCGTGGGGTACAGAAGGTATTACCACAAGCAGATTGTGTGTGCTTGCCGATGGCTGATGGTGGGGAAGGAACGGCCGCAGCCATGCTGTCGGCTTGTGGGGGGGAGTGGCGGACTGTCTGTGTCCACGATCCATTGATGCGGCCAATCGAAGCCCGTTATGCGGTGCTTGATGGTGGTCGGGCTGTGATCGAAATGGCTGAAGCAGCCGGGCTGCATTTACTCACTGAGCAAGAGCGTGATCCTCGTGTGGCCAGTACTTATGGTGTTGGTGAACTATTACTCAATGCCCTTGAGCAGGGTGTGACAGAAATCATCATGGCTATTGGCGGTAGCGCCACCAATGATGCTGGTGTCGGTATGCTACGTGCGCTTGGCTACGCATTTTATGATAGCCAAGGAAGGGAGCTGGCCGAAGGTGGTGCCGCATTAGTCGACTTAGATACCATTGATGCGTCGGCTGTTGACCAGAGGATCAAAAATTGTCACATCACAATTGCTTGTGACGTCAATAATCCGCTGTGTGGAAAGTATGGTGCCAGCCATGTTTTTGCAGCACAAAAAGGTGCTGATAAAGAAATAGTGGAGCAGCTTGATGGCGCATTACGTCACTTTGCGGAGGTCAGTGCCGGCTTTTTGCAGCGAGATATGCGTGAAGAAACTGGTGCTGGTGCTGCTGGTGGTCTGGGGTTTGCCTTGGCAGCTTTTCTACAGGCAGAAATGCGTACAGGGGTTAATTTGGTTGCCACAGCGATTGGCTTGGACGAAGCGCTGAAAGAAGCGGATTTGGTGATTACCGGTGAAGGGCGAATGGACGGGCAAACTGCTTCCGGTAAAGTGCCGCATGGCGTCTTGCGTATTGCGCAAAAAAATGACGTTCCGGTGATCGCATTGGCTGGATGCTTGGGTGAGGACATTACAGCACTTGATGATGCTGGATTTACAGCCGTCCTGCCCATCATTCCTGCTTCCGTAGCATTGAGTGAGTTATTAGAGCAAGGTGGGCACAATCTGGAGCGTACCGCTCAGCAAGTGGCCGGAATCCTCAAATTGATTATAGACTAGGTATTCTGGCGGCCAGCAGCGTAAATAATCATTCATACTCCGTATTGCACGGTAATATGTTGCATCAATTGTTTTTATTGGTGTAGCAGAATGTCCGAACTTGATACCAGCTGGATGATCGTGACTCTCTTAGGCATATTCACAGGCTGAACAATGCAGCTGTCGGCATTCCCTATCCGTACCGTATTATTTGCTGGGCTGGTGTGTGCCTTTTTATACTTTAGCTATTGGCGCAGTAATGAAATAGCGGGGAAACCGCTCAGCCATACGACGCAAATTTGTACCGTTACATTCTCACTCAAAGATTTTCCACGCTTTTATCCACCGCGAACCCATGCCTTTCCAGCTGCTATATTGTCATCAGATAATTGCCCGTTCCTGACGGGGCAATCACTGGATATGCGCAGCTACAGCAATCAGGCATTTGAGCCACAGTTTGCGTATGCTGGATCAATCAAGCTTAAGCCTGATGCAGGGCGAAGGGTAACGTTACTGGAAGCATCTGTAACCACGAATGAAGCAGGCTGGCCAATGCGCTGGCGGGCAAAACTGTCGCAAAGAATAGATCAGCATTATGGTCGGGACAGTGCAAGATGGCTAAATGCGCTTTTGTTAGGTAATCGTACCGAGCTCAGCCAGCAAGACCGCGATATGCTGCGCCGCAGTGGCACTTCTCATCTGCTCGCAATATCGGGCCTTCATCTTGGGTTGTTTGCGCTGATGGTGTATGGAATCAGCGCCGTGTTATGGGCGCTGCTGTGGCGATTGCGCTATATCGCAGAGCCACGTACCGCCGCGTTACTGGTTATGATGCTATCAGGATTGCTGTTTGTACTCTTGAGTGGTGGTCAAGCGCCGGTCTGGCGCGCATGGTTGATGTTGGTATGCGTTTGCTCGGGGTGGTTCTTGCCGATGGTGCGTAGCCCAATGTCCGGCTTGGTGATTGCAGCGGTGATTATTTTGCTTTTTGATCCTGTGCAACTTCGTCAACCGGGTGCGTGGTTGTCGTTTATGGCAACCGCCATTGTGATATTGGCATGGCAGCGCTGGAAAGCATGTACGGCATTGGGTTTATGGGTGCGGATGCAAACCGTCATCACGCTCGTACTACTACCCGTCACTTGGGCAATATTCGGCGGCATTAGTATCGTTGGCTTTATTGTTAATCTGCTGGTCATCCCATGGCTTGCGCCACTGTGGGTAGTTTGTGCGCTTGGTGCACTGTGGCAACCATTTGCTGCAATTGGTAGTTGGGCTGTGGCGCACTATCTTGGCATTATTGCCTTTTTTGCCAGTGCGGATTGGGCGTATGTTTATCCAAAATGGCAGCCGAATCTATTCAGTGGTATCTGTGGCTTTGCCGTAATGATGCTGATCATTTTTGCCAAGGGTAGGTATAAGCTGCTGGCAGTTGGGCCACTGATGGGCATCATTGCGCAGTACTTCTATTCACCCGAACACGAAATATACTATTTACCAAGCCAGGATAAAGTTGTGTTACTGCGGGAAGGGCGACAGGCAGTGCTTATCAATGCCGGATATCGTCACCGTTCTGGCGCAGATGACGCAAAGCGCTACTTGATGCCGCAACTGCGTCACCATGGTGCAGGCCTGCGAGCGATCATCCTGACGCAAAACAATATTCGTACCAGTACGGCATTAAAAACATGGCTTACTGACAATCCAACGCTACCCATCTACAGCATTAAGCCAGTCACGGACCTGCCGTATTACGTCACTTACTGCCCAAAAAGTGCCGTGAGCGGTGTGGTGTTTAAAAAGGATACATACGGCTGCACGGCTGAAATATTTGGCCGTTGGGTAGTCACGGCTAATGGTATTAGTGAGATGCCTCGCTAATGTTATGACTTGGGCGATATTCAGGGCGCAAACGGATATAGAGCGTACGAGTCACTTCTGCGACCGTATCACCTTTGCGGTCAAAAATACGGTCTTTAATGGTTGGTAAATACTTACTACCATCTTGGGTCGCTTGGCGTATTTCTTCCAAAAAATCGGGGGTGAGTGTTGCCTCAAAAAATACTGTGCCACGCCCAGGCTTTTGGTAGTCAATTTCCGCGGCCTTATCCCAAACGTAGTATTTATCGTGCCCCAAGGCTGCGAGTAACAGCGTCGTGTATACGGGATCAGTCATAGAAAATAAACTGCCGCCATATTGGCTGCCATTGATATTTTTGGTCAAAGGAGAAGAGCGCAAGCGTACCCGTGCAGACATCCAGTCTGCGCCAATACGCTCAACGCAAATACCAGTAAACAAAAAAGGTGGCCAGAGATTAAAAAAACAGCGAAAAACGTTCGGATGACGGATAAACCAGGATTTCATAAAAATATCCACTTCGAAAAAATGCGTATTATACCGTCAGCGGCCTATATCACCTTGTATACACGCGTGAAAGTATTTCTATTCTTTGATGATTTCTTTTGAAGTGTCCATTCCTTTTTTATTCAATGCAAAAGCATTAATTTTTGCAGCACCGATAAAGTTCATATCTGAATCCAGTAAAGCAATCCAATCACTGGTCAACGCTGAGGTTAGCGGTAAATAGTAAAGCTTATCTATTGATTGACCGGTTTTGGCAACAGCTTTGGATAATATTTTCTGCTGCTGTTCATCCAATGCTTTATTCAAATCTGCAACAGAGTTGGCTCGCGCCTTGATATCTTCCAAATCATCTTGGTAAGGTATCCACCAGCTTGGCCGCTGACCAATATCCAGTCCACTTAGTGACTTATCGATGGCATCGAGTCTATCGTCACCATCTTTTGCTTGGCGTGTTGAGAGAGTGAAGTGATCGAATAATGGCAACTTGCGGTAACCCTCAGGCGCATCAGGCAATTCTTCTGTCGCAATATCAACCGGATTGAGTACTCGCAAGCGGTCAACCTCAAACACGACGGCAACCGGACGCGCTTCATAAACATGGTACATGCCATAAATGAAAGCAGAAAGCTGGATAGTGATGACGAGGCCAAGATCAACCATCATCTCACGGCGTGACTTCTTTGGGCTGGAGAGTAGCAGGGTTAAAAGTGGTCCGCAGACAACATCGATACTGACCAATAGCCAAAATAAACCAAAGCTACCGGTTACTGCGCTGAGTGGATAAGGATACCAAACATAGAAAACGATATACGCGAGTATTGCGGTAATTGCTAATGAAATAGCGAAGTGTGTCCCTGCAACTTTGCTGGCGAATTTTAGGCGTTCCATTGCTGATCTCCTGGGCGATGTGTGAGGTTTGGAATAAATAGATTAAATAGTTACGAAAGTAATTACTGATTGAATCCAATAAAACCGTAAAAATATCTATAAAAAAAGCGCGCCCAGATTGGGCGCGCTTTTAGCTCTATGAGTTGATATTCAGCAAGTGCTAAATATACGTCTCAATTAACGGCAAGATGCTGGCGCAAAGCGAGCTGGCAAGGTTGCTGCTACACCAGTCGCTGGCATCTGCTGAGCAGTTGCAACTGTATTTGAATCGGAAGAACAGCCCCAATCCAACACGCCACTAACACGTGGGGTAGCGGTTAATGCCGCTTGCAAGGCAGTAGCTGCGCCTGTACCTGTACGTACATATGGAGACAAAGTAAGAGTTCCAGCAGTACCAACGTTAGCAGCATTATAAGTGATAGTGATTGTGCCATCACCTGCAGCTGTAGCATTGCCAGCACCAGCTGTTTGAATTAGAACACTGTCAACATACTTAGACGTTGCACCAGCGTTACCAGCCTGAGCATTCCATGTATCAGCAACGCCACCTAAGTCAGCAGCTGATCCAATATCAGTCGAAAGAGCTAACTTAGCTGGTTCGGCTAGATTCAAACCTTCTGAAACACGAGTGCGGATAATGTAATCCTGATATGCTGGAATAGCGAAAGCAGCGAGGATACCGATAATCGCGATAACGATCATCAATTCGATAAGAGTGAAACCCTTTTGCATTTGTTTTTTCATAGTGTTCTCCTTGAGAGAATTAAATTTCGTAGTTAAAGACGACTTGCGTCATCGGCATCAGGCTAAGCTATTTGTATGCCATTTTAATTTAATTTTATTAATATCAATTGGTTCAAACCATAATTCAACATACACATAGAGTTCTTGATGATTTGAGTTGCTTTATATGATCGATATAATGCTTAGCGCAGTATTTATTCTGCAATATCGAGCCTAGCTCGGACGGTATCCTGGGCTTTGAAGCCCGTAATTTGCGAGGTTGAGCATGTGTTCTTTATATGTAGGAGTTGATATTGCAAAATTATCTTTTGATGCCGCGTTTATTGCTAACGGCATAGCGCATCATCAAACGTTTGCAAACAATACGCAAGGCTTTCGTGCATTAGCGGGATGGCTATCACACTTTTCGAGTGCAGTAAAAATCACTATGGAAGCAACCGGCGTCTATTGGGAAAAGCTTGCGTATTGGTCTGTATCGAAAGGTTGGCAAGTTAGCGTGGTTAATCCTTTGCAAATCAAAGCATATGCGACGAGTATTGCTCAGCGTAGTAAGACAGATAAGCTTGATGCATTGCTTTTGGCACGCTTTGCGCGCAATGAAAAGCCAACTTTATGGCAGCCGCCTAATGATAAGGAATATGAGTTACGTGCACTAATGCGTCAGCTTCGCCACACTCGCTTGCAATTGCAGCGTGAGCAGTCCCGCTTGGAAAGTGCACCTGACTGTATTCGTCAGTTATCGCAAAAAAATGTCGCTTACTGGCAACAAGAGATTGAAAGTATTGAACAAATAATTATGACGTTTATCGACACAGTGCCTTTACTTAAAGCACGTGCTGATTTGCTGCTTACAGTTCCTGGGGTGGGAAAGAAAACTTTGCCATGGTTACTGACTTATCTTGGTGATGGCATGAAATTTTCTTGTGCGAAAAAAGTTGCGAGCTTTGCTGGGCTTGCTCCAAGATTACATGAATCAGGTACGAGCGTACGTGGTAAATCCATGATTGGAAAAAGTGGCTTGGCAGATCTGCGCTCTGCTTTATTTATGCCAGCTCTAGTGGTGAGCTTTGGTCGGCATAAGGCATTTCAACCTTTTGTACAACGATTACTGGCTAATGGGAAACGGCGTAAGGAAGTGGTTATTGCTATGATGAGGAAGATCCTCACTGTAGCTTATGGCGTACTGAGGAGTGGGCAACCCTACAGGAAAGAACTGCATGCACTGTAGGTACAGCTAAAAAATTAGGCTATTGGATAGCCAGTAACAAAATCCAAATACTGTTCCTTCTAACAGTATCCTCGCTGCAATCGCTCTTCCTGCATATCAGGATTACTTGGCACGTACTCAAGCATCTGAAGCATTCAAAGCGACTTCAGGTTTGCAGACTGATATTGGAGTCTATGTTTCTAGCGAAAATAAATATCCGGATTCAGATGAAGTAGATAAAACAAAAGGCGCTATTGGTAAACTTGCTTCCGAACTGGATGGCAAGTATTTCGCACCAGAGGGTGTCACAGTTGGTGTAGATAATGGTGCAATTAACATCGTATTTGATGCTGGTGCTAATAGTGGTAAAGAGATGACGCTTTATCCGAGTGCGACTGCAACAGGGCAAATTTCTGGTTGGACTTGTGCCGGTGGTAAGGTTACTGCTGCGCGTACAACATTAGATGCTGCTGCGACAGTTGATACCAGCGGAAATCCTATCGAAGCAAAACGTTTGCCTTCTACTTGCCAGTAATTAGTAGTAGGTTAGCTCGAAGAGCTTAACTGCTTAAAGCCCTGCTGTTTAGTAGGGCTTTTTTATATTCAGGAGATCGTTATGCTACATCGTATACGACAAAAAGGTTTTACCTTAATCGAGCTGATGATCGTTATAGCCATTGTTGGTATTCTTGCAGCCATTGCATTACCTAGTTACCAAAATTATCTAGGTAGAACTCAGGCCAGCGAAGCTTTGACTGTCACTGAAGGGGTAAAAAGTGATATAGGTATTTTCTACTGGACCAATAGAGTATGGCCTCCAGCCGGTCACAATATCATGACTTCTGCTCAAAATCTTGGTGGCAAATATTTTAATCCGGGAGCTGTTGTAGTTACACCCGGTACAGGGGTAATTACAACTACGTTTAACAGAGGAGTTAATACTGGTCTAAACGTTATACTGACCCCGACAGCACTACCAGGGACAGGCCAACTTATCACATGGACTTGTAGTGGAAGTGTAGGCAATAGTCGCCTCCCATCTACTTGCCAATAAGTTTTGTTATTTTAGGGGTAGTTATGTCTTTCCGCTTACGTGCTTTCCTTATCCACCTAGGCATTTCTTTTACAATTGCTGTTATTTCTCTAATTGTTGTCTTTTTAGTATGGCATCCTTCTCCTTTAGCAAAAGCTGTTGGTGTTACGCAAATTTTTTTGCTCTTATTGGTAATAGATGCGGTCTTAGGGCCTGTACTGACATTTTTGGTGGCAAAACAAGGCAAAAAGTCACTCAAAATGGATTTAGCGATTATCGCAATATTGCAAGCTTTCGCTTATTGCTATGGTATGTACCATATTGCTGAAGGTCGCCCTGTTAGGATCGCTTTCGATACTTTTCGATTTGAAGTGGTAAGAGCAAATGCCGTAGATCACTCTGCTGTAAAAGTTTCAGAAAAATACCAGCGTACACCTTGGCTGAAGCCTGAGTGGGTTGCTATCAAGCCTCCTGGTAACAACCAGGAAAAGTCTGATCGCCTTTTTTACGAACTCAGCGAAGGATTTCCTCCCAGTACACGCCCAGCATTATATGAGCCACTTGCCGATGCATGGCCAACAATAAAAGAAACAGCACACTCTCTTTCAAAATTAGAACAGTTGAATCCTAAACTAGCTGTGGCACAGATATTGGAGAAATATCCTCAAGCAGATGGATATATCCCTCTATTGGCACCTGAAGTTGATATGACTGTACTGATCAATACCAAAGAGCAAAAAATTGAAAAAATTGTCGATTTACGGCCGTGGCAATAGCATCAATTCATCTAATATGTGCTTTTAGTATCTGATCATACTGCCGCCAATTGGGTAAAGCTTCACCCATCAGCTGATAGAAATCTGGGCTGTGGTTAAAGTGCTTGAGGTGGCAGAGTTCGTGGATGATGACGAGGTCGATGCATTCCGGTGGGGCTTTAATGAGGTGCTGGTTGAGCGTGATGTGGCCTTTACGGGCACAGTTGCCCCATTGTTGCTTCATGCGGCGGACGCGCAATTCGGGTATGGTTTTGACCCAGGGGGTTGTTGGTAGGAGTTCTATGAGGCGCTGCTGGAAGTAGTCGAGTGCCGTTTTGCGGCAGTATTGCTGATAAGCAGCTTCGATGCGCTCAGGTGTTGGGTTGGGTAATTGGATTTTTATGATATCGTCGTGACGTACCACGGCGATTTTTTTTGCTTCTTTGACGTGTAGCGTCACTGTTTGCCCAAGCAGTTGATGCTGGGCGCCGTGATTATATTGCGGTGCTGGGTGTCTGGCGTTAATGGCGGCGCGTTGCTGCTGTTTGTCAGCCAGCCAGCCAAGGTGCTTGTCGAGAAAGCGGTTTGCCTTAGCGCTACTGGTGCGCGGTGGGGTGCTGAGCAGAATGCTTCCATCTTGCCGGATGGTGAGGCGCATGTGCTTTTGTCGTCGGTTACCGCGCCGATATTCTATGTTAAGGGTTTGCCCGTGGTGGATGCGGGTTAGTTGGGAGTTCATGGTGGCTGTGCTCAAATGCCTGTGTGAGGGCGTGGGCAATGGTTAGGCGAGAAAGGGCAGTATGCAGAATGTAGTGATTGCCAATCATCTTTAGGCAAGATGATTGGCGATAGGATTTTAGCGCTGCTTAAGTAGTTTTTTGAGTGGATCAAAGTAGTGGTCCAGATAGTCATCAAATGTCGGTTCACTTTTTGCTGCGGCTTCGCGTTGATCATATGCTTGACGAGAGGCTTCTCCGAGCTGATCCAAGTGGTGTGCTGTTGAGGCATCGCATGGTTGGCTGAGATACTGGCTGTGCTGTTCGGTGAGTGCTTGTGCCCATTCGATGAACGGTGTTTGTGCCAGTTCTGCTTGGACGCGCTGTGGCATACGCTGGTTATGTTCGATTTGTTGGCGCAAGGTTGCAATGCTGTCGCTATAGGCGCTACCAGTGTTTTGTTGATCCAGTTGCTCAGCGATAGGCTGCATGGCATCGAGTAGGGCGGTGGCCCATTCGCTGCTGCTGCGAGGGTTGCGCTGATCGTATAGGGTTATGCCATTGACGCCGCAGCAAGCAGTGCGGAGTCGGTTGCTATTCAGTTCGTTCCAGTCAGCGTGGGTGAATGGAGGGCTGTCGCTTAGGAAACTGTGCAGCATAAAGACTTCTAGAAAATGTAGCTGCTCAATGGATACGCCGCAGGGGTCGTATGGGTTGACGTCGAGCAGGCGCAGCTCGACATACCCTATGCCGCGCTCGTGCAGCGCAATGGCGGGCAGCTCGCCAGCTTTGAGCGGCTGCTTGGGGCGGGCTGCGGTGTAGTATTCGTTTGCAATTTGCAGGATATGGGTCGAGATTTGCTGGTAGTTGCCGTATTCATCCTTGATGCCCATGTATTCAAAGGCTGGTGCCGGAGTCATGACGGCGGTAGCGAGATCATGAATATAGGTTTTGAGGTCATTAAAGCTAACGGTGAATTGTGCTTTGTTTTGATAGCCAAGGTCGCTCATGCGTAGGCTGGTGGCTTTTTGCCAGCCGAGGGTGGATGGATCGAATTGGTTGAGTACGCCTTGTGCGGGTTGGAAGCTGCTATGTACGGCGGGCGATGCACCGAATAAATAGGGGATCAGCCAGCCGTGGCGCTGGAGGTTGCGCAGCATGCCCATGTAGCGGGCATTACGTTCGCTGGCCGTGGTTATGCCGAGTTCTGTCCATAAGGCTTCGGGTGGGGAGTAGTTAAAGTGCACGCCGGCAATCATTTGCATGGCCATGCCGTAGCGGTGGTGCAGGCCTACGCGATATAGGCGCTTGAGCTTGCCACCGTTGCTGCTGCCGAAGTGGCCGATGTCGATGCTATCGAGATTGTCGGGCAGAATACACGGCATGCTCGGTGCCCAAAATTGTTCATTTTGCGTATGCGCACGGGTGTAGCGGTGCAGTGCAAGTAGCTCGTCGTATGCGGCCTGCGGGCTTGAGTGTGGCTCTGTGACGAGCTCAAGTAATGCTTCGGCGAAGTCGATGGTGATGTTTGGGTGGGTGTAGGTTCTGCCTAGCGAAAGTGGGTGACGGGTTGTGGCGAGTGTGGCATCTGGATTGGTGCGCAGCATTTCGCGCTCGATGCCGATTTGTCCACCGTGTAAGGTCAGGTTGTTGTAGGTTTGCATTGTGCGGTGTAGGGTCATGAGTCGTTGGGCAATCATAGCGTAATTATTGGTATCATGGCAGCAGATTTACTGGATTTTTGGAGGCCTTGTGTCGGCAATAATTAAGAAGACGGTGCTTGCGTTTGCTGGCATTTATGCTTTGTTAACGCTTTTGGTGGCGGCGGTGAATTGGTGGTTGGTTGATCTCAATTCCGGCGCAGCGATGGGGGTATTGGTCGCATCTGGTATTGGCGCTGCAGGTGTGTTCGTTAAGGCGACCGGGCGGCAACCTGATAAGGGTGAGCGTCATAGTTTGGCGTTGTTGTGTACATTGGTTGCTTATACGGTCAGTATCGTATTGTTTTTGCTGGTTGTGTGGCTGATGATGAGCCCTGCGGAATGGCAAGTATTGCGTGAGCAGCTGAGCGAAGTTTCGCCACTTATGGCCGTTGCTGTGATGGTGGTGATGGGCTTGATTTA
Source organism: Cardiobacteriaceae bacterium TAE3-ERU3 (assembly GCA_019218315.1). Taxonomy (NCBI): domain Bacteria; kingdom Pseudomonadati; phylum Pseudomonadota; class Gammaproteobacteria; order Cardiobacteriales; family Cardiobacteriaceae; species Cardiobacteriaceae bacterium TAE3-ERU3. The sequence goes on along the minus strand of JAHUUI010000001.1, from coordinate 152,461 downwards.
TTACGGTGTGCTGCGGCTGACTTTTGGTTGGCTGAGCCGAAAGTGCTATACGAACAAACGTTAAGGAGTATGTGATGGCTGATATTGCTGTATTGATGGATGATATTGACGAAGTCAAGACGTATAAAGATACGACTTTTGCGTTGATGTTGGCTGCACAAGCTTTAGGGCACCGCGTGATGATTTTTACGCAGCGCGATTGGCAAGTACGCGATGGCGAGGTGTTTGCTTACGTTCAGACGGTCGAGCTAAAAGATGACAACGAAGACTATTACCGAGTGATCAATGAAGAAATGATTGCGCTCGGTGATGTCGATGTGGTGTTGCAGCGCAAAGACCCGCCATTTAATCTCGATTATATTTACGACAGTTATATGCTCGATATGGTCGAGCGCTCCGGTGTTAAAGTGGTCAACCCACCTCAAGCTTTGCGAAATATCAATGAAAAATTTGTGATTACGCGCTTACCGCAAGCAACACCTCCGACGCTGATTACTAAATCCCGACAAGATATTCGTGATTTTGTGCGAGAGTTCGGCGTGGCTGTGGTGAAGCCGCTGGATGGGATGGGCGGTAGTGGTATTTTCCGCTTGAGTCAGGATGATACGAATACCAGCGCTATTCTGGATACGATTAATCCGCAAGGTATGACGTCCCTCATGGTGCAGCAGTTTTTGCCGGATGTGAGTGCTGGGGACAAGCGAATTCTGATTATCGACGGTGAGCCGGTCGATCATGGCTTGGCGCGTTTGCCGGCAAAAGGGGAGTTTCGTGCTAATTTGGCCGCTGGTGGTCGTGGTGTGGTTCAGCCGCTGACGGCTCGTGATTATTGGCTGGTCGAACAGGTGAAGCCGATTATTGCCGAGCAGCGCTTGCATTTGGTTGGCTTGGACGTAATTGGTGGTTATATCACTGAGATGAATGTGACCAGCCCGACGTGCATGCGCGAGATTGCCAATGAAACAGGGCAGGATATTGCTACGCGCTTTTGGTCGGCGTTGGATTTGGGCTGATTAAAGCCAAAAACTAAAAAAGGCGGCAAAGTGCCGCCTTTTTTGTGCTGGCGAGGCTTAAAGAACGAAGCGGCTTAAGTCTTCGTTGGCCGAAATGTCACCAAGTGCACTTTCGACGTATGCAGCATCAATATTGACCGTATCGCCACTGCTGCGGTCTGCAGCTTCGAAAGACAGGCTTTCGGTTAGGCGCTCCATCAGTGTATGCAGGCGTCTTGCACCGATGTTTTCTGTGGTCTTATTGACGTGATAGGCAATTTCTGCAAGTTTGGCAATGCCATCGTCAGTGAATTCCAGATGCAGGTCTTCTGTGGCGAATAGCGCGGTGTATTGCTTGATTAAAGATGCATCGGTTTCGGTCAGGATGCGCTTAAATTCTTCAATACCCAGTGCTTTCAGCTCGACGCGAACCGGCATACGGCCCTGTAGCTCAGGAACGAGATCCGATGGCTTGGCAAGGTGGAAGGCGCCAGATGCGATGAACAGAATGTGATCGGTTTTGATCATGCCGTACTTGGTCGACACGGTGCAGCCTTCGACGAGTGGCAGTAAGTCGCGTTGTACGCCTTCACGTGAGACTTCGCCGCTGTTTCCGCTATCTGAGCGCTTGGCAACTTTGTCGATCTCATCAATGAAGACGATACCATTCTGCTCGGCATTGCGGATTGCTTGCTGCTTGATTTCATCTTCTGAGACGAGCTTGTCCGCCTCTTCTTCAGCCAAGGCAACCAATGCTTCGGCAATGGTCATCTTTTGCTTGGTTTTTTGCTGTTTGCCGATGTTCTTGAACATATCGCTAAGCTGATTGCTCATTTCTTCCATACCCGGAGGGGTCATGATCTCGAAAGAAGCACCTGCGTTATCGCTTATTTCAATTTCGATTACTTTGTCATTGAGTTCTTCGCGAAGAATGCGCTCGCGATAGGCTTTGCGCGCGGGGTTGTCGTCTGCTTTTTGCTCGGTAGCATCCGTCCATGCGGTTTGTTTTTTACTGGGTGGTACGAGTACGTCCAGCACGCGTTCAAGCGCCGCTTCACGAGCCTTGCTTTGCATGGCTTTGCGGGCGCGCTCACGCTCGAGTTTAATCGAGGTTTCCGCAAGGTCGCGGATGATAGAGTCAACGTCACGTCCAACGTAACCAACTTCTGTAAACTTGGTTGCTTCGACTTTGACGAAAGGCGCTTCTGCAAGCTTAGCCAAGCGACGAGCAATCTCCGTTTTACCAACACCAGTTGGGCCGATCATCAGGATATTTTTTGGGGTGATTTCGCTACGCAGAGGTTCTTCGATCTGACGACGGCGCCAGCGGCTGCGTAAAGCATTTGCCACAGCACGTTTGGCTTCTTTTTGGCCGATGATATGGCGGTCAAGCTCTTCGACGATTTCTCGTGGCGTCATATTGAGATCACGGTAAGTACTGTCTGTCATAATGTTATCCTTTCATTGAGTAGAAGCTATTGGCTGATTAAGTTCGTCTGTATTGGCGAACGGTTCTAATCAGGATTAATCTTCTGCTTTTAATTCGTCAGTAATGATATTGCTGTTGGTATAGACGCAAATATCGCTGGCTATGTGCAGGCTTTTCTCGGCAATATCCAGCGCATTCATGTCGGTGTTGTGATAGAGCGCGCGGGCTGCGGAAAGGGCGTACATGCCACCAGATCCAATTGCTGCAATGCTGTCTTCTGGTTCAACGATGTCCCCATTACCTGAAAGAATTAGCGTGATATCGGGGTCAGCAACGATCAGCATCGCTTCGAGGCGGCGCAGAGCACGATCTGTACGCCAATCCTTGGTCAGTTCGACTGCTGCACGCAGTAGCTGCCCATCTTGCTCCTCAAGGCGTGCCTCAAAGCGCTCAAACAATGTAAATGCATCAGCAGTGGCGCCTGCAAAGCCTGCAAGAATTTTGTTGTGGTACAGGCGGCGTACTTTGCGCGCATTGCCTTTCATGATGGTATCGCCAAGTGAAACCTGTCCATCTCCAGCGATGGCAACGTGGCGTCCTCTGCGTACTGAGAGTATCGTTGTCGAATGGGCGTCAAACATAAAGTTGCTCCTCTAAATATCAATGTTCTCAGATATGGGGATGAATGGCATAAAAAAAAGCCCCGAAATAAATCGGGGCGTGACGGTTTGGATAGAATTAATAGCTTAGGCTTCTTCAACTGCTGCGTTAGATGCCTGCTGGCATTGCAAAATAGCTGCTTCAAGTGATGCTTCGTCATCATGCATCATACTTGTACCAATAACTTGCCCATTACTGGCTTTGAGATTGAAATAATGCTTGCCACTTTGTGCTACTGCGCGTTCGTAGTGTTTGGTTTCACTGGCATTTTTCTTGACCGATTCAATTCCATTGTCGCATGAACGTTTCTGGGCGTACATCTCACTTTTTAATAAGACTTTTCCCTGTGAGAGGAGATTGAAATAAAATTGACCGTCTTTACTTGTTTTGGTTTGAAAGATAAGACTCATATAGATAACTCCTTAAGCGTCGTCAATTTGAACTGATGAATAGATATTGTAGCCGCCATCGACGTAGGTGATTTCACCAGTGATACCGGAAGCGAGGTCTGAGCACAAAAATGCAGCAGCATTACCGACCTCTTCGATACTGACGCAACGCTTGAGTGGGGCTGTTTTCTCAAAGCCTTTGAGCATTTTGCGGAAGTCCTTGATGCCTGATGCAGCCAAAGTACGGATCGGGCCAGCGGAAATACCGTTGACGCGAATATTGTCTTGGCCCAAATCAGCAGCAAGGTAGCGGACAGCTGCTTCGAGAGAAGCTTTTGCAAGACCCATGGTGTTGTAGTTAGGTATTGCTTTGACTGCACCGAGGTAAGTCAGCGCCAATGCCGCAGCATTGCGATCTTTCATTAATGGATAAGCATGCTTCATCAATGCAGCAAAGCTATAGGCGCTGATTTCGTGTGCGGTGGTGTAGTTATCACGGCTCACCCCATCAAGAAAACGGCCTTCAATAGCTTCGCGAGGTGCATAAGCAATCGCATGGATGAGGCCATCAAGGCCATCCCACTGCTTGCCAAGCTCAGTAAAGACAGCTTCCATCTCTTCATCATTTGCAACATCGCAAGGTAAAAAGATATTACTGCCAAATTCTGCGCCCATCTTTTCTACGCGGGATTTGAGCTTTTCATTTTGATAGGTGAATGCGAGTTCCGCTCCTTCACGGTGCATTGCCTGTGCGATGCCGTAAGCGATCGAAAGGTTGCTTGCGAGGCCAGTGATAAGAATTTTTTTGCCTTGTAAAAAGCCCATGAATGATTACTCCATAAATAATATGACAGCTATTCTAGCAGAGATAGGCGCTAGATAAATCAATTCACCCGCGCCGATCAAATCAGGAATCAGTCACATTTATAAGGTGCTTGAGTTTCAAGTGTGCGAATTTCGCTGAGCTGCCCCGCTTCCGTAGTGATCTCACTGACGAAGAAATTACAGCCGCCACCCTGACGGAGTCCAACAGCTTCATAGTCTTTACCTGGTTTAGGCGTAAAAGAGATCGTTGTTGTTTTGCAGGTATTGTCGAATACAGGGATATTACCGATATGGACTTCCGTGCCAACTTTTTGTAAGCCAGGGCGGACATTTACTGGCTTATTGGCGGGGATGATTAGTTCTCGATAAAATGCCTTGGAAAGGATGCCATCTTTAGCACTGAGTTTGGTTGAAACTTCTGTCTGTGGAATACCGATACTTTCATTGCTGGTACTGCCGACCATTGAACCCAATGCTTCACCAAAACCACCACCAACATTAATTTTGATGCCTTTAGGGTTTGTAGCGCAATCAATACCAACATTTAGAATGGTTGGGTTGCCGTTTTGTCCATATACACGGATACGTGCATCAGTGGTGGGGTCATAGTCTTTTTTTAGCATATCTGCACCAGAACCACCGCATGCGGTAATCAGAAGAGCAGAAAAAATAGACAGAGCTGCTTGTTTGGAAAGCAATGGATGGCGCATGATCGATTCCTAAAATACAAATAATCATTGTAGACCAATTAGTAGTCGTTTAGGAGAAACATGCTAAGGAAGAGAATGCAAGAAATTGTATGGTGCCGAAGGAGAGACTCGAACTCTCAAGGTGTTACCACCGGCGGATTTTGAATCCGCTGCGTCTACCAGTTCCGCCACTTCGGCTTGTGTGAGAGGCGCTATTATACGGATAACTTTATTTTTCGCAAATAAAAAAATCGTTTTTCTTGTGTTGAAGTGATGTTTATTTATATAAACAAGATTTATTTAATTGTAAATGTATTAAATTCAATTTGTTAGGCTATAAGGCTGATGGTTTGGCCATGGTGATTCAGAGATAAAAAAAGCGGCTACAGGAGCCGCTTTTAAAGAAACTGTCTGTTGCTTAGTTGAGAGCATCTTTGAGTTTCTTACCAGCCTTGAAAGCTGGGGTAGTGCTGGCCGCGATTTGGATCTCAGCACCAGTCTGTGGGTTACGACCAGTACGTGCTGAGCGCTCACGAGTTTCAAAGGTACCGAAACCAATAAGAGTGACTTTGTCGCCTTTTTTAAGGGTTTCAGTGACATTATCAATAAAAGCATCAAGCGCTTTGTTGGCTTCTGCTTTGGTAATACCTGCTGCTGCCGCGATGGCTTCGACCAATTCCGTCTTGTTCATATTCCTGTCTACCTTCTAGGTTGTGTGTTTGGAAAGCGGCGCATCAGCGCACCGACAGTTAAAATTTATACAGGTGAAAAAAACCGCTGTCAAACATTTTTTTAGTTTCAAGGGTTAACAAATATTTTGCAACAAGAACCCCTTAAAAGCAGTACAGAAAACACATTTGCTTATCATTTTGAATTAAATAATAAAAGTTACAATAAAATTATTATGCCTTTTTAGCAGGGTCGATCAGTACTTTGAGTAACTTTTCCAGCATGAACGGCTGAGTAGTGTAGGCTTGCAATACGCTCATGAAGTGGAAGCTTATGAGACTCTAATGCATGTTCAAATACTTGATCAACATGTTTAACTGGTATGATTTCCAGCGCATCTTTGACCTCCTGAGGAATATCTCGCAAGTCTTTAACGTTTTCCTCAGGAATAAGTACAGTGCTGATTTTACCGCGGACAGCAGCGAGCAGCTTTTCTTTCAGGCCACCAATCGCCAATACACGACCGTGTAAGGTTATTTCGCCTGTCATGGCGATATCGCCACGTACGGGTATTTTAGTCAGTGAAGACATCAATGCTGTTGCCATAGCAATACCGGCGCTGGGGCCATCTTTGGGTGTTGCACCCTCTGGCATATGCATATGAATATCGTAGTCATTGAAGCGGAAGCTGCTGTCTGCTTTATCAATTGTTGATCGTACGACAGACAGTGCGGCATGCACAGACTCTTTCATGACATCGCCCATTTGCCCGGTGAGGTTAAGCTTACCTTTGCCTGTGAAAACGGCAGTTTCGATCTGTAGTAACTCGCCTCCAACTGACGTCCACGCCAAACCAGTGACACAGCCAATTTTGTTTTGCAGATCTTCAGGGCTACGCTGATATTTAGGAACGCCTAAAAAGTCATCCAAATTATCTGTAGTGACGACGATGCTGTCTGTGTCTTTATCAAGCAATTTACGGACACTTTTGCGTGCTAACTTTCCGAGCTCACGCTCCAAGTTACGCACACCGGCTTCACGCGTATAATCTTCAATGACGTTGTAAATAACGCCATCTTCAACGCTGAATTCATCTTTTTTGAGCGCATTTTCTTTTATCTGGCGTGGAAGAATATAGCGTTCGGCAATTTCGGCCTTTTCACTGGTTGTATAGCCAGGCAGGCGGATAACTTCCATTCGATCAAGCAATGGCCCAGGAATATTGAGCGTATTGGCTGTTGCGATAAACAAAACTTTGCTGAGGTCAATATCCATTTCCAGATAGTGATCATTGAATGTATTGTTTTGCGCAGGGTCAAGTACTTCCAGTAATGCTGAAGCAGGGTCACCGCGGTGATCCATGCCCATTTTGTCGATTTCATCAAGCAAAATAACCGGGTTATTACTGCCTAGCTTACACAGTTTTTGTACGATTTTACCGGGTAAGGCGCCGATATATGTACGGCGGTGACCACGAATTTCAGCTTCATCGTGGACGCCGCCGAGTGAAATACGGTCAAAAGCACGTCCTGTCGCTTCAGCAATAGATTTGCCTAAAGATGTCTTGCCGACACCGGGAGGACCAACCAAGCAAATAATTGGGCCTTTATTGTTACCCTTGCTGCGCTTTTGCACCGCAAGGTATTCAATAATGCGTTCTTTGACGTCTTCTAATCCGTAGTGATCACGATCAAGAATCTTTTCAGCTCGCTCAATGTTGTATTGCGCACGCTTTTTCTTTGACCATGGGTAGTCGATGATCCATTCGAGGTAGTTCCGTATCACAGAAGCCTCTGAGGACATTGGCGACATCTGCTTGAGCTTGCTCAATTCATTAAGTGCCTTTTTCTCGGCTTCTTCAGGCATGTTGGCATCAAATATCTGGCTTTCTAGGAGCTCTATATCGTTTTGTGCCTCATCCATATCGCCAAGTTCTTTTTGGATGGCTTTTATTTGTTCATTGAGGTAGTACTCGCGCTGGTTGCGCTCCATTTGCTGCTTAACACGCTTGCGAATGGTTGCATCTAGCTCAGATTTTTCGTGCTCTTGCTCAAGTAATACCAAGACTTTATGCAGTCTTTCGCCAATATCTGGTTGTGCAAGAATATCTACGCGGTCAGAGACGTCGATATCCATATGTGCGACGATAGTATCTGCGACGCGCCCGGCATCAGCCAAGTCTCGTAGGGTTTCGATCAGCTCATCAGCATTTTTATCGTTTACTTTCAGGTAAGCCTTGAACTGATCAATCGCTGTACTCATCATGGCGAGTAATTCGTTGTGATCAGTATTATTGCTGTCTTCAACTTCAATAACCTCAGCACGCATGAATGGTTCTGCTGCTGTATAACGACGAATTTTAACCCGCTGGATGCCTTCAATCAGGACCTTAACCGTGCCGTCACTCAGCTTGGCCATTTGTACGATTCGGCCAACGGTGCCAATATCGTGCATGTCATCACAGCTTGGCTCGCGCTTCTTAGGATCAATCTGTGGGATCAGTAGTAATTCCTGCTCTCCAGACATTGCTTCATCCAACGCAAGTATGGACTTTTCACGCCCGACAAACAGGGGAATGATGACTTGCGGGTAGATGACTACATCACGTAAGGGTAATACAGGGTAACTGGTTGTATTCATGCTTCCTCTTGGGCGGCGTTTTTGATTAATTTAGGTGTGCCACCCTCTTCAATAGTTTCTTTACTGACAACAATTTTTTCGATGCCTTCCAGGTCTGGCAGATCGAACATTGTATCCAACAAGGTTTGCTCGACAATGGAGCGCAGGCCACGAGCACCAGTTTTGCGCTTGATGGCTTTAGCTGCTACAGCCTTAAGGGCTTCGGGCTCAAATACTAATTCAACATTTTCATAGCCAAACATTTTGGAAAATTGGCGAACAATCGCATTTTTAGGTTCGGTAAGGATACGGATCAGCGCATCTTCATCAAGTGTTTCTAAAAGTGCAGTAACCGGCAGACGACCGACGAACTCAGGAATTAAGCCAAATTTAACCAAATCTTCCGGCTCCAGCTCACTGAAAACATCGCCAAGTGCCATGCCACTATCAGCCTTGGCGCGTACAGTTGCACCAAAACCAATACCGCCTTTGTCCGTGCGTTGGGCAATAATTTTTTCCAAACCGGCAAAAGCACCGCCGCAAATAAACAGAATATTTGCTGTATTTACCTGCGTCATTTCTTGTTGTGGGTGTTTGCGTCCGCCTTGAGGAGGAACGCTGGCCACAGTACCCTCAACGAGCTTTAATAATGCTTGCTGGACACCTTCGCCCGAGACGTCTCGAGTGATTGAAGGATTATCGCTTTTGCGTGCAATCTTATCAATTTCATCAATGTAAATAATGCCGTGCTCAGCCTTAGCCACATCGTGATCACAATTAACCAGTAGCTTTTGTACGATTGTCTCGACATCCTCACCAACATAGCCAGCCTCAGTTAGAGCTGTTGCATCTGCAATTGCAAAGGGCACATCAAGGCATTTTGCCAAAGTTTGTGCCAGCAATGTTTTACCTGAGCCGGTTGAGCCAATCATGAGAATATTACTTTTATTGATTTCCACGCCATCATCGCTTTCTTCCGCATTCATGCGTAAGCGCTTGTAATGGTTGTAAACCGCAACAGACAAGGCTTTTTTAGCGTTGTCTTGTCCAATGACATATTCATCAAGAAATTGTTTGATCTTTTTTGGGGTTGGCAAAGGCTTGTCATCTAACACGCTACTTTGGTCAGCCTTCTTAACTTGATCATCCGCTTCTTGCTCATCGTTGATGAGGTTCATACATACGGTGATGCACTCATCACAAATGGTCACACCATCCGCGCCGGTGATCAGGCGATTAACCTCATCTTCGGATTTGTTACAAAAAGAACAAGTGTGCTCGCGTGAATTCATGCGTATCTCCAGAAATCAATAATGTTGCTATAAATGGCACCATGGCTTGAAAAAATCAAGCCAAAATAATACAAGACAAAGTCAGCAAAACTTTACGCCTTGGTGAGGTCTTCGCGTTTATCAATGATGTTGTCAATCAAGCCATATTCTTTCGCACGCTCGGCACTCATAAAGTTATCACGCTCTGTATCGTGACAGATTGTTTCGTAATCCTGACCACTATGCTTGGCTAACAAGCGGTTTAGGCGTTCTTTAATGAAAAGAATTTCGCGAGCATGGATATCGATATCGGTTGCTTGACCTTGGAATCCACCTAAAGGCTGGTGAATCATTACGCGTGAGTTGGGAAGTGCATGGCGTTTTCCTTCAGTACCTGCTGTTAGCAAGAAAGCCCCCATGCTGGCTGCTTGCCCTAAAACCATAGTGCTAACATCTGGCTTAATGAATTGCATCGTATCGTAGATGGACATGCCGGCCGTAACGGACCCACCCGGAGAGTTAATATAGAAATGAATATCCTGCTCAGGATTTTCAGCCTCTAAGAATAGCATCTGTGCGACCACTAAATTGGCGGTTGCGTCATTGACGGGGCCAACCAAAAAGACTACGCGCTCTTTGAGTAGACGTGAGTAAATATCGAAAGCTCGCTCACCGCGTCCAGTCTGCTCGACAACCATCGGAATAGGGATGTTGTTATAAATTTCCATGAAATACTCCTGCAAAGATGAAAGATATATTGGGGTTAGATCAGTTTTTTCAAGCATTAGCTGCTGATCAAAATCGTACGAGGCTTGAGCTTAGGTCGCAAGTAGGAGGAAGAACTCTTTAGTATGCATATCAGTTTTGCACTTAATCTTAAAACGCAAAAGAGGGCGGTCAAGCCGCCCTCATGATCTGCTTTAACGTGTATCAGTGTTGTAGCTGAGCATTAAGCGCCATGACTTCTTGGAAAGTCTTGGTTTCATGATCAACCTTAGCCTGTTCGTAAAGCTTGTCAACCAGCTGCTCTTCGAGGATTGCTGATTCAAGGCTTGTTTTTGCCTGCTGATTTTGCTGATAGTAGTCACGGACTTCTTGTGGATCTTCATAAGTAGAGGCAATAGCATCCAAACGCTCATCGACACGTTTTTGATCCAGCTCAAGTTCTTGGCTTTCAAATAATTTACCTAACAATAAGCCTAAGCGAACACGACGACGCGCTTGCTCATCAAAAACTTGCTTGGCAAGCTTGTTGCGCGTTTCTGGATCAGGAATTTGCTGCTCAAGATTCATGCCTTTCGCCATGCGATCAATTTCTTGCTCAACTTGGCCTTCAGCAACAACTTGCTCTGCATTTTTGTCCAGAATGGCATCAAACATACGCTCGCGCTTGATGCGACGTAAAGCATTCTCAAGTTCGCGAGCCATATTCTCGCGAATGGCTTTTTTGAACTCTTCTTCATTACCAGCATCAACGCCAAAATTCTTGATGAACTCGTCGTTAAGCTCAGGCAAAGACATGGACTCGACTTTTTTGACTTGAGCGGTAAATTGTGCAGTTTTACCAGCAAGGTCTTCAGCTTGATAATCTTCTGGGAAAGTGACATCGAAAGTCTTTTCCTCTCCAGCTTTAGCACCTTCAAGGCCTTTTTCGAAGTCAGGAAGCATTTGACCGCCGCCGATGGTGACTTTCATATCCTCACCACTGCCACCATCAAAAGCTTCACCATCAATCTTACCAACGAAATCGACAGTTACACGGTCACTTTCTTCAGCAGCGCCATCTTTCTCATTGAAAGTGGCTTGCTGACGACGCAGTGTTTCGAGCATTTCTTCAACGTCTGAATCTTTCAGCTCACTTTCTGGCAAAGTAATCTCGATACCATCAAGACCATTAACCTCGACTTCTGGCATCACTTCAAACGTTGCCTCAAATTTCACCGGCTCGTTAGCAGCAAAGCCAGAGATAACATTAATCTTTGGAGGAGCAACAGGAGCGTACTCACTGTTCTGCATCGCTTCACGGTAAGAAGATTCAATTACGTCTGAAAGTACTTCTTGGCGAATGCCGGCACCATATTTTTGGCGAATGACCTGTGGTGGTACTTTACCTGGGCGAAAACCGTCCAAACGGATACGCGGGCGAATTTCCTTTAAACGTTTCTCAACTGCTTCGTCCACGCGCTCAGCTGGTACTTCTACTGTCAGCTTGTGCGCGAGACCTTCCAACTGTTCTACCGATGACTGCATAATTTCCTCAGTGTGTTGTAGGCCATTTGCCTGAATTATAAAAAAAAAGCGCCTTGCGGCGCGGTAAACTGGTGCGAAAGGAGAGACTCGAACTCTCACGGGTTACCCCACTGGAACCTAAATCCAGCGCGTCTACCAATTCCGCCACTCTCGCAAAATAAGCCGCGTATTTAAGCACAAAAAATTTTGTTTGGCAAGGATTGTGTGCTGGGATCATGAAAAGCCTCACGCTTATGGCTATAGTCTATTAAAATGCATTTTTACATTGGCTGGGGAGAATAGAAATGTCTGTAGCTGCGGATAGCAAAAAGTATGATATAGACATGCTTGATATGTTAATGATTTTATGGAAAAAAAAGATAACAATCCTTTTGTGGTGCGTGCTTTTTTTCCTGTTGGCTATTTTTTATGTTGTCTTTGCACCTAAGAAGTGGTCATCACATGCTGTAGTAACTGTTCCAACAGTTATAGATATTAGTGACTACCTTTCTGAAAAAAAAGATTTTTTTCGTTTGTCTACATTGGATGATGAGGGAAGAGGTCAAAGCTCAAGCCATAACTCCATGAATCAAAATTTGGAATTTAGCAATGAGAGTATTGCTGAACAGGTCTTTGGTGTATTCCAGTTAGTCTTGCGTTCTGAAGATTTTCGTGGTGAGTTTTTTATGAAATCAGAACGGTATAAACAAATTTTGGACAAGTATAAGCCAGTAAGTGAAGAAGAAAAGCAAAAAATACTGGCTAAGTTATTGAGGGGGTTGCGGATTCAAATAGAAGAACAGAGTGATAACCAAAGTGCAGTAGTAAAACTTAGTTTTACGGATAGCGATCCAAAGTCGGCACAACGGGTGCTCAATCACTATCTTGAAAAAGTAAATGAATATGCATTTATGCAAGATAAGAATGAACTATTGATATTGGCGCAGCAATATGCAAAGCAAATATCTACAGATAAAGGTGAGATTGAGGCGCTTTTAAAATCCCAGAAAGATAATCAATTGGAACAACTTTCAGAAGCTTTGCGTATTGCTAAAAAATCAAATCTGGTTGACGCAGATAATGCGTTGGATTTAGGAGTTATATGGCTAAATACTTTGCTTAATACTGCCTCTGCAAGTATTGTTGATTTTAACTTAGAGAATGACAGCCAGATGTGGATGTTCTTGCTTGGAGAACGTTTTTTACAAGCTCAGCTTGATGTGCTTACTGAAGGGAAAATTAACTACCCCTCTTCATTTTATTTACTTGAAGTAAGGCAAGGACAATTGGAAAAGCTGATTGCAGCAATAAAAGCTCAGAAAGAAGTGCCGTTCTATCGTATCTTAGCCTCACCCGGCGCTCCATTAACACCAGATTCGCCTAAAAAAGTGACAATATTATTGTTGCCAATTTTGGGCTTGTTTTTGGGTGTTGTATTTGTTCTGCTAAACAATGCCATAGTACAGCGAAAAGTAGCAGTGCCATGCTCTCCAAAATAGAAGTGATATTGGTGAATATAACATTATGATTAGATCCTGCCTTTTGTCGAATAAGGAAAAAAAGTAAATCTCGTGCGTGTCTTTTTTTCAAATATATTTTGGCTGCTCTGTGAGCACGCAACCAAAATGCTAGTTACCTTATTGGTAAGTGGCATAGTTGCACGAGCATTAGGTGTGTCAAGTTATGGATTATTTCAATATGCTTTATCGCTTAGTTTGATATTTATGTCGCTTAGTTATATATGTGGAAGTGAAATAATTATACCCAGATTGTTACGTAATATATCTCGCAGAAAACAGCATGACTTATTAAGTAATACTTTTTTATTACGTCTTATTGCCGCAATAAGTGCATATATTCTTTTATTGTTGACTGCGTGGTATACAGAGAAATCTCCACTGTTACTGCCAATAGTTTCTATATTAGGGATGATGATTTTATGTAATGAACCATTTGCAGTCACAACTGCTTGGCTGCAGTCACGTACCTTTAGTAAGCCAAAAGTTTTGATATCTATAACAGCAATGTTAGTGAAGATAGGCTTTGTGTTAATTATTTATTATATATTCGATAGGAATATACTTGGGTTTGCTATTGCATGGGTAAGTGAGTTCATATTTTTGGCAATTGGTTTGTCTATATATTATAAAAAAAATATATATCTAGGTCGACCTAGATTTAAATTTCAATTGATAAGAAAATTATTTTATAAAGGATTGCCTTTCTTTCTTGCTTTATTAATCATGCAAATTTTTCTACGTGCAGATATGCTTATGCTAGAAGTGTTGGCAGATGATTTTGCATTGGGTATCTATGCGTCTGCAATGCAACTTAATTTGGCAGTGGCCGCTGTGGCACCATTATTAGTAAATACCTTTGCACCAAAGATGGTTTTTTCACAAAAAAATATTAGTTTGATAAAAAGAAATGTATTCTACATTTCTGGAGCGATTTTTGGATTCTCTTTGTTATGTTTGCCAATATTGATTTATTTTTCGCCTATGATTGTAAGAATAGTCTTTGGTGAAAGTTTTGCAATGAGCTCTAAGGTGTTTAGTTATTTGCTTCCAGGGTGCTGTTTGTATTATTTAGATTGTGGGCTGAATATATTTTTTGTAAAAATGGGGCTTGGGAAATTAATTTTATTAAAATGGATTTTTGTGCTGATTACAGCACTTGGATTGTACAAGGTACTGATTCCTAACTATGGAGTAGTAGGCGCAGCTTTGGGGTATGATATTGCACTGCTTGCTGCAGTAATTATATCTTTATCATTTATTTTTATTAAAGACAATGTTCTTTCGGTGGTTTCTGGAGAAAGATATTGATTTATTTAATGCTTTATGGTTTCCAAGTCTTTTCACTAACGATTACAAACATTATAGCTCTTAGAAGTAAAATATTTATTATTTTTTCCATGCTGATTGCGACCGTGTTTGTTACCATGCGCGGAATGGTTGGGACAGATACATATAATTATACTATAATAATAGAGTCATTACTTGATGCTGGTAAAGGGTTTGATATTGAAGTCGGATTTCAATATCTTGTACGCGGTTTGGGTTTAATTAGTGATGATGCTCAAATAGTCTTAAGATTAATAAGTTTTTTAGTTTGTTTAATATTTATTGTCCTGTATTCTCTAGCGGATAGGCTTGAGTCTTTTTTTCTGGGTGTATTTTACTTTCCTCTTATCTTCTTTGATTTTTCAATGAATACAATTCGGATTGGATTAGGGTTTCTACTTTTAGTAGCCGCTATTATGCTATGGATCCGAAATTATAGGGTTACATCATTATTTTTTATTATTTTAGGGGTGAGTATCCATTATTCACTGTTGTTTGTGTTATCACTTTTCTATTTCCTGGTTTTCTTCGAAGCTAAAAGTCTAAAAGGTATTGGATTGATTTTATTGGGTGTCTTATTCTGTGGGTTATTTGTGGCATTTAATGGAGATTATTTTTTGGACAAATGGCATTTGTATGCAAGTTTTGAATCTCCCAGTAGTTTATCGGGGCTGAGTAATCTTATTATTTTACTGGTTATGTGCGTAGGGTTTATTTATTCTAATGTTAACCGCCATATAAAGTGGTCAGTTTGCTTATGGTTGCTGTTTTTCTCATTATTATTTTTTATTTTGTCACGCTTTAGTTATGCCTTTTTACGCGTACTTGATCTGGTTTTATTTTCTGCGCCACTTATCGTAATTTATTATCTTCAGGATGGTAGCTTTCTGAAAGAAGGGAAAATAATGGTTTTCATTGCTGGTGTTTTGTCTATATTGTTTTTTTATCGAAATATTTTGCTAGAAATGGGGCAGGGCCCATCTCCTTTTTTACCGTATCATTTTTTTTAGTTTTTTAAAGAGTCTATTTTTTGAATATCCAAGGTGATGAATTGGAAGAGGTTACATTTTCAGTTATAGTTCCTGCATATAATTCTGAGCAGACGATTTGCAGGGCATTAGTATCTTTGCAAAAGCAAACCATTCAAGCAAATGAAATTATTATTGTTGACGACAGTAGTACTGACAACACAGTGGCAGTAGTTCAAGAATTCATCAGGTCTAATTGCGCTAAGAACATAATTTTGTCACAAATGCCAAATAATAAAGGGCCTAGTGAGGCAAGGAATCATGGTTGGTCGATAGCGAAATATAAATACGTAGCTTTTTTAGATGCAGACGACGCATGGGATTCTGATTATCTATCTCAAAAATGTGATGTGCTAAAACGTTATCCTGAAATAGTTTTGCTTGCAAACCATGCCAAAGTAATCAGCGAGAGTGATATTGATGATGTGGATACAAAAAAATGTATACATACGAATGCTGGAGAGACTCTTTCTGGCTGTTCGGTTCGTTTTGTCTCTCCAAAAGAGATCCTTATTTCTAATTTTTTTATGACTTCTTCTGTCTTGTTAAGAAGAGACGTCCCTTATCGCTTCCCTGCTCAAAAATATTCTGAAGATTATGCTTTATGGTTAGAAGTGATATTTGGTTATGGAGAAGCTCGTGTTGCAATATTGTCTAATGCACTTTCTTTTCGTTTCAAAGAAGCTTACGGTATTTCGGGGCTTAGTGCGAAACTTTGGAAAATGGAAAAATTTGAGTTAATTAATTATTATCGAATATGGAGTAAGGGTTATATTAATTTTTTTCAGTGGATATTTTATTCTTTATTTTCCTTTGTTAAATATCTACGCAGGATAGTGATAACTTTTTATCGTGGTTTATTATGAAGCGAATTGCAATTATCGGGAACGATGCTGGAACGATGTTAAATTTTCGAGGAGATTTGATAGTAGATTTATTGGGCAAACAGTTCTCCGTATTCTGTGTTGTTAATAAAGCAACTTCAGAGCAGGAAAAAAAATTACAATCAATGGGTGCGGAAGTATATCATTATAAGCTTAATAGCAAAGGACTTAATCCATTTAAGGATTTATCATCTATTATATGGTTATGGAATTTTTTTCGGGAAAAAGAAATAGATATAGCTTTTCCTTATTTTGTCAAACCAGTTATTTTTACTTCTATTGCTGCTAAGATTTCTGGTACTTCACGTTGTATTGGGATGATTGAGGGTTTAGGGAATGCATTTGTATCTAATATGAAGTCAAATATTGGAACTAGAATAAAGAGCCATATAATTAAAAAAATTCAAGTAATTCTCTATAATTTATCCTTGCCATTTTTGGATGTTTTAGTACTACTTAATAGGGATGATAAAAAAGACTTGATTGATCATTATGGAATTCGTGTCAAAAAAGTAGTAGTGCTTGGTGGTATTGGAGTAGACTTAACTCGTTTTAAGTACTCTCCATACGATGAGTCTAGACCAGTTACTTTCCTATTTATTGCTCGTTTACTGCGTGAAAAGGGAGTTATGGAGTTTTTACGAGCAGCCTCCCTGGTTAAGTCTAAATATCCATTTGTTCAATTTAACGTTCTAGGGAGCTTTGAAGAGCATAATACTTTTGCACTTAGCAAAACAGAACTAGAAGAATATATAGACAATGATATTGTTAGGTATTTAGGCTTTGTCGATGATGTTGTAACTGAGATTGCCGATAGTTCTGTTTTTGTTCTACCTTCCTTTTACCGTGAAGGGGTTCCCCGTAGTATCCAAGAAGCGATGGCAATTGGACGACCTATAATTACCACTGATGTACCTGGATGCAGAGATACAGTGAATGAAGGCGAGAATGGATTTCTTATCCCTCCGCATGATGTAGTGGCTCTAGAAGAAGCGATGATTAAATTTATAGAAACGCCCGAACTCATTAATAATATGGGAAGAGTGAGTAGAAAGTTAGCTGAACAGCTGTATGATGTGCAAAAAGTTAATGCGAGACTAATAAATATTTTGTTGAATGGAGAGGTCTCTTAGGATGTATTTTTTATCTAATACTTTTGTGCAGATACTAGTCGGTTTTTTAACAATAGTTTTTATACCAACACTATTTTTCTGGCAATATAGTTTTGGGACATATTTTATATTGACTGATATTGTTGTAAGTACTATTGCAGGTTTATGTTTGTTGATCTGTGTATTATTTACTTTAAGAAATTTTTATCGATTTCCAGGTATTATTTCTTCTGTATATATACTTCCAGTGATACTTTTTTGGAGTGCGCTTATAGTGCTTGTTATAAAGCTGACAAGTGTTCCTTACTCTTTTTATTATATTTTAATGGTTTCATTTTTGCTTTTGATTTATTGTTTTATATTACACATAATCAGAAGACATCTTGAGCACTATCGGTTTGCGTATATACCAGTCGGGCGTGCTATCGACATGCCCGATCAGGTTCCAGAGGTAGAGTGGGTTAAAATGAGTGAGCCTCAGCTTGATGCACAAGTTAGTGCAATTGTAACTGACTTACATAGTTTTGATTTGACTGATGAATGGCAACGTTTTATTGCTGATCAGACATTACAAGGGATGCCCGTGTATCATTACCGTAATATTCGAGAGTCTCTGACAGGAAGAGTTAGAATTCGTCATATATATGAAAATGAGCTTGGTTCATTACTACCTTCCCCGAGTTATACGGCATTCAAATATTGTTTTGATGTTTTTTTTATTTTGTTGTCTCTTCCTATTGTACTTCCTATTTTTTTGATTGTTATGCTGCTTATTAAACTTGATGATGGCGGGAGTATTTTTTATGTACAACCAAGAATAGGTCATCGTGGGAAAATTATTCAAGTCATCAAATTTCGGAGTATGAAAGAGTTGTCAGATGAGGTAGTCACTACCACTAATGATGAGAGAATTACAAGAGTGGGTCGGTTTATTAGGAAGATTCGTATTGATGAGCTGCCGCAGTTTTATAATGTTATTAAGGGAGAAATGAGTTTAATAGGCCCACGTGCAGAGTTTTTAAACTTTGCTCGAGATTTGGAAAAAACGGTGCCTTTCTTCAATTATCGGCATATTGTAAAACCTGGCATATCAGGTTGGGCGCAAGTCAACCAAGGATATGCTACTGGTACAGAAGAGACAAAGATTAAAATAGAATATGATTTTTTCTATATTAAGCACTTCTCTTTTTCGTTGGATTTGCTGATTTTCTTTAAAACGATTCAGACAATGTTAACGGGGTTTGGTGCGCGTTAAGGAGTAAAAGTCATGATTTTAGTTACTGGTGGAGCGGGTTATATTGGTTCGCATACCGTTTTGGCTTTGCTAGAAGCTGGGTATCGGGTTCTTGTATTGGATAATTTGGTTAATAGCTCTGTAAAGGCTGTTAGGCGAGTAGAAGAAATTAGTGGAAAAAAGGTGACTTTTATAGAGGGTGACGTCCGTAATAAGGAATTGCTCAACCAGATTTTCACAGAGCACGATATATCCGCCGTGATGCACTTTGCAGGTTTAAAAGCAGTTGGCGAGAGTGTGCATAAGCCACTTGAATATTTTGATAATAACGTCAGTGGTAGTGTGTATTTACTTGAGGCAATGAAGAAGGCTGGTGTGTCCAGATTTGTATTTAGTTCTTCGGCAACAGTCTATGGTGAGCCTCAAGAAATGCCGATTAGTGAGGATTGCCCTACGTCGAGGCCGACAAATCCTTATGGGATGTCCAAGTTGATGGTTGAGCAAGTCTTGGAAGACTTGATCGTTGCGTATCCAGATTGGCAGATTGCAACGCTTCGTTATTTTAATCCGGTAGGAGCACACGTCAGCGGCAAAATCGGTGAAGATCCAGCAGATATACCTAATAACTTAGTGCCTTATATTAGCCAAGTGGCGATAGGGAAGTTAGAGAAGTTGTCTGTATATGGAAATGACTACGATACTGAGGATGGTACTGGTGTCCGTGATTACATCCATGTGGTCGACTTGGCTCAGGGGCACGTGGATGCGCTTAGATTTCTTGAGCGGCACAGAGGGTTACATGTTTGGAACCTTGGAACAGGTAATGGTTATTCCGTTCTAGAAATGGTCTCTGCATTTGAACGGGCAAGTGGTCGAAAAGTACCTTATAAAATTGTCGCACGTAGAGCTGGTGATATAGCCACTTGCTTCGCTAATCCTGAAAAAGCGGCTAGGGAACTGGGCTGGCAGGCAAAGCGTACTTTACCTGAAATGATGGAAGATACGTGGCGTTGGCAGTCGCAGAACCCTAATGGATATCGTGGTTAGCTTTTAGAAATCATATCGCGGTGCTCAATAACCAAATTGCTAAAGTAGGGCTTTAGCTTGTGGGCAAGTTGCTCGGTGACATACACACTTCGGTGTTGGCCGCCAGTGCAGCCGATGCTGATGGTGAGATAGGCTCTATTGCCGTTATTGGCAAATTGAGGCAAACAGTAGTGTAAGTATTGCTCTGTTTGTTTAATAAAGTTTTGTGGTTCATCGTATTTGTTAAAGAATTCCACAATAGGTTGGTCACAGCCACTATAAGCGCGCAGGTCAGCCTCCCAGTATGGATTTGGCAGGAAGCGGACATCGAACATATAGTCTGCATTAACTGGCGTGCCATGCTTAAAGCCAAAAGATTGTAGTGTAATCATTAGTTCTGCTGTGTTGGCTGTAAGCAGCTGGGTAATTTTGTCCTTAAGTTTATAGACGTTGTAACGGCTGGTATCGATAGTGAGCTCGGCGAGGTCAAAAATATTGCCAAGTAGGCGGCGTTCTTCTTCAATGGCCTCTGGCAGTGAGTGATTGTTACTTTTGATGATGTGTGCTGGATGTGGCCGTCTGGTTTCGCTATAGCGGCGTACGAGTGTTTCAGTGTTTGCAGTGAGAAATAGTATTTGTAGATCGACAAGCTTGTGGAGGCGGTGAAAGACTTCTGGTAACGATGCGATGCCTTGTGGATTGCGAGAGTCAATGGCTACGGCAACCGGTTGAGGGTGTTCAGCTGCAAAGTCGTTGGCTAGTGCTTCGAGCATGTTGACTGGTAGGTTGTCGATACAGTAGTAGCCGAGGTCTTCAAGGGTATTCATAGCGACGGTTTTTCCTGCGCCGGCCAGTCCGGTTACGATAAGCATTATCTCTCCTGTGATTTATGTAAAAGCCCGCAGTTAAGCGGGCTTTGTTGGTTTGGGTTTACTGAATGCGTTTGTATTTGATGCGGTGTGGCTGGTCAGCCTCATCACCAAGACGCTTGCGACGGTCAGCTTCGTACTCGGAGTAGGTGCCGGGGAAGAAGTTGACTTGTGAATCACCTTCAAACGCGAGAATGTGGGTGGCAACGCGATCCAGAAACCAGCGGTCGTGCGAGATGATCAGAGCGCTACCCGGGAAAGCGAGAATAGCTTCTTCAAGTGCACGCAAGGTCTCTATATCAAGATCGTTAGTTGGCTCATCAAGCAGCAATACGTTGCCGCCACTCTTCAGTAGTTTAGCGAGATGTAAGCGGTTGCGCTCACCTCCAGATAAGTCACCAACGCGCTTTTGTTGATCCGAGCCTTTGAAGTTGAAGCGACCAAGATACGCTCGTGATGGAATGGTGTAGGTGCCAACCGTGATGTTGTCGAGTCCTTCGGATACTTCTTCCCAGACGGTTTTTTTAGGGTCGAGGTTGTCACGTGATTGGTCGACAAATGCGAGATTGACGGTTTCCCCAATTTCAATGGTGCCGCTGTCTGGCGTATCTCGGCCTGCAAGCAGGTTGAACAAGGTTGATTTGCCGGCGCCATTTGGGCCGATAATGCCAACGATTGCCCCCGGTGGTAGATTGAAATTAAGGTCGCTGTAGAGCATTTTGTGCTCGTAGCCCTTACTGACGTTTTCTGCAATGGCAATTTTGTCACCAAGGCGCTCGCCTGGTGGGATATAAATTTCTTGTGTTTCGCTGCGCTTCTGGAATTCTTTGCTTGAAAGCTCATCAAAGCGTTGCAGGCGAGCCTTGCTCTTGCTTTGACGGCCTTTAGGGTTATTACGTACCCATTCCAGCTCTTTCTTCAATGCGCGGCGGTGAGCTGATTCCTGCTTTTCTTCGGTAGCGAGGCGCTTCTCTTTTTGCTCCAGCCATGAAGAGTAGTTGCCTTGCCATGGGATGCCTTCGCCACGGTCGAGCTCAAGAATCCAGCCTGCAACATTATCGAGGAAGTAGCGGTCGTGCGTAACGGCGACGACGGTGCCAGGAAACTCTGCGAGATAGCGCTCCAGCCATGCGACTGATTCAGCATCAAGGTGGTTGGTTGGCTCATCGAGCAGCAGCATATCGGGGTTTGAAAGTAGGAGGCGACAGAGTGCGACGCGGCGTTTTTCACCGCCAGACAACGTACCGGTTTTTTGATCCCATGGAGGCAGGCGCAGGGCGTCTGCGGCAATGTCCATACGGCGCTCCATGTCGTGCCCATCGCCAGCTGAGAGTTTATTTTCCAGCTCGGCTTGCTTGGCTGCGAGTGCGTCAAAATCTGCATCTGGATCTGCATAAGCGGCGTAAACGGCGTCGAGCTCAGCTTGCACGTCTTTGAGATTGCTCATCGCTTCTTCAACGACTTCACGCACAGTCTTTTCAGGGTCGAGTTGTGGTTCTTGCGGCAGGTAGCCAATATCTAGGTTTGGCTGTGGGCGTGCTTCGCCCTGAATATCTGTATCCACGCCAGCCATGATGCGTAGCAAGGTTGATTTACCCGCGCCATTCAAACCGAGGATGCCGATTTTTGCCCCCGGGAAGAAGGATAGCGAGATATCTTTAAGAATAAATTTGCCGGGTGGCACGACTTTGCTCACCCGATTCATGGTAAAAACGTATTGGCTCATAAGTTTGGTCTTTAAATAGTGTGAAGTTGCGTTTATTCTAGTCAATCGTTTTTGTAAATACCACTAGAATCATGTTAGCCAAACTTCACGCTTATGCCCGCTTGATGCGCCTTGAAAGACCTGTCGGTACACTCTTGCTTGCGTGGAGTAGCTTATGGGGCTTGTGTTTGGCTGGAAATGGAGAGCCTCCAGCGCGAATTGTTTTCATTATTTTGTTGGGTACGTGGTCGATGCGTTCGGCAGGATGCGTATTTAATGATTTGGCTGACCGAAATTTTGACGGTAGTGTTGAGCGTACGAAGCACCGCCCGCTTGCACGTGGGGAAGTTGGGGTAAATGAGGCTTTGGTGTTGGGTGTTATTCTGTTGATATTCAGCTTTTGCTTGGTGTTACTGCTCAACTGGCAAAGCGTGGTTTTATCAATTTTTTGCGCTGCTGCAGCTATTGTCTACCCTTTCTGTAAACGCTTTTTGCCGACCCCGCAAGCAATGCTTGGCATTGCATTTGCCAGCTCGATTTTGATTGCTCACACAGCGATTTTAGGGTATGTGACATGGGCAGCATTCTTTTTATTCCTTGCCAGCGTATTTTGGGCCTTGGTTTACGATACTTACTACGCTTTGGTTGATCGTGATGACGATATTCCACTGGGGCTAAAGTCCGCGGCGATTTTTGCTCAGGGTCGTGAGTTGCCATTTATTGCAACGATGGCCGGTATTATGTTGCTGTGCTTGGTTATTTGCGGCCTACTGGCAGGATTGAATGGTTGGTATTATTTGGGGGTTGCTTCTGCGGCAGCGTTGCTTGCTTATGAGCTGTGGTGTACGCGTGGTTTGGATCGAGATTTGTGCTTTCAAGCATTTATACATAATAATTGGGTCGGAGCGGCCGTATTGCTTGGTTTGGTGATGGCATTTTTGCCTTAGAAAATTATAGAAAGAGGGGATATGGAATATGTTTAAGGGATTAGGAATTGGCGCATTGGCTTTGGGGCTTTCTACGGCTGTCTTTGCGGAGCAGTGGCAGGCAGATGAGGTTGATGTTTCATTTTTGACGACCAAAGTCACAGCGACGAATGCTACTGTAACGGAGTTAAACACGTTCGATACTGCGAGCGCGACGCTAAACTTTGATGGCAAACTCGATGCGGTTATAGATCTCGGCTCAGTTAATAGTGGGATCGAGATCCGTGACCAGCGTTTAAAGGATCACGTTTTTGCCTCAGCAAAACATTTAGAGCTGTTGATCAGCGGTAAAGTTGATCTTTCAGATATAGATAAGCTTGAGGTTGGGCAAAGCTTGGTTTTGCAACAGCCATTGCACCTGACTTTTGGGGGGCAGGAAGTGGATGTGACGGCGGATTTGTTGGTTGTGCGTCAGGCTAATAACCAACTCAGTGTGACCAGCCTTAAGCCAATTATTCTTGATCTGACGCTATTTGGCGTTGATCAAGGCGTAAACAAGTTGACCGGTTTGGCTGGGCTGAATGCGATTGCATTGCAAGTCCCGACTTTTTTACACACAACATTCACTCGTATTGGTAAGTAAGAGGTTGCTTGATGAATAAATTATTTCTCGCTGTTGGGGCTTTGTTTGGTTGTTCTCTAGCGCTGGCTGATCAAGACATCAAGATTGGCTATATCGCTTTTACGTCGCACGCACCAAGCATGATTGCCAAAGAACGCGGCTATTTCGCCGAAGAAGGATTGAATCCTGAGCTGATTCGCTTTCAGGCGGCGCAGCCAATGGCGGTTGCGATTGCTTCCGGCGATATTGATTACGGCGTGACCGCCATTACGGGTGGCTTGCTTAACCTTGCGGCACGTGGTGATGCAGTACGTATTATTGGAGGCGCTTTGCGCGAGGAGCCGGGCGTCGAAGGGCAGAAAATTCTTGCTTCGAAGCAGGCTTATGATACTGGCCTGATTAGCCCTGATCAGCTTGAAGGTAAGCGCTTTGCGGTGACCAATGCCGGTTCTTCTTTTGACTATATGGGTAAGCAGATTGCAGCTAAAGAAGGGCTTGGTGACGATGCCTTGCAAATGGTACCGATGAATGGTGTGCCGGCAATTATTGCGGCGCTGCAAAGTGGGCAAGTAGATGCTTGGTCGATTGTGCCAAATATTGCCGATGGTTTGGTCAAAAAAGGTGCTGCGGTTGAAATTGGCAAGGTGGCTGATTATCTGCCTGACTACCAAGTCACGGTGTTATTCACGTCTAAAGAGAATGTTGAGCAGCATCCTGAGCAGGTCGCCGCATTCAAAAAAGCCTTTGCTCGTGGCGCAGCCGATTACAATGCGGCATTGGTTGATGGCAGTACCGATGATGCCGAAAAACAGGTGGTTACAGATATTATTCATCAGTACGTTTACACTGAGCGCAGTGCAGAAGATGCGCGTAAAGCGATTGCAGCTGGGGCAATGCGTATTGCGCCTGATGCAGCGCTGTCAAGAGAAGACGTCGTGCGCCAAATTGATTGGTTCAAAGCGGAAGGCTTAGTGCCAGAGAATTTGGATGCCAACACACTCATCGTTGAATAACTTGCTGTGGAACTGATTGCTGACGGCATTTCACATTACTACGGTGGTCGAGTTGTTCTTGAGGACGTCTCGTTTACCATCGGTGAAGGTGAAATTGTTTGCCTGATTGGTCCATCGGGGTGTGGTAAGTCCACCTTGCTGCGTATGCTTGGTGGACTTGAAGCTCCAGATCATGGTGGTGTGTACAGTCGTGGTCAGCCGCCAGCTGGCTGCCTAAATCCGTTGACTTACGTCTTTCAGGATTTTGCGTTGCTGCCGTGGCGTGATGTGGCGGGTAACATTGCCTTGGCTTTGGAAGGCCATCAGCTTGATCGTGCAGAAAAACAGGCACGTATTGACGACGTTTTGGCACGCACTGCCATGGCGAATTTTTGCCACACATGGCCCCGACAGCTTTCCGGTGGTATGAAGCAGCGTGTGGCTATTGCCCGTGCATTGGCAGTGTCTCCGGCAATCTTGCTTATGGATGAGCCACTGTCAGCGCTCGATAGTCAAACCAAAGCACTATTGCTGGAAGATTTTGTCCGTCTGTGGTGTGAGCAGCCATTTTCTGCTTGTTACGTGACGCATAATTTACATGAGGCGGTTCGCTTGGGGCATAAAGTGATTGTGATGTCGCGTTGTCCGGGGCGGATTCGGCAAGTCGTCACTATTGAGCACCCACTCGATGAGCGCTTGGGTGACGATCCTGAGCTGCGTGCGATAGAGGAGTCGCTCTGGCAGATGATGTACGATGAAGCACGTGAAGCAGCATGGAGTACCGAATGAGCCAGCATTCCGTTGATCAGATTGGTATTGTACAAAGCGTCAATCAGCGCATTCCTATTACTCCGGATATGCAGCCGGTATCCCTTCGAGCCAAGCCGCTCCAGCGCAAAATGCCGAAGTGGATTGCACCATTGGTATTCGTGGTTTTGATTGCCTTATGGGAAGGCTTGTCTCGCCTTGGTTGGATAAATCCTTTGGTATTGCCGTCCCCGGCTGAAATCTTCACCGCCTTGCAAGATCTTTGGCGTAGTGGTGATTTGTGGCGCCACATGGGCGCAAGTTTGCAGCGCCTTGCGATTGGATGGTCGCTGGGCAGTGCGGTAGGTATTGCATTTGGGATGATTATTGGCCTTTTCAGCTTGGCGCGTGCCGGGCTATTACCGGTAGTTTCCGCGCTGTTCCCCGTGCCTAAAATTGCACTGTTACCGCTGTTTATCATTTGGTTTGGGATTGGCGAAAGCTCGAAAGTAGCGACGATTGCCTTTGGTGCATTCTTTCCGACCGTGATTGCAACTTATAGCGCAGTCGATGGCGTGGATCGCCAATTGATCCGCATGGCGCAGTCGTTTGGTGTGCGCGGTGGTGCTTTAGTGCGCAAGGTCATTCTGCCGGGCGCATTGCCGGGGATTCTGTCCGGCTTTCGTATTTCCATTTCAATTGCGATCATTTTGTTGGTCGCGGCGGAAATGATAGGTGCCCAAAAGGGAATTGGTACGTATATTTTGACTGCCGGTGCATTATTCCGCACAGATCAATTGCTGGCGGGTGTTGCGTTACTATCATTGCTCGGCGTGACGATGGCGTGGCTGATTGGTTTGCTGGAGCGTTATTTGTTGCGTTGGCGAGGATAGTTGGCTGGTCAGGTGGTGGCAGAGAACACTTGCAGGTTCGCTATTACAGTCTCAGCAATATTTTTTGTCATATTCAAATGCTGTGCTGTACAGGGTTATCTTTATTGGCACTATGACAAAAAATATTGCTGGTGCTATATGATGGCGTTATTTTTGTAGCAACTAAAAGTTTAATAAATTTGGATGGCAAATATGGAATCTGGAAGTGCGGATGTTTTGAGCGTGATTGAAGCATATCCAGATAAAATTCGTGCCCGATTATTGGAAATTAGAGAGCTTGTTTATCAAGTTGCGAATGAATGTGAAGAGATTGGTCCTCTGACTGAAACACTTAAGTGGTCACAACCGAGTTTTCTGACAGAGGTCAGCGGCTCTGGCACCACCGTGCGTATAGACAGGCATACAGACAATGAGGTTGCTATTTACTTTCACTGTCAAACAACCCTGATTGAAACATTCCGTGAATGGCTACCGGAACTCAATTATTCGAAAAACAGAGCTATTGTTCTCAACGTCGATGAACCGCTGCCAGTCGATGAAATCAGGACGTGTCTTGAGATGGCACTTACTTACAAACTCGATAAACGAGCGGCACGACGGTTGCGTTAGTGAAAAACACAACGAGACCACAAAGCAGAACATGGAAATAGGGATTGCTTCTTGTCAGTCCATAAGCACAAATCAAAACGCTATGTAATCCTTTATAAGGTATTTACTCTATTCGTTTTCTGATTTAGGTTGTGTGGAGTCAGATTAGCTTTGAGCGTGAAATAGAAATTGTAATTACAATTAACCAGCTGGTTTTCAGGAGGTAAGCATGATCGAACGTCAGGCATTACGGGCATGGTATTTGGCCGATGAAGCGCAAGCCGTAGAGCGCTTGTTGACGATGGCTCAATGGCAAGCCGGAGAGCTGGCAAAAGTTGATGTGACCGGCCGCCATCTGATTGAAGCCATTCGTTCTGGGGACGGCGTGGGTTTGCTCGATGCATTTTTGCAGGAGTATTCGCTGTCGAGTGAAGAAGGTATTGCCCTGATGTGCCTTGCCGAGGCATTGATGCGCGTACCAGATGCTGAGACGCTTGATGCGCTGATCTATGACAAGTTTGGCCGTGCACGCTGGAAATCGCATCTTGGTCAAAGTGACTCATTTTGGGTCAATGCCGCGACTTGGGGCATGTTGTTTACCGGCAAAGTTATGCGGATGGGGCGTAAGGACGAAGAGCGCCTTGGAGAGAAGCTGGAAAGCATGCTGCGCAATATGAGCGAGCCCTTGATCCGTAAAGCCGTTACCCATGGCGTGAAAATTATGGGGCAGCAATTTATCCTCGGTGAAGATATTGAGTCCGCTATGAAGCGTGGCGAGAAGCAAGAGGAAAAGGGTTACCGTTATTCATTTGATATGCTTGGTGAAGGGGCGCGTACTGAGCGCGATGCTGAGCGTTATTTTCAATCCTACGTAGATGCGCTAGAGGCGATTGGGCTCGCGCAGCACAATGGTGGTCCTATTGAAAATTCAGGTCTGTCGGTCAAGCTGTCGGCCATTTATCCACGTTATGAAGTTGGCAAGCGTGAAGCATGCGTCAAAAAGCTTACTGAGCGCATGTTGGTGTTGTGTGAAAAAGCAAAAAAATACCGCATTGGCTTGACCATCGATGCAGAGGAAGCGTGGCGACTAGAGCTGTCGATGGATGTTATTGAAGCGTTGTGTAAAGCCGATAGCATCAAGGATTGGCAAGGGCTGGGGCTTGCGGTGCAAGCTTATCAAAAGCGTTGCCCTGCATTGCTTGATTGGTTGATAGAGCTGGGTACACGCTACAAGCGCCGCTTTATGGTGCGGCTGGTGAAAGGCGCGTACTGGGATAGCGAGATCAAATGGTATCAAGAGCAAGGGCTGGAAAACTACCCTGTATTCACGCGCAAAGAAAATACCGATGTGTCATACCTTGCCTGCGCGCGCAAGATGCTCGCTGCGCCAGACGCAATTTATCCGCAGTTTGCCACCCACAACGCGCACACGGTGGCGGCAATTTTGGCGATGGCGGATGGCCTTGACGTCGATTTTGAAATGCAGCGTTTGCATGGAATGGGTGAGGTGCTACATGCGCAATTTGTCGAGCATGGTCAGCGCAAAATACCGTCGCGGATTTATGCACCGGTTGGGACGCACAAAGACTTACTTTCCTATTTGGTGCGGCGTCTATTAGAAAATGGTGCGAATTCGTCATTTGTTCATCATTTGGGCGACGAAGATATCAGTATTGATGATTTATTGGCTGATCCGGTAGCAATCGTCGCGGCGCGTAGTGGCGATGAAGTGGCTAACCCCAATATACCGCTTCCAGCGGATATTTTCCCTCAGCGTCGCAATGCCAAAGGCATGGATCTAACCCATATTCCAGTTGTTGAAAGCGTGCGTGATTTGCTTGCAGAGGGCCCTGGAGATTGGCAGGCAACTTCACTGGTAAAAGATTACAGTGCTGAAGATGCGCAGGGCCACGTAGTGTTTGCGCCAGCTGATCGTAAGCGACAGATTGGTCGTGTGTTTCCTGCTGATGAAGCTGTGGTAAAACAAGCAATTAAGCACGCTGAAGCGGCTTTTTCAGGCTGGTCTGTAATATCAGTCCGTGAAAGGGCCGCGTTGTTGCGCAAGCTGGCCGATGCTTATGAAGCGCATATGGATGACTGGCTGTGCTTGTGTGTCTTTGAAGCGGGCAAAATATGGTCAGATGCTGTTGCAGAGGTGCGTGAAGCAGTTGATTTTTGTCGCTATTACGCTGTGCAGGCTGAAAATAATGAGCTAGAGCAGTTGCAGCAGGCGCGTGGCGTTTGGGGGTGCATCAGTCCGTGGAATTTTCCGTTGGCTATCTTTACCGGGCAGATTGCTGCCGCAATCGTCACCGGTAATACAGTCGTCGCTAAACCAGCGCAGCAGACACCGCTAATTGCGCATTTTGCAGTTAAGCTGATGTATGAGGTCGGTATTCCGCGTGATGTGGTGCAATTGGTGCTTGGCGGTGCGGAGGTTGGCGCAGCGCTGACAGAAAACCCAGCGATAGCTGGAGTTGCATTTACCGGCTCGACGGCTACAGCCGCCAAAATTCAGGCTACTCTGCTTTCAGATGGTAAAGAACGAACCTTGATTGCCGAGACTGGTGGTCAGAATGCGATGATTGTTGATTCGACCGCATTGCCCGAGCAAGTGGTGGATGCTGTGATGACTTCTGCGTTTCAAAGTGCAGGTCAGCGTTGCTCAGCGCTGCGTGTGCTGTGCTTGCAGGAAGATATTTACGATGAAACGCTGGATATGATCAAAGGTGCGCTAAAAACACGCAGTGTAGGGGATACTGTGGCGCTATCTGTCGATATTGGGCCGGTCATCGATCAGGCGGCTTACGATAAGCTTGAAGCCTATGTGGCCGGGCACAGTAAGCGTGTTTTGGTGCGCCATGAAGGCGGTATGCCATCGTATTTGGGCTTTTTTGTTGCGCCAACGATTCTCGAGATTAGCGATGTCAGTGAGCTGAGTGATGAACAGTTTGGCCCCATTCTGCATGTGGTGCGCTTTCAGGCTGATGAGTTGGATGCGTTGATCAGTGCCATCAATGGGCTTGGCTATGGATTGACTGGTTGTCTGCACTCACGTATTGAAACGCGTCAGCAATGGTTTATCGAGCAGTTGCATGTGGGCAATGTCTATATCAACCGTAACCAGATTGGTGCGATTGTTGGCTCACAACCATTTGGTGGGCATGGCTTGTCTGGTACAGGCCCTAAAGCCGGTGGGCCACAATACTTGCCTCGTTTTGTTACTGTTAATGACCGTTACTTGTTGCATCATGACTTTTCAGGCAATGCGGTGATGGTGGAGAGGTCTTCAGCTTTGGCTGATATGCTTAAAGCGCAACATGCTTGGGCTCAGCTCGCGCCACAGCAAGCCGTGCAGATTACGGCATCACTGCGCAATAGTTTGTCTCACCTTGGGGTGGACGTACCTGCTTGGTTTGGCGAGGCATTAACGGCAATAGCGGAGGCCGCGGTCAAATGCCAGGAAGTGATCAATATGCCGGGTGTGACGGGTGAGCAAAATCAGTGGCGCTGCTATGCGCGTGGTGTGATTCTACAGATGCACGAGCATGCGGATAGTCGTGCATTACTACAAATCGTCGTTGCGTTATTGACTGGTAACGCTGTACTTGCGGTTGGTTTGCCACAAGCGTGGTATGACTGGCTGATTGCTGCTGGGGTTCCTAAAGAGGTGCTTTGCTCGGCTGATGATAGTGAGCAGCTAGTCGAACAGTCGGCTTTGTGCGGATTGATGCTATCGGGTAGTGAGCAGTGGTGCGCGCCGCTTCGTGATCGGTGGCTGATGCGTAAAGGTGCTATTGTGCCTGTGTTTAGCGCTTCACCAATAATGGCTGATCAGGTGGGGCATATCCAGATGAATCCCGATGCATTGTCGTATTTGATGTTCGAGCAGAGTATATCCATTAATACTGCAGCGGCTGGAGGCAATATCGAGTTATTGTCATTGTAAATATATGAACAAATAACGCTGATGGTGCTATGATTGCACGTTTGATTTGCGATGGTGGGCGCGTCGTCCACATGTGGAGGCAACAAGATGAATGATGACCAGAAAAAAGCCCTTGATGCGGTACTCAAACAGCTCGATAAGCAGTACGGCAAAGGGTCGGTAATGCGCTTGGGCGATAAGCCTGCGCAGACCAATATTCCTGCGGTGTCGACCGGTTCTTTGGGGCTCGATATTGCCCTTGGCATTGGCGGCTTACCGCTGGGGCGAATTGTTGAGATATACGGGCCGGAGTCATCGGGTAAGACGACCCTGACCCTGCAAGTCATCGCCGAAGCACAGAAGCAGGGCGGTACGGCAGCATTTATTGACGCAGAACATGCGCTTGACCCGATTTATGCCAAGAAACTCGGTGTTGATACCGAAAATCTCTATGTGACTCAGCCAGACACTGGTGAGCAAGCACTCGAAATTACCGATGCACTGGTTCGTTCAGGTGCATTTTCGGTCATCGTCATTGACTCAGTGGCGGCTTTGACGCCAAAAGCGGAAATTGAAGGTGAAATGGGCGATTCGCACATGGGCTTGCAGGCACGCTTGATGAGTCAGGCACTGCGCAAGCTCACAGCCAATATTCAAAAAGCCAATACACTGGTCATCTTCATCAACCAAATTCGTATGAAGATCGGCGTGATGTTTGGCTCGCCGGAAACCACTACCGGGGGTAACGCACTGAAATTCTACGCCTCTGTGCGTATGGATATTCGCCGTATTGGCTCAATTAAAGATGGCGATGAAGTGCTGGGTAACCAGACCCGCGTTAAAGTCGTGAAAAATAAAGTATCGCCACCATTTAAGCAGGCAGAATTTGAAATTCTCTACGGGCAGGGTATTTCTCGCAGTGGTGAGATTATTCAGCTGGGTGTGGACGCAGGATTGATTGATAAATCAGGCGCATGGTACAGCTACAATGGCGAAAAAATTGGCCAAGGCAAAGAAAAAGTACGCGCTTTCCTCAATGAACATCCTGAAATTGCCGGTCACATTGAGGCGCAGCTGCGTGAGAAGTTTATCGGCTCAGATCAGGCGACCGAGTTACCAAAACCTGCAGCACTAGATGCAGACGCGGATAGCGATGACTGACGACCAACGCAGCGCTGTCGAACACAAACTACTCGCAGCCCTTGCGCGCCGCGAGCATGGCTATCAGGAACTGTTGCATAAATATGGCGAGGTCTTTGATGCAGAAGTGTTGGCAGCGGTGCTTGATGAGTTTGTCGAAAAAGGTTGGCAAAGTGACGAGCGCTATGCACATTCCTATACGCGTAGCGCTGTTTCTCGCGGCAAAGGCGAGCTGCTGATTCGCCAGTATTTACGTCAGCAGCAAATCAATAACGAATTGATTGACGCCGCCCTCGCAGAGCACGATTTCTACGCACTCGTTGCTGAGGTTTACGCCAAAAAATACCCCGAACAAAGCGTCCACGACCGCAAGGAGCAGGCTAAGCGCCAGCGTTTTCTTGTGAGTCGTGGTTTTTCTTTTGATCAAATTAACGAAGTGTTGAATCATCATGACTAAACCGTTTTCTACCGCCGAGATTCGGCAAGCTTTTATTGACTATTTTGTTGAGCGTGGTCATCACGCTGTGCATTCTGCGTCATTGGTGCCGGGTAACGACCCGACCCTGTTGTTCACTAATGCAGGTATGGTGCCATTTAAGGATATCTTCACCGGTCACGAGAAGCGCGACTACAATCGCGCTGTAAGTGCACAGCGTTGCGTGCGCGCCGGCGGTAAGCACAACGACTTGGAAAACGTCGGCTACACCGCGCGTCATCACACCTTCTTTGAAATGATGGGCAACTTCAGCTTTGGTGACTACTTCAAAGAAGATGCCATCCGCTATGCCTGGGGCTTGGTCACCGGTGTGTATGGCCTGCCGAAAGAAAAATTGTGGGTCACGGTGTATGAAGAAGACGACGAAGCCTACAACATCTGGCTAAACGAGATTGGCGTACCGGCCGAGCGCATCGTACGCATTGGCGACAAGCCGGGCAAAGGGCGCTATGAATCGGACAACTTCTGGGCGATGGGCGAAACCGGCCCTTGTGGTCCGTGTTCGGAAATTTTCTACGACCACGGCGCAGACATTTGGGGCGGCCCTCCCGGCTCGCCGGAAGAAGACGGCGACCGTTACATCGAAATCTGGAACCTCGTTTTCATGCAGTTCGAGCGCGACGCCAGCGGCAACATGAAGCCGTTGCCCAAGCCGTCAATTGATACCGGCATGGGCTTGGAGCGCATGGCGGCGGTGTTGCAGCACGTTCACTCGAACTACGAGATTGATATTTTCGTCAACTTGATTAAGGCCGCTGCAGAAGCGACTGGCTGTACGGATTTGCAAAACAACTCGCTGAAAGTGATTGCTGACCACATTCGTTCGACCGTTTTCCTGATGGTTGACGGCGTATTGCCGGGCAAGGAAGGGCGCGATTACGTCCTGCGCCGCATCATGCGTCGTGCAATTCGCCACGGTCACAAGCTAGGGCAAAGTCAGCCGTTTTTCTACAAACTGGTTGCGCCATTGGTTGCAGAAATGGGTGAAGCCTATCCTGAAATCGTCAAGGCAGAAAAACGTATTGAGCAAGCGATTCTCAAAGAAGAAGAGCGCTTTGCCAAGACGCTTGACGATGGCATGAGCATGCTCGAAAAAGCCCTTGCCGAGATGCAGGGTACGGAAATCGACGGCGAAACCGTGTTCAAACTTTATGATACTTACGGTTTCCCCGTCGACCTCACAGCAGACATTGCGCGCGAACGCGAATTGACGCTGGACATGGATGGCTACGAAGCGGCGATGAAAGTGCAGCGTGAAACTGCACAGGCTGCAGGTAAATTCAAAGCAGGTGACAGCTTCTCTGTACAAAGTAAAACCAATTTTGTCGGTTATTCAGAAACTCGTGTTGACGATGCCAATGTGCTGCATATTTTTGTCGATGGACAAGAAGTGGATAGCGTCGAATCCGGTACGGAAGCAGTGATTGTGCTGGATAAAACCCCGTTCTACGCCGAGTCCGGCGGTCAGGTCGGCGACATCGGCTTCTTTAATAATGCTGGTTTAGCACAGTTTGCTGTGCGTGATACGCAGAAGCAGGGCGATACATGGTTGCATATTGGTGAAATGGTGCGCGGTGAATTGAGTGTCGGCGATACTGTTAGCGCTGAAATCAACGAGCTACGCCGCCGTGACATTATGCGTCACCACTCGGCAACTCACCTCTTGCATCAGGCATTGCGTGATGTACTCGGCGATCATGTACAGCAAAAAGGCTCACTGGTGAACGAGGGCGTGACCCGCTTTGACTTTGCGCACGACGCAATCATCAGCCCCGAAGAATTGCTCAAAATTGAGCAAAATATCAACGAAGAGGTGTTGGGCAATTATCCCGTCACCATCGAAGAAATGCCGATTGACGAAGCCAAGGCAAAAGGCGCGATGGCGCTGTTTGGCGAGAAATACGGCGACATCGTGCGCGTGGTGTCGATGGGCAGCAATGATTACTCGGTGGAATTGTGTGGTGGCACGCATGTGCCGCGTACCGGTGACATTGGTCTGGTGAAAATTGTCAGTCAAAGTTCGGTATCGGCAGGCGTGCGTCGCGTTGAAGCAGTCGCAGGTATGACCGCCTTGACGCACTGGCAGAACCATAACCAGCTGCTCGGTGAAGCTGCAGCGACACTACGTACCGATGCCAAGCATTTGCCGGAGCGTATTCAGGCGGTGCAACAGCAAGTGAAAAATCTTGAAAAAGAAGTGCAGCAGCTTAAGCGCCAACTCGCTTCTGGCGGTAGTGCGGCTGAAATTGATGTACAGGAAGTCAATGGCTGGAAGTTTGTTGCCGTCCAGCGTGATGGGCTCGACAATGCTACGTTACGTGACAGTGCAGACCAGCTGCGCGATAAGCACAAGCTTGATCTGGTCGTTATTGGTAGTGCTGATGATGGCACTGCTCGTCTGGTAGTCAGTGTTGCTAAAAGTGCAGAAGGTCTGCATGCAGGTAATATCATCAAAGCGTTGGCAGCACATATTGACGGCAAGGGCGGCGGTCGTCCGGACTTCGCTCAAGCTGGTGGTAAAAATCCTGATGGATTGCCACAGGCATTGGCAGCCATCTCTGATACTTTACCGGCTCGATAAACAAGAGAGGAACTTAATGGCACTAATCGTACATAAATACGGCGGTACTTCGATGGGTTCGATTGAGCGCATCGAAAACGTCGCCGAGCGTGTCATCAGGGCACGCAAAGCAGGGCATGATGTGGTTGTTGCAGTGTCTGCCATGAGCGGTGAGACCAACCGCTTACTTGGCTTGGCACATGGGATTACGAAACGACCAACGCCACGTGAGCTGGATATGCTGCTTTCAAGTGGCGAGCAGGTATCGATTGCATTGTTGTCAATTGCATTGAACAAGCGTGGTTATCCAGCTGTGTCATACACCGGCGGACAAGTGGCTATCCATACTGATCGTGCCTATACCAAAGCACGCATCACCAGTATCGATGATGAGAAAATACGCAATGATTTGGCACTTGGGCGTGTGGTCGTTGTCGCGGGTTTTCAGGGAGTTGATCCTGATGGCAATATCACGACATTAGGCCGTGGTGGCTCAGATACCACAGCGGTGGCACTAGCGGCCGCGCTAAAAGCCGATGAATGCCAAATTTATACCGATGTTGACGGCGTGTATACCACTGACCCTCGCGTTGAACCTAAAGCTCGAAAACTTGATCGTATTACGTTTGAAGAAATGCTTGAAATGGCAAGCCTGGGCTCAAAGGTTTTGCAAATCCGCTCAGTAGAGTTTGCCGGAAAATATCAAGTCCCACTGCGTGTTTTATCTTCATTTGAAGATGGTGGTGAAGGTACATTAATCAGTTTGGAAGAGGAGAACCCCGTGGAAGCAGCAATTGTACGCGGTATTGCATTTAGTCGTGATGAAGCACAAATCAACGTCGTTGATGTGCCCGATGAGCCGGGTGTCGCCTATAAGATTCTTGGTCCGGTTGGTGATGCTAATATCAACGTTGACATGATTATTCAGAACATCGGTGAAAATGGTAAGACTGACTTTACTTTCACGGTTCCACGTAGTGAATTCGATTCGACCATTGAAGTCTTACAGCAAAATCTTTCAGAAATTGACGGCGTCAAAATTGAAGGTTCAGAAATTGCTAAGGTATCTGTGGTTGGTGTTGGTATGCGCTCGCACAGCGCTGTCGCGAGTACTATGTTCAAGACGCTTGCTAAAGAAGGCGTTAACATCCGCATGATCACAACTTCTGAAATCAAAATTTCAGTCGGTATTGATGAGAAATACCTGGAGTTGGCAGTGCGTGCACTGCATGCGGCGTTCGAGCTGGATAAAGCGCCTGAGGAAGAAAGTGCTTATAAATGAAGCAGTAGTGCTCGTAATTTTATGGCCGCTCAATTGAGTGGCCATAAAACCCCATTCTTTAATTTGGTTGGTTTGGTTGTTTTTATTGTTATCAATAACTTATATCTCTGATGATTTTTAAATAGAATTGTAAATATTCCCCTTTATTAACTAAAATTTTATTCTAGTATTTAATTAAATTAATCGTAATCTCGATTCTAAACTTAATGTCTTTTTGAAATTCTGTGTCCTAAGTGTAATGAAGAATTCTTTTAGTCTGTTTTACGCTGAGTAATTGTAGATATTTTTTGTTATTTTCTTGAGTTTTTATATAGATAGAAATTATCAATTTTTCTTTGGTCTGTATTCTGCTTGGGTATAGCCTGATAGATATGCCTTCACTAAATGAATTGTTGTACTGTCTATTGGAATAGTTTCAAAAATAAGATCTGATATGATTTTAAACATGTGTATAATTAATCAGCTCAGCGCAAAAAAAATCTTATTTAGAGATGGAGTAACAATGTTGATTTTAACCCGCAGAGTGGGCGAAACCATCATTATTGACGATCATATTGAGGTAACTGTTCTTGCAGTCAAAGGCAATCAAGTACGCTTGGGTATTCAGGCGCCGGATGATATTGCTGTTCATCGTGAGGAAATTTATCAGCGTTTGGTTGGAGGAAATGATGAGGGACCAAAAAATCCGTAAAATCATTGGGTAAGTGTATTTTTTGGAAAAATACTTTACCTTGCATGCCGAATTGCGTATTATGCGCAGCTTCTTGAGGAGAGATGGCCGAGTGGCTGAAGGCGCTCCCCTGCTAAGGGAGTATAGGGTTTATAGCCCTATCGAGGGTTCGAATCCCTCTCTCTCCGCCACCATAAAAATCGCTGAAAAGCGATTTTTTTGTATCTGTAATATCTGTATCGCTTTCGCTCTTTTTGATGCATCTCCCACAATTACTACTCATTGACGCGGAGACACTGATTTGACTTCCTTACGGATATATTTGCTTATGGCTAATCAATGGCTATATGTAATGATTGGTGTGGAGTGCCATGTGGCTATAGCACCAGCAAATAAACATTCAAATAGAATACTTATTCTGAGCAGTAAGTGAGCCTGGAGGAAGGCTTGAAGGTGTTGCGTGCCGCATGTTAAAAAACCCGGCAAAAGCCGGGTTTCTGTCGTTGGATTATACAAGCAAAAGAGGGAATTATTTTTTCTTTTGTGGAGGAAGGTCTGTACAAGCACCTTTTGCTACCTCAGCAGCCAAGCCTATGGTTTCACCAAGGGTTGGGTGCGGGTGGATGGTTAAGCCGACGTCTTCAATGTCTGCATCCATTTCAATTGCCAGTACAACTTCACCAATCATGTCGCCAGCATTGGGGCCAACAATTGCACCACCTAAGATTTGACCACTTTCCTTGTCGTAGAGTAGTTTGGTGAAGCCATCGTCACAGCCGTTGGCAATCGCACGACCAGATGCAGCCCATGGGAATACAGCTTTGCCGATGTTCTTACCTTCAGCCTTGGCCTGTGCTTCTGTGATGCCAACCCATGCAACCTCAGGGGATGTATATGCAACGCTCGGAATAACGCGTGCATCGAAATAGGCTTTCTCGCCTGCTGCTGCTTCAGCTGCTACATGGCCTTCATGTACGCCTTTGTGTGCAAGCATAGGCTGACCAACGATATCACCAATTGCAAAGATGTGTGATTGTGCGGTGCGCATTTGCTTATCAACCTTGATAAAGCCACGTTCATCGGCATTGAGGCCACAGGCTTCGAGGTTGAGCTTTTTACCGTTTGGAGAACGGCCGACAGCGACAAGTACACGATCATAGCGCTGTGCTTCTGCTGGTGCATTTTTGCCTTCAAAAGTCACATAAATACCATCATCCTTAGCTTCAGCAGAGACTGTCTTGGTTTCGAGCATAATATTGGCAAAGCGTTTTTTATTGCGTTTTTCCCACACTTTGACCAGATCTTTATCTGCACCAGCCATTAATCCGTCGGCCATCTCTACGACGTCAATCTTACTGCCAAGGGTTGCGTATACTGTGGCCATTTCAAGGCCGATAATACCGCCGCCAACAACGAGTAAACGCTCAGGGATATCTTTTAGTTCCAGCGCGCCTGTAGAGTCCATGATGCGGTCGTCTTGAGGCATGAATGGCAATTTAACGCTTTGAGATCCTGCGGCAATTATCGCTTGCTTGAAGTTCAGTTGCTGTTCACCATTATCACTGTTGATGGTCAGGCTATTACCGCCGCTGAATTGTGCGCTCCCCTGAATGACGGTGACTTTGCGTGCCTTGGCCATACCAGCAAGTCCGTTGGTCAGCTTGCCAATGATGCTCTCTTTGTGGCTGCGTAGTTTGTCCAAATTAACTTCAGGTTTGCTGAATGTGACTCCGGCATGCTCCACAGACTCGGCTTCTTCAATCACTTCACAAACGTGTAGTAGCGCCTTGGATGGAATACAGCCAACATTTAAGCACACTCCACCTAAAGTTGCGTAGCGCTCGACCAGTGTGACGGATAGGCCAAGGTCAGCGGCACGAAATGCCGCGGAGTAGCCTGCTGGTCCGGCACCGATAACTACCAAGTCAACGCCATCTTCTGGTGCGTTGTTGGTTTGAGGTGTTTTCTGCGCTGTATTTTGTGTTGGCGCAGAGGGTTTTTGATCGTTGCTCTGCTTTTGCTCGGATTTGTTGCTTTCGCCATTATCGGCAGTACTGATGCTGCCAATGACATCCCCAGCACTGACTTTATCGCCAACCGAGATATCGAGTGACTCAATCGTGCCGGAAAATTCAGCAGGGACTTCCATAGAAGCTTTGTCCGTTTCAAGTACGACGAGAGAATCATCTTTTTCGATTGAATCACCTTTCGATACCAATACTTCAATAACTTCAACTTGATCGAAATCACCTAGATCAGGGATAACGATTTTTTGGTTAGCTGCCATGTGGGTTGCTCCTCACGTATGGTTCTGGGAATTTATTGTATTTTACCACTGCGTAAGTCGGTCTGTCAGGCGTGGGTGCTGTCGATGAACTTTTCAGCGTCCAATGCTGCCATACAGCCTGTGCCGGCTGAGGTGATGGCTTGGCGGTAAATATGGTCCATGACATCTCCGGCTGCGAATACACCAGGTATGGAGGTTTGCGTTGCATTGCCGTTTAGCCCACTTTGGACGCGGATATAGCCATTTTCAATTTCGAGTTGATCCAGGAATATATCAGTATTTGGTTTATGGCCTATGGCGATAAAAATACCATCGAGTGTGATGTCTTCAAGTTCACCGCTTTGATGACGAATGCGCATTCCCGTCACACCTTGTACATCGCCGAGTACTTCGTCCAGCTCAGCATTTAGTTTTAACTCTATTTTTCCTTCTTCGACACGTTCCATCAGGCGTTTGATCAGGATTTTTTCAGCGCGGAATTCATCACGACGGTGAACGAGCGTGACTTTGCTGGCTAGGTTGGCAAGGT
This sequence comes from Cardiobacteriaceae bacterium TAE3-ERU3, assembly GCA_019218315.1. NCBI lineage: Bacteria > Pseudomonadati > Pseudomonadota > Gammaproteobacteria > Cardiobacteriales > Cardiobacteriaceae > Cardiobacteriaceae bacterium TAE3-ERU3. The sequence goes on along the minus strand of JAHUUI010000001.1, from coordinate 112,325 downwards.
AGAGCGCTTCTTCGACGGCCGTATTACCACCACCAATCACGGCGACAGGTTTGTTACGATAGAAAAATCCGTCACATGTTGCACATGCTGAAACACCACGACCTTTGAATTTTTGTTCTGATGGTAAGCCGAGGTATTTGGCGCTTGCACCTGTAGCAATAATTACACTATCAGCGGTATAGGTTTGCTTTTCGGTCTGAAGTTTAAAAGGACGTACGCTGAAATCAACACTGGTAACAAAGTCATTAATAATTTGGGTGTCGAAACGCTCAGCATGGGCGCGCATGTTTTGCATCAGTTGTGGGCCTTGGATGCCTTCCGCTTCTCCGGGCCAATTATCAACCTCGGTGGTCGTCATGAGTTGTCCACCTTGTTCCAGCCCTGTGATCATGAGTGGCTTTAGCCCCGCCCGTGCAGCGTAAACAGCAGCAGTGTAACCTGCCGGACCTGAACCAATGATAATAAGCGTTGCATGTGTCATTGTGGTTATTCCTGTGTTTTTTAAAACGTGCAGTATTAAAGAAACTACTGCAACATGCAATGTACAAGTCAGCTGCGTATAATTCTTGTCGTTAATTATTGGTATATAGAGATCTAAATGAGTACGGTTAAATGGGTTTTGGGTATTGATCCCGGTCGGCGTAAAACGGGTGTTGCGATTGGTCAAAGCCTTACAGGCACTGCGCGTCCGTTAGGTATTATTCAAGCGCCACTAGAAAAGATACAAGCCAATCATTTTTCTGATTATATAGAGCAGTGGCGACCCAGCATGATTATCGTTGGTGAGCCAAAGTTGGCTGATGGCAATGCGCACCCAATGGCTGAGGATATTCAGCAGTTAATCAGTATGCTTTCAGCGGCATTTGATCTTCCAGTAGAGACATTCGATGAATTTTTGTCCTCCCATGAGGCGAAGCAGTTAAAACCCAAGCAACGTCAGATTGATGATCTGGCTGCGGTGATTATTCTTGAATCGTGGTTTCAATCGTAGTGGTGATAATGTTTAAATAGCGGATGTAGCTGCTAGCTTTTGCTGAGGCAAGATTTGTCAAATAGACCGTAGAAAAAGTAGAATTACTTTAAGTATTAAATTATTGGTTTATGGCGTGCCTTTGGTCGCTTTTAGGGAATAGTTCGGTTATTCTAAAGTATAAGGTTAAAGATAAGTAAGGAGTAGTCGTGGCGGCTCAAAATCTAGATAAAAAAGTGCTGGTGGTTGATGATAGTACAACCATTCGCAGAACGGCAGAATCCATGCTTGGTAAAGAAGGATATGTTGTAGAAACTGCTTCTGATGGTTTTCAGGCTTTGGCCAAAATTGTTGAGTTTAAACCAGATATTATCTTTTTAGATATTATGATGCCGCGGCTTGATGGTTATCAGGTTTGTTCGATTGTTAAAAGTAATCCGGAATACAAGCATATCCCCGTTTTATTATTGACTAGTAAAGACAGTATCTTTGACCAGGCAAAAGGACGGATCGCTGGGTCGGAATACTTTATGACTAAGCCATTTTCGCGTGATGAACTTTTGCAAGGAATCAACGAACATTTGGTGGGTAAGTGAGGAATATGAATGGCTAGGATACTGATTATTGATGACTCACCGACAGAATTTGAGTTTGTCAGCGCAATTTTGATCAAAGCAGGCCATAAAGTGACTTGGGCTAAGAATGCGACTGAGGGGATAGAGTGGGCTGTGAAGAATGTGCCGGACCTTATTTTAATGGATGTGGTTATGCCAGGTATGAATGGTTTCCAAGCAACAAGGCAGTTACGCCGGAAACCAGAAACAAATGGTATACCAATTCTGATGTTAACGACCAAAGATCAGGAGACTGATCGAATTTGGGGGCTACGTAATGGGGCAACCAAATATATGTGCAAACCTCCATCTAAGGATGAGTTGCTCATTGAAGTGAAGGAGTTAATACCGTGAAAACCCACTTTGATCAAGAAATTGATCAAACAATAGACTCTATGACACCTTTTCAGTTGCTATCCTATTATGCTGATACAGCCTTGCTAAAAGGGGCTTTAAAGGAAAATGATTATGCCTCATTGCCGAGCTATTTGATGTTCATGGCTGAAGGTGAAGGATTTTTAATTCCAGTAGAAAATATAAGTAGTGTCATTCGAGAGAAGCCTGTTATCAAGCCTTTACCTTTTTCTCCAAGTTGGTTTCAAGGTTTAAGTAGCGTACGTAATGAAATTGTTTCTGTTGTATCTTTCTCGCAATTACATAAGGGAAAATCGAATAGTAAGCAAAAAGACATGCACTACATCCTTTTGAATGGCGTTATGAATGGCTTTTTGCTGGAAGTGGATAAATTGATCGGAATAAGATCTTTAGATGTTGAAAAAATACTTTCCAGTAGTGCGATAATAGACGGTTATGCACTTGTAGAAGGGTTGCGGTGGCAACGGATTAATCTTGATGTATTACTTGCTACCAAGTTACATAAAGAAATGGAATTTTAAATAGGATACTTAAGATGAAAGAAGAAGCGAAAGTGCAAGAGAAATCATCAGATTTACCAAGCGCCTCTGTACCAATGTTACTGTCCATACTAACGATCATATTGGTTGTTATCTCACTAGCCGTCTTAGTGGTATTTGATCATGATAGTAGCCTTGATTTTATGGGCTATGATTTTTATGTGCTAACGGTTAACTATATAGCACCACTTGCACTGGTTTTGTCGATTTTGACTGGTTTTATTGGTTGGCGTTATTTACGTAAAAAAATTGAGGAGCAAGCGGCTACTGCCTCGCAAATAGCGACCCTTGAAATTCGTGCTCGTCGCGATCAGGATGCTATTTTACGCTTGATGGATGAGCTTGCTGAGTTTTCTAATGGAGATTTGACGATAGAGGCACAAGTCACGGAAGATTTTACAGGTGCGATCGCTGATTCGGTTAACTATGCGATAGAGTCAATGAGAGATTTGGTTGGCACTATAAATAGTACCTCAAATCAGGTGAGCTTGGCGTCTCATAAGACTAAAAAGCTTGCAGAAGAAATGCGAGGTTCTTCTATTGAGCAGAAACAAATGATCGTCAATATGACGACTACCATTGGTGAAATGGTACACTCTCTTGATCGGGTATCATTGAGTACAACTGATTCTGCTGAGATTGCTCGAGAGTCTGTAAAAATCGCAAGAAACGGATCTGAAAAAGTACATAATACGATCGAGGGGATGAACAAGATCCGTGAGCATATTCAAGATACTTCAAAACGCATCAAGCGCCTTGGTGAAAGTTCACAAGAAATTGGTAATATCGTTGAAATGATTAAAGGTATTGCTGATCAAACTAGTATTTTGGCATTAAATGCGACAATTCAGGCTTCAGCTGCCGGTGAGGCCGGAAAGGGATTTGCAGTCGTTGCAGATGAAGTGCAAAAATTGGCAGAGCGTTCTACAAAAGCGACTCGTAGGATCGAATCACTGGTTAATACTATTCAAGGAGATACTGGTGAGGCTATTCACTCAATGGAAAAGTCGACGATGGAAGTGGTGAATGGTGCTGATATTGCTGAGCAGGCTGGTGATGCATTGAACAAGATTGAGAGTGTGTCAACATCATTAGCATCGCTAATCGACAGAATATCTCAATCTACTCAGCAAGTATCGGATCGAGCCAAAAAAATCGCTTCTGAAATGAAGAATGTCAATATTATTGCAGAAGAAAATATGCAGAATGTTAGTAAAACTAGTGATGCGATAAATAATTTAAGTGAACTGGCTAGTGATCTTGAGGGATCAGTCTCACACTTTACATTGCCAAAAAGTGAAGACTGATTGAGTCTCAATTGGATGGGCTTATAGCCTTTCTAGCTAGTTAAGAGGGAATTTTATGACACATCACCTTACAGAAGAATTATTGAAACAAGTCCAACAAGAATTAACTAAGGATATTGATGGTGTGTGCCATTTGACGGAGGATTGGTTTCAGCGGCCAGAATCAGGGCTGCATCAATCTATTATAGAGCTGCTACACGAGATGTACGGTGCACTTGCTATTATTGGTTGGGAGAAAGCAGCAGAACTATCAGCTAGGCTGAGCAATTTGTTTCTTCGTGTTCCGGATCATAATTCCTCTCAGATTCAGAATGTGGATGCACTGGCCACTGTATTATTAATACTAGATAATTTTATTAAAGAAGGGGAGTGTGGTAGTGCTCTAGTTGAGGCTAACCTGCCTTATGCAGAACAGCTGCTAGGTGACATAGAGCGTGGAGGAGATATATCTATCCACAATGTTAATAAAGAAGTAGTGATTAGTTCTGCAACCTGGCAAGTTATAAAAAAACAATACATGATAGTGCTTGATGAACTGGCTGCTATTTTGGATCAGACCAATGTGAATACAGCAAAAGATGTAGAAGGCTTGTTTGATACCTCATTATTATATGCCTTAACTCAATCACTTGAGCTGTTGAATTTGAAGGATGCGAGAGAACATCTATCTGAAATATCACATGCGTTCGTTACTTTTACTGACCAGAAGCAACTTGCCCAAATTGCAGAGCAAATTTTGTTGCTACGGCACGATATACAGAATATTAATACCTCGGATAGATCTGGCGACTTGACGAATATTGTTTTTTTTGGTGGGGGAGCAAAGCAGAATATTCGCCAGCACAATCAGGAAGGTGTGTATACATTTCTACAGCTACGTAATGTTATAGAACAAGACGGAGACTTGAAACTTCATTATTGCTCAGAAGCTGCAAAGATATGCTTTGAGTCATATGCCTTGTATTTGATGCTGGGTTCTAAAGAGCTTGCTCAGCTACTACGACAACTTGCATTCTATTGTGTAGATCTAAGTAAAAAACCTGTCTCTGGTGATGTGGATCGCCAAAAATATATAGAAATTCTTGTTGCAGCAGAACTTTTGTTTCAGGAAATATCTCATCAAGAGATTGACCAGCCAAATACAGCATTTCTTTATGAAAAACTTGAAGCTCACTTAGATGTTTTTAATGATCCCGAGCGAATTAGTTATCTAATGGGGCTCCTTGATGAACAAGCTGAACATATACCGCAATCATCCATAACCATTAGTGACCAAGAGCTGGGCGGAGTGTTTGATGACGAGTTTCTCGATGAGAGTCAGGTCGATGATGAAGACGACCAAAAAGATAGTGATGGGGATGTTGCTGGTTATAGCTATATTGCACGGTTGATCGTGGATAAAGATATTGAGGCATTGGAAAAAATAGAAGTGCCTGAGTCCAAAATGGCTTATAGCAAATTAGATGCAGCTCGTGTGCCAGATGATGAAATTCAAGAGGTTTTTAAAGAAGAGTTTGCTGACTTGATCAGCCAATGTTTGCTTATAAGGCAGGCATGGAGTCGAGGAGATGCTTGGATGCCAGACCTACGGCGTGTTTTCCATACCGTAAAAGGCTCTGGCAGAATGGCTCAGTATGAGTCATTGGGTGAGTTTGCGTGGCGCTATGAAGCACTGTTGAATAATTTGCTGAGTGAACATATTGATTGTACAAGTGAAATTGAGCAGTATCTTCAAGATGCAATTTTGCTTCTCAATTTGATAGCTGAACACAATATTTTGGACAGTATGCGGGGTGCCTTATTGCAGCTTGCACAGTATAGTGAGTTATTGTTGATACAGGAGCTTAATAAGGTAGGTGGTGAAGGGGGAATAGAAAATCGCCTTAACGATGATGAACTGGAGGAGGGCGCTTCTTTTACTGGGCATATTGTTGATACTCAGAAACCACTAGAGTTGATGGATTCTAGTGCCACTGTCTTGGCACTAGATGCAACACAATCTTTAAATGGCAATAAAGGCTCCGATGGTGTGGATTTTGCTGGTTCTGGCGATCTGGTAAATGAGTTTTTTAAAAAAACCGAGCATGCTGATAGTGATGTAAGTAGTGTTACAGATAAAGCAGATGAACCATCTGATACTGACCGGCACTTTAAACAAGTGTCTAAGGCTGATAATTCTGATGATAATCAGAGTGGATATGTTGAAAATCAGGACTCTGGAAATATTTCTACTCAACATGATAAAGATCAAGCGTATAAGATTAGTAATGTAGATGATAATAATCTAGAAGGCTTAGGAAGTTCAGGGAAAAGTTGGGCAGATGCGGCGAATCAAAATCCTTTATCTACTGTAGACCATGAAGAAACTCTTGATTTTGATCTGGCGCCAGATAGTACTACTGAAGGGGATATTGTTTCTGTAACACCAAGTTCATCAGAGTCAATAGCTCAGGATGAAGATAGTCTGTTTGATTTTGAAGGGAGTGATTTTGCATCTGCTGATGTTGTCGATGGTGCAAGCAAAACTATTTCGGCAAGGAATATAGACAGTGGAAGTGATGCTGTAGGCGTATCTGCTAATGCTGATGACTTGACTTCAAGCGAAGAAAACGAAGACTTCTTTGATTTTGATCTGGCGCCAGATAGTGCTACTGAAGGGGATGTTGTTTCTGTAACACCAAGTTCATCAGAGTCAATGGCTCAGGGTGAAGATAGTCTGTTTGATTTTGAAGGGAGTGATTTTACATCTGCTGATGTTGTCGATGGTGCAAGCAAAACTATTTCGGCAAGGAATATAGACAGTGGAAGTGATGCTGTAGGCGCATCTGCTAATGCTGATGACTTGACTTCAAGCGAAGAAAACGAAAACTTCTTTGATTTTGATCAGACCGCAGAAGGATCTTCTGAAGAAGATGTAGTATCACCTGCGACTATATTGGGTGTAGAAGATCTTGCTATGCAAAGTGAAAGCGACTCTGTCAATACCTTGGAAGTAACAATTGCACGAGCATTGGGGCCACTGGTTGAGCGGATGTTGAATAAGTACGGAGATGATTCAATACTGGCTGAGGCTGCAAGCATTAATATGTTAGTGCATAAATTACGTAGTAACCCAGATGTTGATAACAATGGTTTAGTTGATGCTCAAGTCTTGACAGATCAACTACACCATACATTGCCAAGTATGTCTGATGATCAAGTTAAAAGTGTCTCACAGACCCTTGTTGCTGCCCATAGACAGTTGGAGCAGGAGCAGGAATCATCTTTAAGTGAAGGCGATCAGTCTGATCAAATAGCAGTTCATGGTGAATTACCACTAGAAACACAACAAATTAATACAGTTGCAGATGAAAGTGCTCATCTTGCCAGCAATATTAACAGTGATGAAGAATTCTCCATAGATACTACTTCATTTGCAGAGTTGCTTAGTGCAGTCGTCCCAGCTCTTGAGCGTAAAGAAAAAATACCTGATGAACTCTTTGAAGCATTTGTTAATACATTAGCAAATGATTTTGCATTGAACCGTGAGTATTATAAAAATGAAGATGATTATAGCGCTGGTATCCGTTATGCATTGCAAGAGGCATTTGAAATTAAGAGTGGAGGGAATAGTAAAGAGTTCCAGCCTTTCTTGGATAGTATCTTTGCTTCATTAGAGCAGAATAAGGCCATACAAAATATGCACCAAAGAAATCTGCAGGGTGCAAGAATGGATGATGGTGTACCGAGTACACAAGATCAGGCGACTTCTATATATGCTACTGCTAGAGATAGTAATGAGGGGATAGATGTAGACAATGCATCATTATCTGCAGTAAATACAATTTCGCCTAGTCAAGTCACTTCATATGATGAGTTGTCTAAATCAGGCGATAAACAAATATCTGATGCAGGCCAAACTTCTGCAATATTAACAGGAGGAAAAGAATATTCTCACAATGCTTCTAATGTTACAGATGGTTTGGAAAATCAAGAATATACTCGCGAAGTCACTAAGGATATTGAGCTTGAAGAAAGCGAAGCTTTAGAGTATGGCAAAGTAGAAAAAGAGCCTGTGTTTACAGATGATAACGACCATATTTCAAGTGAAAAGATAGATGAGAATAAGTCTATTGTGGCCAATATCCAGACCACTCAGCAAGAGGTGGAAGAAAGCACCCCAGCTATGCGGCCAATTGAGGTGGGGTTAGAAGAGCAAGGTGGTTCAGTTACGACGCCTGATACTGAAGATCAAACAGTAGGTAACAGAACTTCTGTATTGGAAGGAGAAGGGGCTGGAAATAAAATTGATAATCAAGAATATAACACTGATGCACGGCTAGGTGACAATACTAAAAATACGCTTGAAACTGGTATGACCTTAGGTGCAGGCTCAGACAAAGAAGTAGATTATCCTGATGCTAAACTTGCGACTGAAAGACATGTAGATCCTGATATTTCAGGGGGGAAAGATAAAGACGATAAAACTTATACTGATGATTCCCTCGCTACCCATCAAGAGCAAGGTACTTCTTCTCTCATTAGTATCGATAGACAGGAAATTGCAGCGGAAGAGGTGGAAAAGACAAATATCAGCAATATTTATGTGAATAATGCAAGTTTATTTGAAGGTCCCATTGATGATGGATTAGTAGCAAGTATTGCAGCTGGGAATGTACCAATTAATGATAAAGTGACAGCTGCTCATCAGCAAGAGCTTGATGCGCTGCAAGCAGATATTCCTCATGAGGCAGTAGATTTCTTTTTGTATGACCTGAATGACTGGGCTGAGCGTCTTATAAATGCCTTAGATGATGTAAATATAAAAGGTAATGATACAAAATTATTGGAAGAGTATTTGTCTAATTTGACGGGTGCTGCTCAAAGTGTATTTTTCACAAATTTGGCTCAATGTGTGGAAGCTAACAAAGACCTTTTCTCTGTCTGCGGTGAGTATCATTTAGTGGATGAGCAAGCAACAACAAGTTTAAAAGCGTTGACGGAAATATTAAAACAGGCAAGCACTCATAGCTCATTAGCACCTTTCGAAGAAGTATTACATGCATTAACAGATTATGCCAAGACACTTGCAGCACAAAAATTTACTTCGGCCATGTTACAGCTTAAAACTACAGGGGAAGAGCATAGTGAAGCTGGTAAAAGTGAAGACTTTGAGGAATTGGATAATCTTGGTATAGCGTTACAGAATATTAGTGCTGCTAAGGCTCAGGAGGCATCGGGAGATGACAGCTTTAAGGATGCATTGCAAAGTGATTTCAAATCTGCTCTATTGAAATCAATAGATGGTTATGAGGCATTGATACGCGAGCTTGAGCAAGGTGTTACTTTGGCGTTAGTTAATGAGACTAAAGAAGCTATATATGATATTGAAGAAAATCTGACAGCCTACAATACTCCTGATGAATTCTGGCGATTACTTGATGTTAAAGAACAAGTAATCGAGGCATTGACAACACACACAGTACTTGATCCTGATTTGGCAAATGTTCTTTGTTATGCTGCTGAACTAATTGAGCTTATTTCTGATGAAAATGGATCAGATGTAGATGATCTTGACAACAAAAGGGTACTTAATCAAACCATAGATCAACTGGTATTGGCAAAGTCTAGTTTGTATAACTCAGGCACAAATCTTTCTGATCGAACATCAGATAAAGAGGGTAGCGAATCAGTACAAGCCGATAACGTATCGGGTCAGAGTACTGGCGAAAAGCAGTTCTCTTTGTCGACTGATTATTCAAGTGAGCCTATTACAAATGAAGATATTTCCTGGTCAGAAGAGCTGATTGAAATTTTTACTGAAGAAGCACAAGAGCTTTTAGAAGAAGTTCGCTCTGCATTGAATAATAATTTGGTTGAGTCTAATACTCAGCAGAAAATTCAAAGATGTATGCATACACTGAAAGGTGGTGCGCGCATGGTTGATTTGTTGATGATTGGAGATACAGCACATCTTGTGGAATCTGTTGTTGAGAAGATTCCTTACCTGCAAGAAGATGAGTTAGCTGATGTCCGTGGATTGTTGATCAATGCTGAAACAGCGCTAACGGATATGATCGACTCTGTGATTCGTCATCAAGTACCAGAAGCAGCGCATGAAGTGAATGCGCAAATCAAAGCATTCCTTAATTTGATTGACTCTGGCCAATCTATTGCAGCAGATTATAGACCAGTATCTCAAGAAGATGAGCATAAATCTGATATTAATAAAGATTTATCACTTGTAGATGCTCCACAGATACAGAATCAATTGCCCGCTGAACCATTAGTTGATCATTCGATTATAAACAAGGCCAATAGGCATGTTCGGGTGAGTGAAGATCTTTTGAAATGGCTGAGCTCTATGGTCGGTGAGGCTGGTGTCCTTCAAGTAGCCATGGATGAAAGTGCTCGTAGTTCGGAGTATGGTCTGAATGAGTTAGAGCGGGTGGTCCAGCGTCTTGATGAGCAGTTACGCCGTCTGAATAGCCGTACTGAAAGTCAAATATTATTTAGGCGTGAGCATACTGACTATGGAAAAGATTTTGATCCGCTTGAAATGGATCGCTTTTCTGAAATACAGCAATTATCACGCCAGCTTGCAGAATCGGTTGAGGATTTGAATAATCTCCAGCAAGCGATGGAAATGGATATCAGCAGTTTTAAAGGCTTTAATATCCAGCAACACTTGATTCTGCATAATATTCAGGATGCGCTAGTCAGTACGCAATTAATTAGCTTTAATGCCTATTCTGGTCGCCTACGACGCTTAGTCCGTCAGGTTAGTCAAGGAACTGGGAAAAAGGTAGAACTACGTATTGTTGGTGGAGACATTGAAATTGAGCGTAATTTACTTGATGACCTTCTTGCACCACTTGAGCATATTATTCGTAATGCAGTAGCTCATGGTTTGGAAGATGCTGATACGAGAATTCAAGCATCAAAGTCTGAAATCGGCACAATCAAGATAGATGTTAAAAGTGTTGCCAATGAGTTGAGTGTGAGGATTATTGATGATGGTGCGGGTATTAATTACGACGCTATCCGTCAATCAGCACGAGAAAAAGGCTTACTTGATGAAGCACAAAGTGATGACTATGCCTATTTGAATTCCTTATTACTAAAAGCTGGGATCAGCTCAAGTAAAAAAGTTAGCCAGCTGGCTGGCCGTGGTATTGGAATGGATGTTGTTAACGATCTGATTCAAAAACGTCGTGGTCGTTTATCTATACACAGTATTGCGGGAAAAGGAACTGAATTTCATGTCACAGTACCGCTGGGTATGAGTGTTGTCGATATATTGGTTATAGAAATAGCTCATGAAGTTTATGCTGTACCGATGGCATCTATTGACTCAATTGTACAGCTTGATCATAGTTGGCTGCTTTCAAAATCGACAGATTTGACGTATGACTACCATGGTAAGCATTATCAAGTATTGCCTTTAGGTGGTTATTTTGCCAAGCAATATGATTTGAGCAAGGATCAGCAAAAGTCGCCAGGTCTAGTTGTTCGGTATACAGATAACCATTCTGGGCGGATATTGCAGATTGATAAAGTCGTGAATCGTATGGAAGTCGTTGTCAAGGATACGCGTCAATTGACATTGGCTATTCCAGGTATTCTGGGCGCTTCTGTGATGGCAAATGGTGATGTTTTGCCAATTTTGGACATCAGTGAGCTGGTTACGTATGTTGATCAAAAGCAGCCAGTAGTATTAGAGCAGTCATCCCATACTGATAAACGGGTAAAAATTATGGTTGTGGATGACTCTGTGACCATGCGTAAAGTCGGTTTGCGTTTGCTTGATAAACATGGCTATGAGGCTCAGGCGGCCAAGGACGGTATAGACGCATTGGAGTTATTGCCTCAGTTTGAGCCAGACTTGATTTTGCTCGATATTGAAATGCCTCGGATGGATGGTTATGAGTTTGCCAAGCAGTTACGTGCTCAAGCTCGTTATGCACATACGCCCATTATTATGATCACATCTCGTACAGGCGAAAAACATCGGGCAAAAGCTGATGAAATTGGTGTTGATGGTTACCTAGGTAAGCCGTATCAAGAAGAAGAGTTGCTTATGTTACTTGGTGAGTTGTTACGAAATTCAGGTGAAGAGGTTATTGATGGATAAGCTAGATATAGTCATTGTACCTCTGGCAAATGCTTTTGCAGTTTTACCTGCGGCGATGGTGCGACAAATATTACCCCATGCACCTCTTATACCCTCAGAAGATAAGGCTAATTATATTTTGGGGTCTATCATTGTACAAAATGATAAACTTGACGTTGTTGACTTAGGGCTACTTCTAGAAGGCCAGCCACTAGAAACTGATGATGAAAAACTGATTTGGTTTGCGCCGCTGCAAAAGCAAGCGTCTTCCTTCGGTTTTATCTTACGTTCCGTCGGTTTGCCGCAATTTATGGTTTGTCGAGCTGATGATTTTATTGACAAGGCACCAGGCGATCATCCACTTATTGCGCGTTACATACAAGTACGAGGATTGAACAACCCGGATGAGTATCCTGTTTTCATTATCGACCTGGTTAATTTAGAAAAAGAAATAGCGAGATAGCACATGGATTATTTGGAATTTGAAAAGCCAATTGCAGAACTTGAGTACAAGTTGGCCGAGCTGCGACAGTTTAGTGGGCAGTCTGATGTTGATATCAGTGATGAGATTGAGCGTTTGGAGAAAAAATCGCGCAGTTTGATGCAAAGTATTTTTTCAGACCTTGAAGATTGGCAAATTGCGCAACTGTCGCGACATCCTCAGCGTCCGTACACATTGGATTATCTTTCCGAAATATTTACTGATTTTCACGAGTTGCATGGTGATCGTGCATTTGGTGATGATAAAGCCATTGTTGGTGGGTTGGCGCGTATTGACGGGCAACCAGTGATGATCATTGGCCATGAAAAAGGCCGTGATACCAAAGCAAAAGTAATTCGTAACTTCGGCATGCCACGCCCGGAAGGGTATCGCAAAGCATTAAGGCTGATGAAGCTTGCTGAGCGGTTTGGTATTCCACTTCTGACGTTTATTGATACTCCGGGCGCATATCCGGGGATTGGTGCAGAAGAGCGTGGGCAGAGTGAGGCTATTGCCCGTAACCTGTTTGAGATGGCCAAGCTTAAAATCCCCGTCATTGCCTGTGTGATCGGTGAAGGTGGTTCGGGAGGCGCTTTGGCGATTGGCGTGGCTGACCGCGTCTTGATGCTACAAAACAGTATGTATTCTGTGATTTCACCTGAAGGTTGTGCTTCTATTCTTTGGCGCAGTGCTGAAAAATCGGCTGACGCAGCGGAAGCGATGCAGGTCACTTCAACCAAGCTGACCAAGTTGGGGTTGATTGACCGGGTGATCGAAGAGCCCCTGGGTGGTGCTCATCGCCATGTTAAAGAAATGGCCGCATCAATTAAAAAAGTATTGCTCGAAGAACTCGCATCATTGGCTGATATGGGTGACGATGAGCGCTATGCGCAGCGGATCAAAAAAATTCGTGCGTACGGTAAATTTAGCGAACAAAGTTAATTTTAGGTCGCACGCAGTACTGCTTGTATATAAACCCTCCAGAAAACAATTGTGGTACATGTAATAAGGTATTGTTTTTTATTTGCCATTAGCGTTTTCTGGAATTGAAAAGCTTAATGTATGGAACCCGCTGACTGACGTAAATGTAGGTGGTGGGTTTATTTTTATTACCGCATTTTGCGTGGAATTCCTTGTCGAGCATCACACCATGATATCTAAGCCTTCTCGTCATGACCTGTATCGTGTATTGAGCCTGCCTTCTGCTTGGTTGGCTATGATGCCGGTGATCTTGAGCTTTGCCACAGCTGCGGTATGGGTTGCACTCAGCGGCCGTACTGACATGAGTGTGGCGCTGTTCCTCGGTGTGATCGCTGGTGGTTTGGTTGATATGGATAACCACATCAGTGGCCGGCTGCGGCAAATGCTGGTTATTCTGCCGGCTTTTGCACTGGTATCAATTATGGTGCAAATCACTATGGCTCACAGTGTATTTACTGTGCTGCTGATGACTATTCTGGCATTTTGCATGACCATGCTCGGCGCAGTTGATACGCGCTACCGAACCGTTGCTTTTGGTGTGTTGGTTGTCGCGTTGTATACACTGCTGACCGCGCGGGCGGGGCTTGCGTGGTATATCAATCCATTAATGATTTGTGTCGGTGCGTTACTTTACCACGTGATGGCATTGTTGGTATACGCTGTAGCACCGCATCGTCCTGTACAAATGCGATTAGTCGCTGCTTACCATGCACTGGGAGAGTATAGCCGTATCAAAGCTGACCTGTTTCAGCCTGATGAAGCAGCCAATATCGCAGCTATTCATGAACGTCTGGCACGGCAAAACCAAACGGTGATTGCGGCGTTTAATCAATGCCGTGATGCACTATTTTCGCGTGTCAGTAGTAGTGGCAGCTTGTCGTTGCGTACCCAGCGTCAGTTACGCGACTATTTTATTGCACAAGACATTCATGAGCGCCTGACCTCGGTACATATTGACTATGCTGCATTGAGCAAACAGCTATGCCACAGCGATGTGATTTTCCGCATTGCACGCTTGATTCGTTTGCAAGGTGATGCATGCACGCAGAGAGCCACGTCGTTGGATGAAGAAGTATTGTTTGTTTATCCCGAGCATTTACGCCGTGCCATGGATGGCATCAAGTCGGCACGAGGGTATTTGCCACAGCAGCAATCGGTACGCTTGATTGATCGCCTATTGGATAATATCGAGGAAATTAACTGTCAGTTAGCGCGATTGGGTAAAAAGTGGCGGCCTGGCCCACACGATAGTCAAGACTGGCGCATTGCTGCACAACATTCATTGAATGTTGGCGAGGCGTGGCACATTCTGCGGCGTAATTTTTCCCGGCGTTCGTCATTTTTTCGCCATGCAGTACGAATGGCACTGCTGACAGCAATATCCTCGATCCTTGTGGAAGCATTGAATTTGCATCTAGGGTATTGGATTTTACTTACTGCTGTTTTCGTCTGTCAGCCTAACTATACAGCGACCCAGTCCCGCTTGATTGAGCGCATCATTGGCACAATACTTGGTGTACTGATCGGCTCATTGATTCCACTGATGGAGCCTTCACTCAATACTTCTTTGGTGATTATTGTATTCAGCAATATTTTGTTTTTCTATTTTCGCGCCTGTAATTACCGCTTTTCTACCTTATTCATTACTGTACAAGTATTGGTTGGCTTTGCCCTGATTGGCATCAATACCGGTGAAGCGATGGTGCCTCGCGTGATCGATACGCTGATTGGTGCGGCTTTAGCGTGGGCTTGCGTGATGTTTGTGTGGCCGGATTGGCGCTACCAATCCTTGCGCAGTAGCGCCAAAGCAGCTTTGATGAGCTGTGCAACATATCTTGCGATTATGGCACAGCAGTTTGGAGGAAAAGAGCGTGATGATGTGACTTACCGCAGTGCACGTCGGCGTGTCCATGAAAGTGCCACAGCCTTGACCAATCTCGTCAATGAGCAGCGTCAGCACCCACCAAAGCACGCCCGCCATATTGATGCTGCGCAGGCTGATGAGCTGGTTCAGCTACATTACCGCCTGCTTGGGCACCTGTCTGCATTGGGTGCATATCGTGGGCAAATTACTGACTGGCTGTCACCAGCTTATGATACTGACCGTGAAGCCTGCATGGTGGTGGAAACAGCGATGATGGACATTGCCAACGGTCAGCAGATTATCAGCGATGGCGATACGGCGTGGCAAAAGCAGTTTGCAGCGCTGAATGGCAGTCAGAAAGACGATGTTCTCGCTGAGCAGTTACAGGCTATTTCGATATTATTGGCGCAATACAGTGCCTTGTTTCAGCGCGCGACTTGAGCGACGTTTAATGAGGGTGGCGGCGGTCGCTGTCGCGCGCTTCGTCATCGTCGTCTTCTTCATCTGGTCGCTGGCTGCGGGGCTTGGGTTTGTCGTGGGTTTCTTTGTAGAACTCGCGGCCGACGCGGTCGAAGGTTTGTTCAAGAGTTGCGGTCTTAGGATTCTTGCGCCGCAAATAAAGGATCAGCCACGGTATCCAAGCAAGCAGAGCAGTGAGCGCAAAGCCAAAGCCCATTTGCGTCGGGGTTAAATCGTAGGCTTCAGGATTACTTGGCTTGATTGCGGTGTCGTAGATGCCGTAAAGGCACATCAGCGTCCATAAGCCGGCGATTAGGAAATAAATATTTTTCAAAATTGTTCTGTTCATATGCTCTTCTTGCTTAAATCTGGGTGAAGTATGTTATCCAAATCAAGTATCAGTTGGGTAGGAATATCGATGTGTAAATGCCCGGTTTCAGCGTCATCGGGTAGTGCAGCGCGGATGAAGTAATACTCGACTGAACCAAGGTGTTGCTCGGGCTGGTAGCCGGGTAGGCGTGCTTGGAGTAGGCGGTGTAGTGCAACTTGGTAGAGCGCGGCTTGCAGCCAGTAGTGGTGTTCGTCCATGGTGCGGTTCATGGCGTCGCGATGGTAATCCTGATGGTGGTTGCCGAGGTGGTTGGATTTGTAGTCGACGATGTAGTAGCGCCCGTTGTGGCGATAGACGAGGTCGATTTCACCGCGTAGGTAGCGGTAAAGGCTTGTATGCTTGCCGAGGATGAGCGGCTTGCCCCAGGTTTTAAACAATTGATTGATGTCGCCGACGGGGAAGGATTTATTACTGTTGAGCGCGATGCTGAAGCCGAGTTCGCGCTGTTGATCGGCTATGGGTAGTTCTACAAGCGGCAGGCCACAGGCAAGTGGGCTATGCACGATGTTTTGCATCCAGCTTTTAAGCGCGACCAAGTCAGGTTCGCTGTGGGTGGCGGTGAGGTGGTGCTTTTGCCACAACTGAGTGAGGAAAATATCCCAGTGACGGCTGTTATTGGCGTGGATCTTTTCCAGTGCTTCGTGCAGGAAGCTGCCGGCCTGTGTGCCGCGCGGAAAGGTAAAACACGGGGCAATGTCGGTGGTTTCTTTCTCGGGATTGGTGTCGCTTTCGTGAATGAGCTCAAGATCGAGGCTGCTGTGTACGGCGAGGTCGTCGGCGCTGCTTAAGGTCGTACGCGCGAGGGCACTAAAGCTGGTCTTACGCCAGCCGCTACTGTTTGGTTGTGCTAAAGGTTCAAGGCCATTTTTTTGAGGCGTGGACTCGCTGATGGCTCTCCACTGAATCGGGCTGTCATCGTTTAGGTGCTGCATGAGGCTGTCGTGACTGAGGTGCAAGCTGTGTGCAGCATCCGGTTTGGCGAGCATCGCAGCAGCATCGACAAAGCGGCTAGTGCGTTTGGCGACGAACAAAAGGTCTGCAGCGCGGGTCAGTGCGACGTAAATAAGGCGGCGGTTCTCGGCGTTATTTTCCTGTTTGATTTGTTCGCTGATGGTGTCATTTTGGGGGGCAATGGCGAGCTTGAGTTCGCCGTTGTCGTGGTAGGCCTGTACGCCGAGTTTGCTGCTGTTGCCACTAAAGCTGCCCGAGCCGAGCCCGGCGAGAATGACGATAGGCGCTTGCAGGCCTTTGGATTTGTGGATGGTCATCAGGCGTACAGCGTCGCTGCCGGGGAGGGGCAGGCATTGTGCCCATTCGGCCTGCGGAGGATCGTTGAGTTGGCGTTGCCACCAGTCAATAAATTGTGGGGGGCGGCGATGGCGGCTGTGCTCGGTGATGACTTGCTGCAAAGCGCGTAGGTCGAGAAGATCGCGGTAGCAGTCAGGCTTGGGTTGGGCTGCGAGGGTTTCCCATACGCTGTGGCCGCGGTGGTTGGGGATTTGCAATAGGCGTTGCAGGGCGCTGAGCAGCCCGTATTGTTGCCAATCTTGCGCAGCATGGGCGAGGTCGGCACGGTAGTTGCCAATGCGCCATGCGCTGTCAGTAGATTCAAAATTGTCTAGGTCGTTTTTGTCGAGGTTGTAGAGGCGGCCTGCGAGTAGGCGGCGGGTCTTGCCGCTGTGTTGTGGGTCGAGGATGGCAAGCATCAAAGTATATAGTTCGGCGGCGATGGGCTGGGCAAAGAGGTTTTTGTCCGCTTGGCGCTCGGTGGCGATGTGCTGCTGGTTGAGGATGTGTTCGATGTCGTCGAGGATGCTGTTACCGCGTGCGAGTACCATAATGTCGCTACAACGGATGGGGCGAGCGCCGCCGAGATCGGGGTCGTGGCAGACGAATGCACTGTTTTTACTGGTAAGGTTTTGAATCAGCTCCAGGATGTGCTTAGGTTCTTCACCGGCACTGTCGACGTCGAACCAAATGAGTGGATCAGGAATATTGCCACCGTGGCGTAGGCGGATTGGGCGCGGGCTATCGGCTGTGGCATTGCTTTGCATCGGGTGGTAGGTGATGTCTGTGCCGAGTAGGTTGGGTTGCTCTGTGGGGTAGCTGTAGTTGAGCGCGCTGACGAGGTTGTGTGCGGAGCGGAAGTTGGTGTCGAGGTTGTAGTGGTTGGTGATTAGGCTGCGCAGATGACGGTAGTTATCGACGTCGCTACCACGAAAGCGGTAGATGGCCTGCTTGGGGTCGCCGACGAGGAGCAGGAAATGTTTTCCATCGGCATGGCTGTCGCTGCGGAAATACACTTGCTCGATGAGGCGGGTTTGCTCGGCATTGAGGTCTTGTGCTTCGTCGATGAGGATGACGGGGTAGCGGTGTGCGAGATAGTGCGCGAGGCGTGCGTCTTTTTCGCTGGCAAGGGTCCGGTTGAGGGTGGCAAGCAGTTCACCGTAGGTAGTCTCGCGGCTGTGGCGTAAGGTTTGTGGCAGTTGCTCGCGAACGTGTTCTGCATTGGTGGTGGCGCTGTGTGCGCGTATGCGTTCAATGGCTTCTCCGATGGCTTTGTCTGCTTCAAGGTAGGGGTGCAGGGCGCTGAGAACAGGGTCGGCATTGAGTTGTGCACGATAATCTTCATTCGCACCTTTGTTGAATTGGCTGCTGTCTGGTTCGGCGGCTTCGATGATGGCTGCACCGAGTGCTTGTTCGTCTTTGTTCAGCGCTTGGCCGTGGCGAATGTTGTGCACGAGGTTGGGAAGTAGTAGGTGCTTTTTTTTCAGCGCTTTTTTACCGTCGAGTTTTTTGCCGTCAGCTGCGGCAATAAGGTGTTGCAGGCAGGCCTGAATTTGCTCCTCGCCAAGGGCATTAATTGCGGCTTGTGCTTGTGTGAGTAGCGTTGGATCGGGATTGGGCAGCTCAACGGACACAAACGGGGCATTGCCGAAGTTGAGTGCGCTGTTGGCGGCGTCGGTGTGGTCAGTGAGGGTTGGAGGCTTGGCGGCGCAGTAGCGGATGAATAACTCGAGATTATCGCGGGCACGCTGCTGTTGGTAGGCGCGTAGGTAGTCGTGCGCGAGGTTGGTGACGGCGTCGCTGTTCTGATTGATGTTGATTTGGTCGATGCCGCTTTCGAGCGCGAGTTCGCGTAGCCAGCGTTGGCAGAGGCTGTCGAGCGTGCCGATGAACAGTTTGTCGATGTCAGTGAGTGCAAGTGTGGTACGGCGGTAGGCGCGGATGATGCCGTCAATCGCGTCGTCGCTCTGCGTGAGTGTGTGGTGAATAAGGTGGCGATTGATGGGGTCGGCGCTGCGCTGCTGTCGTTTGCCGTCTTCGCTGTCAGCAGCCCATTGCTCGATTTGTGCGTTGATGCGTTCGTTGAGCCCGTCTTTCGCGAAGAAGCTTTCGTCTTCCTGATAGCAGGTGATGAGGTCGACCATCAGGAGGCGGTAGTCCTCAAGGCGTGCCTGTACGCGGCGCTGCATTTCAGCAGCGGCAGCACGGGTAAAGGTGGTGGCAACGATGTCACGGGTTTCATATCCGGCTTCGACGATTAAGCGCAAGAGAATACCGGTCAGCGTCCACGTTTTACCCGTGCCGGCCGAGGCTTCGATGAGGGCTTTGCCTTGCAAGGGGATGGTGATGGCGGGGTTATTCATGACTGGATTTCCTGCATATGCGCAAATAGAGGAGCGTAGAGTGTATTTGCGTACTGTTCAGCGGTGGCTTTAATGAGCTCATCTATATCCTGATCGCTATAGCCGCGGGTAAATAGGTTCAGCGCAGCAAGGTTGTCGGTCGGATAGGTGCTACTGCGCCAGTCACGGATGAGTTTTTCAGTTGTGGTTTTATCGCTGCGCCCGGGGTCTGCGTAGTTATAGCCAACGTCAATTGGCAGCAGCCACAATTGCTCACGGCTGTAGTGCAGGACTTGCAGCCAGCGGATGAGTTGTTCGCGCGCATCGGTGACGGGGCTGAAATGGATGATGCTGTCGCGCAGGGCGATGATACTTTCGCCAGTGGTGCTATGGGCTTGCCACAAGAGGTGCTGTAGCCACAGACGAAGGATATGCTTGGGACGGCTGCTGCGTGGCGAGAGCATGAGCCACTGTTTAGGTGATTGCTCTGCGACGGCTGGCAGTTCGATGCTGATATCGTGGTTGGCGATGGTTACGACGGTTTCTTGGGTATTGGTCAACGTGCTGGCTTGGCTGTAAGCGAGCAGATCTGCTTTGCGTTGCGTCCACAGATTGCGGCGTTGTTGATGCAGGATGTCAGCGGTAGCGCCGGCAGGTAAAAGTGGCAATCGAGCCAGTGCATTGCTGTGGTGTTCGGCGTTAATTAGGGTGTCATCAAGGGCGTACTGTTGCAGGCCATCAAGGGTAAGCGGTTCTAGCGTTGGCAAAGTATCAGCGTCACCGCTGAAATAAAGGTCGAGCGCTGCGGCTAGAGTATTGATAGGGTTGAGCAACTGCTGGGTAAGTTGCCTAAATGGAAGGTTGTAGTGTTCATCTGGGTCGGGAGTCGGCAGTTGTGCCGGAGCAGTTAGTGCCATGAATGGCGTGCTGGGCACTTCTGAGCTGAGTGCTTGTTGGACGTCGCGCCACAGTGGTGCTGGGTGGGTGTTATTTTCGTCAGGATGGAACGGGTCACTGCCGTGCTTGATGGTCAATGGTGCCGCTGTTGGCTGGCTGGTTTCGACATAGTTAATGAGCTCTTGTACGGGCGTGGCCGGTAATTGCGCTTCGCCGTTTTGCTCGGCATCGTAGTAAATCCAGCAGGATTGCTCGGCATTGAGCAGGATGTCGAGAAAGGCGGCGAGATCATCATGTTCAGGGCGATGGTCACCCGGGCGGTCGCGGTCGACGCCGATGAGGTCGTAGCGGTCATCAGGTGGGTTGGCCGGAAAGTCGCTGATGTTAGCATTGGCAAAGGCAATGAGTTTGTACGGCAGAGCACGCATGGCGCCAATTGAGCCGATGGTCATGACGCCGGAAGGCTCGGAGCTGACGCGCTCGCTGCCGAGGCGGGCGGCGATGTCGTCGAGGACAAAGCGCAATGGTACGGTTGGTGGTGTGTCAGCGTGGTCGTAGTTGGTGAGTGCGTTAAGCTGGCCTTCAAGTTCGCGTAGGCTGAGGTTGATGGTTTGATAAGCAGCGCTATTGGCTGCAAAAGTAAAGTCTTGCTCAAGGCGTTGGTTAATGTGCTCAAGCCACTTGCTGACTGGCATACGCTGATGGCGGCTGCGCCATTGTTCGCGCCAGCAGTTTGCGAGGTGGCATAGGGCTTCGATAGCAGGTAGGTCCTGCATGGTTATGCCTGGTTGCGGAACGATACGCTCGGCATACAGCGGCGCACTGGGCATCATCAGCCCGGCTGCAAGACGGTCAAGCGCGTAGCAGAAGGTGAAGCGGTCGTCGTGGTCGTTAGGGTCTAGAGTGGCGCGAATGTGGTCGTGGTCAAAGCCACGGCGGTAGCCAGCGTCGATAAGGGCACTGGTGATGCGGGTCATGGCTTCAGGTGCGATATTGAGCATGGCGCAGACGTCGTCGCTGTGTAGCCAGGAGAGGACGCTTTCGGCGTCGAAGCGATCTTCTATCAGATTAAAGCTGCCGGCAAGCGCAGCCCATAGATTTTGTGCAGCTGGTGGCGTAACACCGGTGAGGCGGGCTGGCAGGTAGTAACCATCATAATCACCAGCCGGAGGGAATACTGCATTGACCACTGCTTGCTGACTGCTGAGATCGGGCAGGACGATAAGGATGTCAGCGAGTTGGCGTGTATCATCGGCATTGAGCCAGCGCACGATGTCAGCACGCAGGGCTTCAAGCTGGCGCATCAGGCCGTGGCAGGCGTGGACGCGCAGGCTGTCGTCGCCACTTGCCAGTGGGGTTGTGGCGAGCAGTTCGGGATCAAGGTTGTGTATTTCGTGCTGTAGGGTGGTGAGCAGCGTGGTTGGTGTGCTGTCAGCTGCGGGTAGGTCGATGAACTGAATGTGCGGGTAGTCAGGATTGTCGCGATAGGGCTGCATGAGGCGGAATAAGCTGCGCTGTTGCTTGCCGAAGCGTGACAGTAATGGATGGATACTGTCGTAGTGGTCGGTATCATCGCTGCTTAGAATAGTGAGTTTGCGCAGCCATTTATCGTCGACCATATCACTGAAATAGCCATCGCTGACGGTGTGGTGGTAGACGTAAATATTGGTAAATTTGCCCAGCTTGGCCAAGAAGTCGATGGTGTCTGCATTGACGCTTTCAAAGCCGTAGACGAATAACGGATTGGGTAAGGTATTGGGGGGAATATTGCCATCGGTGAGGCATTGCCAAAATTGCTCGAGGCGCGCTTCACGGGCGAGGAATACGTCGGCAAATAGGGTGTGCCAGATGTGCTGTTGTGCGGCGGCGATGTGTTGGTAGTGATCTAGTTGCCAGTCTGGCCAGGTGTCGGGATGGATGCTGTCGGCAAGTAGGTCGGTGAGTTCAGTGCTTTGCCCATTTGCCCAGCTGCGTAGCCATTCGGGGCGCATAGCAAGATAGCGAGTGAAGATGCGCGCGAGTTGTCCGGCGAGTAACCACAGGCGTTGCTGGACGGCATCGCTATCGTGGCTGATGTCGCCGGTCAAACGCTCTATAAGGGTGTCGGCGGGCGTGTCGCCATTATGCTCAATACGTGTGCTAAACCATGCAAACATGCGCCACTGCATCGCAGCGGTGGATAGTGGTGCATGGCCTTCGTAATCAACGTCACCGGTGACTCGCTCAACCAACTGCCATGAGAACATACCCCAGAACTGGGCTTTGAATAGTGCCGAAATACCTTGGGTGTCAGCAATGCGGTTTTCCAACCAATCGCGGATGGTCATCGATGGCACGATAACGGTGTGCTCGCTGAAGACGTCGTGTATATGACGACGGTATTCGTGCTGAAAAGCGTGAAATAGGGTGTCAGCGTCGGTAGATTGGTTGATGTAGAGCATAGAAGTAAGAGGCGAGCAAAATATGCTCATTATTTTAGTTCAAAACGGTATCAACCCGTTGAGCATGTTTTGCATATGGTAAAAGGTGTACTTTCCTGAAGCCCATGCTCCAAGAAAGTACACATGATTGGGGTTATTGATAACCGATGATTTCGATCCAGTAGCCGTCAGGGTCTTTGATAAACGCAATGTCTTTCATGGTGCCGTCTTCGGGGCGCTTTTGGTAGGTGACGTTGTTTTTGTCGAACCACGCAATAGCGGCGTCAAAGTCTGGCACGCTGAAGCAGATGTGGCCAAAGCCTTGTGGTTGTTTGTTGCCATCGTGGTAGTGTGCGTCGGGGTCGTTTTCTGTACCCCAGTTGTGGGTCAGTTCGAGAATGCCGCGCTGTTTGGCAACCCAATTTTTGCGCTCGTCTTTGTCTTGTGGTGGTTGCTCGTCGGGGTTGAGGCGTGCGAGAAAGTAGAGGGTGAATTTGCCGTTTTCGTAGTCACTGCGGCGTACAACAGTCATGCCCATGATTCGGGTGTAGAAATCGAGCGAGACTTTTGGGTCTTTGATGCGCAGCATGGTGTGGTTAAAGGTGAAGCCTTGTGCTTCTTGGGGGCGGTCAAGAGTGACGCCTGGGTGTTGTTCACCGTTAAAGCTCATGATGTCTCCTTGTATGGAAAGTAATCTATAGATGTTATGTGAGCACCGAAAGGTTTTCAGGTGATCACTATGTTGCTAGAGGCTAATGCCCTCAGATCCCAAAATCATACAGAAATTTTTTTAATCCAAAATAACGATACGGTTATTTGCTTTACCAAAGAGGCCGAGCTTAGCGCATGATCAGTAAGGGAACTTGGCTGGCTGCGATCATCTTTAGGGTTTTACTGCCGAGAAATAAGCGGCGGACGCTATTATTGGCAAAGGCACCCATGACCAGCAGGCCGATGTCGTGATCGGTGATGTATTGATTGATGGCGGTGAGGGTGTCATCACTTTTTACCAGTGCTGGTGTGATTTTCCCACCGGTATGGGCGAGCAGCTGTGCAGCTTTGTCGAGCGCTTCATGGTTGGCGAGCTTGTCGTCTCCGATCATGACGACGTGGATGTCGAGCCCGTGCAAAATTGGGCCGTCAGCAATTTTGCGGATCAGATCAAGAGCAGTTTCACGGCCATCGTAAGCGATCATCACTGCCTTGGGTGCGGTGAATTCACCGGTGGTTAGCAGGACTGGCTGCTCGACACGGCGCGTTACTGTTTCGATGTGGGTGCCGATTGCTTCTTTTTCACTGTGTTTGGTGCCGCGACGACCCATGACGAATAGTGAAGCGTCTTTGCTGTAATTGAGTAGGGTGGGCAGTAGCTCATCGTGGCGCTGCTGCATATCGAGTTCTTCGATGCCTGCATCAATGGCAATTTGTGCCGCATCCTTGAGGAGAAGCAAGCCATGTTCGTAGGCCATGCGGCTGCGTTGTGCGTCCATTTCGACGAGTTGTGCTTGTAAGTGCTCACGCGTGCCAAGGCCGATATTGCCGCTGAGTTCGGCTTTGCTGTCAGTGGGTTTTTCCAGTGCATGAACAAAGCGGATGCCATCGCCACGGCGTGAAGCCGCCCAAATGGCTGCATCAATAACATGATGCTGCTGGTCAGAATTATCGAGGGCGGCAATAATGTAGGTCACGCGGTTCTCCTGAGTCATGATTTTCGAGTATGCCTGCATTGTACTGCGTGTCGGGGCTTTACAAAAGGTCGGGGGAACACCGATTCACTAGTCCGTATCTCTGGTTGTTGTATTGCGCATGATTTATTTAGCAGTCTATCTGCTTGCCAAACCATGGTTAGCGCCATCGGGCGCCATGCATAAAATGCATGTCTTTTTCAAAGATGCCCGATGTGCCGAATGTTATTTTTAGCTGGTTGTCAGTCAACGAATATCTGATCAAATGATATGTTGTGGCAAGTCAGGGTGTTGCTTGCTGAACTGATCAACCACAGTACGCGTCGCTGCGTTCATACCAATGACTTCAACTTCAGCACCATCACGGCGGAAGCGCTCCGCGGCTTTGTCCAGTGCACTGACTGCGGTAACGTCCCAAAAGTGTGCTTGTGAGACGTCGATGGTTACTTTGCGCACCGCTTCTTTAAAGTCGAAAAATCGCAGGAAATTTTCTGCAGACGCAAAGAATACCTGCCCGACAACGGTGTAAGTAACCTGATCAGGGTGCTCCGCATCGGCTTTGCGCAGTACATCGAGATAATGTGCGATTTTATGTGCAAAAAATACGGAGGCTAGCAATACACCAGCAAGGACGCCAAGAGCAAGGTTGTGCGTCCATACCACTACAGCGACAGTGGATAGCATGACGATATTGGTGCGCAGTGGGTATTTGGGCATATCGCGGATGGATTGCCATGAAAATGTACCGATGGAAACCATAATCATCACCGCAACCAATGCAGCCATGGGGATTTGCCCAATCCATTCATCGAGAAAAACGACCATAAAGATGAGTACGACGCCAGCAATCAGCGTTGAAAGGCGACCGCGGCCGCCGGATTTGATGTTGATGATTGACTGCCCAATCATTGCACAGCCTGCCATGCCGCCGAACAGCCCGGCACCGATATTGGCAATGCCTTGTCCGGTACATTCGCGGTTACGGTTGCTTGGGGTGTCGGTGAGGTCGTCAACGATGGTGGCGGTCATCAATGACTCAAGCAAGCCGACCACAGACAGGCCGAGCGCATAAGGCAAAATAATCCACAGAGTTTCGAGGTTGAGTGGTACGTTTGGCCACAGGAAAATTGGCAGAGTATCGGGCAGTTCACCCATGTCACCAACACGACGGATTGGTAAGTCGAGCAGGATGGCGACAATGGTCAGCCCGACAATACAAACCAATGGAGAAGGCAGCATTTGCCCGATTTTAGGCAGATATGGGAATAGATAGATGATGGCAAGCCCGGCTGCGGTCATGGCGTAAACATGCCATGTGACGTGGGTCAGCTCGGGTAACTGCGCCATAAAAATGAGAATGGCGAGCGCGTTGACGAAGCCGGTGACGACTGAGCGCGAGACGAACTGCATCAACGTACCGAGGCGTAGTACACCGGCAAAGATTTGCAGGACACCCGTAAGCAGGGTGGTCGCAAGGAGGTATTCTAGCCCGTGTTC
The DNA here is from genome assembly GCA_019218315.1 of Cardiobacteriaceae bacterium TAE3-ERU3. Taxonomy (NCBI): domain Bacteria; kingdom Pseudomonadati; phylum Pseudomonadota; class Gammaproteobacteria; order Cardiobacteriales; family Cardiobacteriaceae; species Cardiobacteriaceae bacterium TAE3-ERU3. The sequence goes on along the minus strand of JAHUUI010000001.1, from coordinate 86,124 downwards.
CTTGACCAAGGTAACCATCAGTAGCGCCATTGCGCCAGTTGCGGCCGAGATCATGCCGGGACGGCCACCGACAAAAGCAATGATGAATGCGATGCAGAACGAGGCATACAGCCCGACTTTTGGATCAACACCTGCGATGATGGAAAAAGCGATGGCTTCTGGAATTAGGGCGAGGGCAACGACAAGGCCGGAGAGCATATCGCCGCGCACATTGCCGAACCACTCGCGCTTGAGGGTGGCAGGAGAAAAGTCAAACATGGAAATCTCGTAATGGGCAAAAAGCGGACAAGGATATCAGGTATATGAACTTGAAACCAATTTTGTGATGGGAAAAATTGATGATAGTAATGGTTTGCTATGGTGCCCAGAAGAGGACTTGAACCTTTGTGATGAGCAGGTTGCGACACCAGAAGCGGGTATAGCTATTTAGTCTTTCTTTACCTGGATTGACTAAATATTATGCCTCTTTTTATAAAGAAACGGCGCATAAATTGCGCCGTTTCTTGAAGCCTGACTTGACTATTGATAGTCAGCCGGGATTTTGCGGTGATCGTCGTTGTGTTGCTGGTACTGATGTACCGCATTGAGCAGCTTCGGTTCACTGAAATGTGGGCCGATGAGCTGTGCACCGACTGGCAGCCCGTCAATAAATCCAGCTGGGTGGCTGATTGCAGGAAGGCCGGCGAGATTGACCGAGACGGTATAGAGGTCGCCGAGGAACATTTCTACCGGATCATCAGTTTTGCTACCGAGCTTGAATGCAGGTGCCGGGGTGGTCGGGCCCAAAATCACGTCAACTTGCTCGAAAGCAGCATTGAAGTCGTCGAGGATCGCACGGCGTGCGCGGCGTGCCTGCTCGTAGTAGGCGTCGTAATAGCCAGCTGAGAGTGCGTGGGTGCCGATCATGATGCGGCGCTTCACTTCTTCGCCAAAGCCTTCGCCACGGCTGCGGCAGTAGAGGTCTTGTAAGTCTTTGGGATCAGTGCAGCGGTAGCCATAACGTACGCCGTCGTAGCGTGATAGGTTCGATGAGGCTTCGGCACTGGCAATAAGGTAGTAGGTGGCAATCGCGACGTCGCTGTATTGCAGCTCAACGTCCTTGATTGTCGCACCAAGCGCTTCATATTGCTTGGCCACGGCTTTAATGCGCTCAGCCATGACTGGGTCAAGGTTGTTGAAGTACGCTGTTGGCAAGCCGATGGTCAGCCCTTCGAGTGAGTTACCGAGTTCGGTGTCGAAAACGGTGTGGGTCTTTTCACTCGATGTAGAGTCCTTGGGATCGTGCCCGCCCATTTGATTGAGGATCAGTGCGAGGTCTTCCGCGGTTGCGGCCATTGGACCTGGCTGGTCGAGGCTCGAGGCAAAAGCGATCATGCCGTAGCGCGACAGGGTGCCATAAGTTGGCTTGATGCCTGTGATGCCGCAGTAGGCAGCTGGCTGGCGGATTGATCCGCCGGTGTCTGAGCCAGTGGCATAAGGTACGAGGCGCGCTGCAACAGCTGCGGCTGAGCCGCCGGATGAGCCACCGGGGACGTGCTCTGTTTGCCATGGATTTTTCACGGCGCCGAAGTAGCTGCGTTCGTTTGATGAGCCCATCGCAAATTCATCCATCGACAATTTGCCGAGCATGATTGCGCCGCCGTTGGCAAGATTTTCGACGATGGTGGCGTCATAGGAAGGCACAAAACCATCGAGCATTTTGGATGCGGCCGTGGTCGGGATGTCCTTGGTGCAGAAGAGATCTTTGTGCGCCATTGGGATGCCGTCAAGTGGTGAAAGCGTTTTGCCTTCATTGCGGCGTGCGTCTGCTGCTTTAGCGGTGGCAAGTGCGTGTTCGCGCTCAATGCGGATGAAGCAATTGAGCTCGGGGTTGTGCTGCTCAATGCGCTGCAAAAAGTATTCTGTGAGTTCGACCGAGGTGGTTTCGCCATTTTCGAGTAGGCGTGAGAGTTCGGCGACGCTGTGCTGGTGGTAGTTCATGTCGCTTCCTTATTCGATAACTTTAGGGACGGTAATGAAGCCGTCTTCTTCCAGCGGTGCATTTTGCGCGATGCTGGCGTGCATGTCGCGCTTGATGGCGACGTCCGGACGCAGGCGCTGGGTATCACCGAGCGGGTGCGCGAGTGGTGCTTTACTGCGGATGTCGTCGCGGTCGATAGCGGCGCACAGTGTGAAGATGTCACCGAGCTCGCGTTCAAGGCGCTCGGTTTCCTGTTCACTTAGCTGCAAACGGGCGAGGAAAGCGGTTTTGGTGACGATGTCACGGTCAAGTTTGCTCATAGTTTAGAAAAAACCCTTCAAAAAAACGCCTGAAAAGGTATCATATCCGGCTTGTATTTGCACCTGCTTTGCGTTTCTGACGCAGTATTTTTACAACGGCTTTTTTCTTTATTTTTTATGGTTAAGCAGAATTTATCTGTGATCGGGACGACATAATTATGGCTTTTTCTTTGTTTGGTGGCATGTTTTCGAGCGATTTATCAATTGACTTGGGTACGGCCAATACACTTGTCTATGTGCGTGGACAGGGGCTGGTATTGGATCAGCCGTCTGTTGTGGCCATCGCTGAAGATCCACAAGATGGGCGTAAAAAAATTGTTGCCTACGGCACACAGGCCAAGCAGATGCTCGGTCGTACGCCGGGTAACTTATCGACGATTCGTCCGCTTCAGGATGGTGTGATTGCTGATTATAAGATTACCTCAATGATGCTGACGCACTTCATCAAGCAGGCGATTGGTCGGCGAGGGCTATTCAAGCCGAGCCCGCGGATTTTGGTGTGCGTACCATCGGGCGCGACGCAAGTTGAAAAGCGCGCGATCCGAGATGCGGCGCAGTCAGCCGGCGCGCGTGATGTTTTTTTGATTCAAGAGCCCATGGCCGCTGCGATTGGTGCAGGGATTCCAGTTGATGAGGCCTACGGTTCGATGGTGATTGATATCGGCGGTGGTACGTCTGAAGTGGCGGTGATTTCACTCAACGGTATCGTTTACTCTGCATCCGTTCGCGTTGGCGGTGATAAGTTTGACAGTGCAATTATTGACTATGTACGACGCAATTTCGGCATTGTGATTGGGTTGCCAACTGCCGAGAGAATTAAAAAAGAAATTGGCTGTGCGTATCCTTCGAGTGATATTCGTGAGCTGGAAGTGCGCGGTACCAATCAGCAAGAAGGCGCGCCACGCAGCTTTACAATCAATTCCAACGAGGTGCTGGAAGCATTGCAGGAGCCACTTGGTGGTATCGTGCGTGCGCTTAAGCAGGCATTGGAACTGACGCCACCGGAACTGGCGGCTGACGTTGCTGATCGCGGTATTGTCCTGACCGGTGGTGGGGCATTGCTACGTGATATTGACCGCTTACTGATGGAAGAAACGCGCCTCAATGTGATCATCGCCGAAGATCCACTGACTTGCGTTGCGCGCGGTGGTGGTAAAGTGCTTGAGTTGCTTGACCAACGCGGTGTTGCTTCTTTCCTGATGTCCTGATGGATAGTGTGTTCGGCCGTATATGTTATTGACCGCAGGAGGGCGGCCTAACCGCCCAAATACCGGTCGTAAGCGCATGGCGCTGTTTTTCTGCTTGTCTGCGATATTGCTGGCGTTGTCATCGCGTACGGCGCTGTTGCGTCCGATCGAGAATGGCTTGTATCAATATGTTTATCAGCCAGTGCGTGATGTGGTGTATTTCCCTTTGCGTATGACTGCATCGGGGATTCGCCATATTCAGGAAAGTGGCGATCTTGAGGCGCGAACCACGCAGCTTGAAGCGGAAAACCGCTTGCTGCATGCACAAACCCAAATGCTTGGCCATTTACAGGCTGAAAACCGCCGTTTGCGGATGCTGATGGATTCGGTGCTTGATGTTCGTGTGCCGGTTTCTGTTGCTGAGCTACGCGATACTTCGATTGATGGCTATCGTGAAATTATAACCATCAGTCGCGGTAGTGATGACGGTGTCTATGTGAATCAAGCAGTGATTGATCCTTATGGTTTGGTGGGGCAGGTGGTCGAGGTTTTTCCCGATGAAGCTCGGGTGATGCTAATTAGTGATGCACGTAGCCGTGTCCCGGTGTATGTAGAGCGTACGCAGCAGCGTACTGTTGTGGTCGGCGGCGCCAGTACCGGGGTTTTGACCTTACCTGAGATGACAGTAGGGAGCGATATCCGCAAAGACGATGTGCTGATCAGTTCGGGGTTGGGTGGAGTATTCCCGCGAGGCTATCCGGTGGCAAGAGTGGTTGCGGTGAATCGTGATCCGCGCTTGTCGTTTATGGATATACAGCTTGAGCCCGTTGCGCGTCTTTCATCAATTCTTGAAGTGCTATTACTTGACCGCGCTGAAGGGCGTGCGGCTGAAAATACCCTGCCCAGTGGCCCTCCAGTGCCGCAAGTAAATGTCGCAGATGGTGAGGTGACTGGTGAATAGATCAGGCGCAAGACCGTTTCTCTTACTGTTATTGCTGGCGTGGCTGGTGATGATGGTGCTTTCTTTTTATGCGAGCTGGCTATTATTGCCGGATATCATGTTGCTGGTATTACTGGCTACTCAGCTGTATCGTCCAGCGCAAATAAACTGGCTGGCCGTGTTGCCTTTTGCTTTGCTGGCGGATGTGGCGGCTGCAGTGCCGCTGGGTTTTCACGGTATGTATTATGCACTGGTGTTGTTTTTGTTGGTGCCGGTAGGAATGATTTGGAAATTGGTATCAACTGCTGCGCAGTTTTCTTTGGTCGTCGTCATTGCGGCTGGCGTTGTATTGTTTAAGTGGTTGATGACTTATATTTTAACCGGTGAACCAGCTGCCAGTGGGTGGTGGCTGACGGTGCTTGGTGAAGTTGTTTGCTGGCCGGTGGTTTTATGGCTGGTGGCGCTGGTAACACCACCTGAGGTTCGTGATGAACAAGTCTGACTGGTCTGACGATCCACTCAGAAATCAGGATGCCGATCACGGCGAACATTTGCAGCGCAGCTTTGCTCGGCGTGCGATGTTGCTCGCTGGCATCACGATTGCCGGAGTGGTCGGACTTTTTGGCCGCTTGTTTTATTTGCAAGTTGATCGCCATGAGCACTACCGCACCCGCTCGCAGAGTAATCGGGTTCGGATCAAGCCATTAGTGCCTGAGCGTGGTACGATTTATGATCGCCATGGGCGCGCATTGACGGAAAATATCCTGCGCCATCAAGTGGTGGTCAATCCTTGGCAGGTTGATGATCTCGATGCGCTGATTACCGAGCTCGGTGGTATTTTGCCGCTGAGTGAAGAAGAAATAGCGGATTTTCGAACCCGCTATAAGCGTAGTCGGCGCTATGAGTTTGTAGTACTGAAAGGTTCGGTTAATGAAGCCGAGCATTACCGGCTGGCCGCGGTGTTGTATCGTTTTCCCGGCGTGGCAATCGAACCGACTCATGAGCGCTATTATCCTTATGGTAGCTTGTTGTCGCATGTGCTTGGCTATACCAACCGTATTAACCAAAAAGACCTTGAAACGCTTAACCCTGATGACTACCACGGGCTGGATTCTATGGGGCGTGCCGGGATTGAACGACAATATGAAGAAGCGCTGCGCGGAAAACCTGGTTTTCGCCAGCTTGAGGCCGATGTCAGCGGCAATCTTGTGCGCTTACTCAGTGAAAAGCCAGCGGTTCGTGGTCAGGATATTTATCTGACGCTGGATGTGGATTTACAGCAGCGCATCAGTGATGTGATGGGGGATCATCGCGGTGCATGTGTTGCACTTGATCCCAATAATGGTGAAGTATTGGCCATGGTGTCGCGGCCGTCTTTCGATGCGAATCTGTTTGTTCGTGGCATCACTCAGCGCCAATATAACCGCTTGCTCAATCACGAACACAGCCCACTGTATCACCGTGCAGTGAAAGGGCGCTATGCACCCGGGTCGGTGATAAAGCCGATGATGGCAATGGCTGGTTTGCACTACGGTCTATACTCGCAGCAGTCGCGAGTGAACTGTCCGGGTTATTACCGTATTCCAGATAGCTCGACAAAACGCCGCTTTCACTGCTGGCAGCGCAGTGGTCACGGCAGTCTTGATATGGAGCACGCGATCGCTGAATCGTGTGATATCTATTTCTACTCGCTGGGTTACAAACTTGGCGTAGATCGTATTCACGACTACGCGCAGCACTTTTCCCTTGGTGAGAAAACAGGTGTGGATCTACCTGATGAGAGTAGTGGCATTTTGCCTAGTAGGGCATGGAAGCTGAAGCAGCACGGCAGTCAGTGGTATATCGGCGATACGATCAATATCAGTATTGGTCAGGGTTTTCTGACCACGACGCCGCTACAGCTCGCACAGATGACGTGCATTGTTGCTAACGACGGTATTGTCTATACCCCGCATTTGCTGCAGCAGTACTATGACCCACAGGTAGCATCTTTTCGTGCACCACCGACTATCCCAGGGCAGCAAATTCCGGTTTATGATGCGGCTGCATGGCGTGCAGCAAAGCACGCGATGGTCAGCGTGATGAATAGCCGCTATGGTACGGCACGCCGGGTCGGGCAAGGATTGGATTTCACCATGGCTGGCAAGTCGGGTACGGTACAGGTTATTTCGTTTCAGGATAACCGTCGTATCTTGTCGAAAGATCTCGCTGACGAACATCAGGATAACGCCATGTTTATTGCTTTCGCACCAGTAGATAAGCCGCGGATTGCAGTGAGTATGGTTGTCGAGCGCGGTGGTGGTGGTAGTTCCGTTGCGGCACCGCTGGTGGCGCAAGTCATTGATCACTATCTTCACGGGAGCAATAATGCTCGCACATGATGTCCATCCACGTGAGCATTGGTGGCAACGGTTTTGGCGCATTGATCCGTGGCTGGCATTTGTAGTCGTCATTCTGCTGTTTGGCAGCATGAATGTGCTTTACAGCGCTGGTGGCATGGCTTTGATGATCAATCAAGGCGTGCGGATTGTCATGGCGCTGGCCGTCTTGCTGACCATGCTGATTATCCCGTCAGCATGGCTAATAAGGCTGACGCCTGTAGCATATATTGGCAATCTTGCACTCTTGGTGCTGGTCTTGTTCGTCGGGGTTAGCGCTGGTGGTGCCCAGCGCTGGATTGACCTTGGCCCACTGCGCTTACAGCCTTCGGAGTTCGCTAAAATTACCGTGCCAATGATGGTGGCATGGTGGCTGACGCGCCAATACCGTGCACCGGATATGCTCGATACGATTATCGCTGTGGTGCTGATTGCTGTGCCTGTTTTACTGATACGTGCCGAGCCGGATCTCGGTACGGCCATTTTGACCGGCGTCTCAGGGCTGGTTGCATTGTTTCTTGCCGGGCTGTCGTGGTATTTGATTATTATTGGTGGTGTATTGGTCGGGATTGGCGTACCGCTGTTCTGGATGTTCGGGATTGCGGATTATCAGCGCGAACGCGTACTGACGCTCTTTAACCCGGAATCAGATCCGTGGGGCTCTGGCTACCATATTATCCAATCAAAAATAGCGATTGGTTCGGGTGGGATCAGCGGTAAAGGCTATATGCAGGGGACGCAGTCTCAGCTTGAGTTTTTGCCCGAATCGACGACAGATTTTGTTTTTGCTGTCTTGGCTGAAGAGCGTGGATTGTTTGGTGTATCAATCTTGCTGCTGCTTTATTTGTTGCTTGTTTTGCGTGGGTTATACCTCTCTGCAAGCTTGACAAAACGTTATGCGCGGATATTGTGTGCCAGTTTTTTCTTCATCATATTTATTAATGTATTTATTAATATCGGCATGGTGAGTGGGTTTTTACCCGTTGTAGGGTTGCCACTATTATTCATCAGCTACGGAGGGAGTGCACTGTTGGCATTTATGGCTGCATTAGGCATAGCCCTCAATTTATTACGCAGCCATCAACCAATGGCTGAAGAGGAACACTTATGACAGGTTTTCGATCTATATTATTCATGTTGATTTTTCCGCTTACCGCCGCTGTGATGGCTCAGGAAGAGCATCAGCAAGAAAGTTATGCCTATCGTGATGAAGCGCTGATGCGTGCGCATCAGTTGGCTGAGAAAGAAGGGTTTGATGAAGCTTATTTGCAGTCTTTGCTGCTGGCTACCAAGCAAGATGAGTCTGTATTGCGCAAGATTAGCCGCCCGGCTGAAAAGACCAAAACGTGGGCGGAGTACCGCCCCATCTTCCTTGATCAATCACGGATTGAAAATGGCGTAGCATTTTGGCAAGCACATGCCGATACGCTTGCCCGAGCTGAAGAAGAGTATGGCGTTGATCCTGCAATAATTGTAGCTATTTTGGGGGTTGAAACGCGCTATGGGAAAGTTACCGGTAATACGCCTGTATTTGCCGCACTTTCTACCTTGTGTTTTGACTATCCTGAGCGTGCTGAATTTTTCTGTGAACAATGGGATGGTTTTTTACGCATGGCTCAGCAGCAGAATTTTAATCCACTGGCGATAGAGGGTTCTTACGCTGGCGCGATGGGTATGGCGCAATTCATGCCGACCAGTTATCTTAATGACGCAGTCGATTATGATGGCGATGGGAAAATAGATTTGTGGCATAGCGCTGATGATGCCATCGGCTCCATTGCAAACTATCTTGCGAATCGGGGCTGGGTGCGCGGTGGAGAAATTGCCGAGCAGTTGGATGAAGATCCGCAGATCGATCACTTTGGTCAATCACATGAACCATATTTTGACCGCAATATTCTAGAGGATGAACAAAATTTAATAAACATGGATCTTGCCGAAACACCAGTGATGGTGGGCAGTCTCATCCTGAAAGGCGCGCAAGGAGATGAATGGTGGTTAACTTATCCGAATTTTTACGTCATAACCCGCTATAATACCTCGCCTTTATATGCAATGGCTGTAACGCAGCTATCAAGACAAATTCAATCCAGTAGAAAGAGACACATTCATGATGAGAAATAGTATTTCTTATATCGTGCTTGGCGCCCTTATATCATTTAGCAATGTGCAGGCCGAGACAACAGAAAAAGTGGTCATGCCCAGCTTTGATATTGCAGTGAACAGCGATGAAGCTGTAGTGGCATCAACATCTCCTCAAGCCGAGGAAGCTGCCAACGAAACAGGTAGTGATAAAGCATCAGAAGAAAAACAAGCATCTTTATTTAAAGAATACGATAAGTTGGCTATTGCAGCGAAGCCTGTAGAGAAGACGGCTGAAGGGCATAGCAATATCATTAACCGCCTTGATCAATTACAGGCTCGTTCAGCTCGACCAAGCGCGGTAAGCAAAAGTCGCGCTGTTCAACGGGCAGTTAGCTATACAGTCCGTGGCAAACGCTATACGACACTGGCTGATAGTGATGGGTTCGTCCAGACAGGGCGCGCCTCTTGGTATGGTAAACGCTTTCATGGTCGCAAGACGGCAAGCGGTGAACGGTTTGATATGAATGCTTTGACAGCAGCGCACAAAGAACTCCCTCTTGGTACAAAAATCGAAGTTATTAACAACAGCAACGGTAAAAGCGTCGTTGTTACTGTTAATGACCGCGGTCCGTTCCACGGGAATAGAGTGCTTGACCTTTCAAGGGAAGCGGCTAGACAGCTTGGCGTGATTCAAAAAGGTACGGCTAATGTGACCATTCGCGCACTGTAATGTCAGTGTGATCGATTAAGGCGCCATTCGGCGCCTTTTTTATTTTATTGACTTGCAGGTACTCAGTTGGCATTCAAATGGATTCAACTATAATTGCCTGCAATAATCCGCAAAAAGAGTAAGCATCATGAATGACGAGCACAAACAACCCCTACACGATGAGTCCCTGACAACATTAATTGAATTCCCTGCTGAATTTCCGATCAAAGTTATGGGAAAAAACAGTACAGAGTTTCGAGCATTGGTGCTTAAGATCGTCAATGAACAGATTCCTAGTGAGAAATTGCTGCGCGTCGATGAGCAGTTAAGCAGCAATGAAAAATATCTCTCTTTTACCATCGTGGCGATTTTTGAAGATCAAGAAAGCATAGATAAGGTATACCTTGCATTGACAGCTGATCCATTGGTTTTAATGGCGCTATAGTGATGCATTTGCAGTATTTGGGCCTGCGTCCATATCGTGAAGTATGGCAAGCAATGCGTGATTTCACTGAGCAACGTAATGCGCATAGTGAGGATCAGCTGTGGCTGGTTGAGCACCCTCCAGTCTATACGCAAGGATTGGCAGGTAAAGCCGAACATCTGCTAAACCCTGGCAATATTGAAGTAGTTCAAATTGACCGTGGTGGGCAAATTACCTATCACGGCCCGGGGCAAGCAGTTATTTATTTGCTGCTGGATATCAAGCGTGCCAATGTCGGTATTCGTAAATTGGTCACCATGATTGAGCAAAGTGTGATTGATCTACTCAGTGATTACGGTGTTGAAGCTGAAGCACGCGCCGATGCACCCGGCGTCTATGTCGGTGGAGAAAAGATTGCTTCACTGGGTTTGAAAGTACGCAAGGGCTGTACTTATCACGGTGTCGCACTCAACGTTGATATGGATCTCAGCCCGTTTCTCGGGATTAACCCCTGCGGCTTGGTCGGTATGCATATGACGCAACTTAAAGATCAAGGTATTGAGCTGAGTACAGCAGAAGCATTAAAAGCCTTGGCAGAGCATCTTGAGCGGCGCTGGGCTGAATTGATCAATACTGGGTAGTCCCTCTATAGGGTTGCGACGCTTTTTCCTGAAAAGAGATGCCGAGTAGGTACTTTAATCAATAATAAAACTTTATAAAGGTTGTTGCCGACTATAGGTTGGGGATTTATTGCTGAGCTGAAAGCAGCGAAATGCTTTACTGGAAAACCTTTGCTGATTGTTGTTCACGATCATTATTGTGCTCAGATAATAAAAAAGCCCTGCTGATATCAGCAGGGCTTTAGGTATTCAGAATGGCGCGCCCGGAAGGATTCGAACCTCCGACCGCCTGGTTCGTAGCCAGGTACTCTATCCAGCTGAGCTACGGGCGCGTCGTTGTGAGGTGCGCATTATGCTGATTTAAGCGGAAAGCGTCAAGCAAATATTCAAACAATTTTACAACCACTTGATTTATATTGAAAAGTTATTTTGCTTTTGTGTGTTTCTCTCCGTTTTTATAAATTCATGGATGGAAAATCAGCGGGTGTTCATTGGTTGGTGGCGGTGCAGATGGTTTACTTGGGATGAGCCAGCTATCTGTATCACCTTCAGTACGGCTACCGAGAGTGGCGAAGTCAAACAATTCACGGTCAAGTAAATGAGAAGGTTTGACCCGCGTCATGGCTGCAAAAATACTATCCAGACGCTGTGGGTGCTCTTTTTCCCATGCAAGCAGCATTTCCTTCACCGCTTGGCGCTGTAAACCTTCCTGAGAGCCACACAGGTTGCACGGGATGATAGGGAAGTCTTTCCACTCACTGTATTTGATAATATCGCGTTCATCGCAATAGGCCAGCGGGCGAATCACAATATGCTCGCCATCGTCGCTCTGTAGCTTTGGTGGCATGGCTTTGAGTTGACCGCCGTGGAACATATTGAGGAAAAATGTTTCCATGATGTCGAAGCGGTGATGTCCGAGCGCTATCTTGGTCATGCCGTGCTCTTTGGCGTAGGTATATAGATGACCACGGCGCAGACGTGAGCACAGCGAGCACATCGTATTGCCTGGGGCTATTTTGTCGCTGACGATAGAGTAGGTGTCACTCTCAATGATGTGGTAATCCACACCGAGGGACTCGAGGTATTCGGGTAATATATGCTCGGGAAAGCCGGGTTGCTTTTGATCGAGGTTGACAGCTGTGAGTGAAAAATTGACTGGTGCACTGCGTTGCAGGGACATCAGCATGTCGAGCATGGTGTAGGAGTCTTTGCCTCCCGACAGGCAGACCATGATGCGGTCGCCATCTTCGATCATTTGATAATCTTCGATTGCCTGGCCGGTATGCTTGCGCAGGCGCTTTTGTAATTTACGCAATGTAACGCTCATTTTGCTATTGCCTCGGGTTATATAACGATGATGAATGCGCGACATATTAACAAGTTGGCTAGTTATGAGTAAAAAAACTTGATTAAGTGCTTGACAGCAGCATCTAAATGCATAGAATAGCCGCCTTGTCGCAAGACATACGCCGGAGTAGCTCAGCTGGTAGAGCAACTGACTTGTAATCAGTAGGTCGCGGGTTCGACTCCTGTCTCCGGCTCCAAATTTTAGCCCAGATGGCGGAATTGGTAGACGCGCTAGCTTCAGGTGCTAGTGACCTTACGGTCGTGGAGGTTCGAGTCCTCTTCTGGGCACCATTCCAAAAACCCTTTGTAACAACGTTACAAAGGGTTTTTTATTGCCTAAAGAAAATGTAGCTTAGCGTGGTGATTTATTTGGTCGATGAGTCAGGCTGTGTTAGGGTGCATTAGCGAAACACTCAAACCACGATAAATGAGGAATTTATGAAGATTGAAAATGGTAAGAAAGTCAGTATCCACTATACCTTGACCAACCCTGAAGGTGAGGTGCTGGATACATCAGAAGGCCGTGAAGCATTGGTATTTACAGCTGGTGCTGGCGAAATCATCCCAGGCTTGGAAGAAGCACTGATGGGTAAAGCCGCTGGTGATCATATTGATGTCACTATTGAGCCAGAGAATGCTTATGGCCCGCGTCACGAAGAAGCGGTTCAGCGCGTTCCTCGTGAGCAGTTGCAAGATATTCCAAATTTGCAAGCTGGTATGCCGTTACAGGCTGAAACAGCACAAGGCCCTGTCACTGTATTTGTTCAGGAAGTTGGTGATGAAGTGGTCGTGATTGATGGTAATCACCCACTTGCTGGCGTAACCCTGAATTTCTCTGTCGATGTTGATAAGGTTGAAGAGGGTGAGCAGGATGGTCCTCAGATCATTATGCCTAACTAATTAATATTTATATTGTTAGTTAAAAGGCCGCGCTTAGGTGCGGCCTTTTTGCGTCTATCGGATACATATATCCTGTGGATATCTGGTGGATAAAAATTTTTTTCGTCGTTGAAACAGGCCACTGCCATGACACAGGAAAAGTAAAGATTGATTCTCATCTTGGCACACTATATAGTGTGCCAAGTCATTTTTGATCCATATATATTGTGTTTGAGGGCGGTATGGTAGATTTTCAGCATTTACAGGTTACTAAGCGCGACGGGCGCAAAGAGAAGATTGATCTCGACAAAATTCATCGCGTCATTGCTTGGGCCGCTGAAGGTCTGGACAATGTTTCCGTATCGCAGGTTGAGCTGCGTTCGCATATCCAGTTTTACGATGGCATCCGTACCGATGATATCCATGAGACGATCATTAAAGCAGCCGCTGACCTGATTTCTGAGCAAACACCCGATTATCAGTATCTCGCAGCACGCTTGGCGATTTTTCACCTGCGCAAGATCGCCTATGGTGAGTTCGAGCCGCCACACTTTTATCAGCATGTCCAAAAGCTCACTGAGCATGGTAAATACGATCAGCATATTTTGCGTGATTACAGCGAAGCTGAATTCAACGAGCTGAATGACTATATTGATCACTGGCGCGACATGAACTTTGCCTATGCTGCGGTGAAGCAGCTTGAGGGCAAATATTTGGTGCAGAACCGCGTGACTGGTGAAGTATACGAAAGCCCACAGTTCCTTTATATGCTGGTTGGGATGTGCTTGTTTGCCAGCTATCCTCAAGAAACTCGCCTTGATTACGTCAAGCGTTTCTACGATGCAGCATCCACGTTCAAACTATCTCTGCCAACGCCAATCATGAGCGGTGTGCGCACGCCATCGCGCCAGTTCAGTTCATGTGTGTTGATTGAGTGTGGCGATAGCCTTGATTCGATTAACGCTACTTCAAGTGCGATTGTGCGCTACGTCTCACAGCGCGCGGGTATTGGCGTTAATGCTGGCCGGATTCGCGCCGAGGGCAGTGAGATTCGCGGCGGTGAAGCGCGCCATACTGGTTGTATCCCGTTTTACAAGCATTTCCAAACTGCGGTCAAGTGTTGTTCGCAGGGTGGGGTACGCGGTGGTGCTGCGACTTTGTTCTATCCAATGTGGCATCTTGAAGTTGAGTCTTTGTTGGTATTGAAAAATAACCGTGGTGTCGAAGCGAACCGCGTCCGCCACATGGATTATGGTGTACAGATTAACCGCTTGCTTTATCAGCGCCTCTTGAAAAAGCAGAATATTACTTTGTTCTCGCCGTCAGACGTTCCAGGCCTTTATGACGCATTTTTTGCGGATCAGGCAGAGTTTGAGCGCTTGTATGAGCAATATGAAGCAGACGACAGTATCCGTAAGCGTAGTGTGCCCGCCGTCGATTTATTCTCACTGATGCTGCAAGAGCGCGCCGGAACAGGGCGTATCTACATTCAGAACGTTGACCACTGCAATACGCATAGCCCGTTTGATCCAGCTGTTGCACCAGTGCGCCAGTCCAACTTATGTATGGAAATTGCACTGCCAACCAAACCGCTTAATGATCTGCACGATGAAGAAGGCGAGATTGCCTTGTGTACGTTGTCAGCGATTAACCTTGGCGCATTTGAAGATTTAAGCGAGATTGAGCCGGTGGCTGACTTGATCGTCCGTGCTTTGGATGCACTACTCGATTATCAGGATTATCCGGTTGAAGCCGCGCACAATGCGACGCGCAAGCGCCGTACGCTTGGCGTTGGCGTCATCAACTACGCGTATTATCTGGCCAAAAATGGTGCTAAATACAGCGATGGCTCGGCATTGGGCTTAACTCATCGCGCGTTTGAAGCCATTCAATATTACTTGCTTAAGGCATCCAATCAGTTGGCAAAAGAGAAGGGTGCTTGTCCGGCATTTAACGAGACGACTTACAGCCAAGGTAAATTGCCAATCGATACCTATAAAAAGGAACTCGATAATGTCTGTAATGAACCTTTACAGCTTGATTGGGAAGCGTTGCGCGAAGAAATTGTCACTCATGGCCTGCGTAATTCAACCTTGAGTGCGCTGATGCCGTCAGAGACATCGAGCCAGATTGCCAACGCGACCAATGGTATCGAGCCACCACGTGGATTTGTATCGGTTAAAGCCTCGAAAGACGGCATTTTGAAGCAGGTCGTGCCGGACTTCGCTAACCTGAAAAATGCCTATGAGCTGTTATGGCAAATGCCGGGCAACGAAGGCTATTTACAGCTGGTTGCCGTGATGCAGAAGTTCGTCGATCAGACCATTTCAGCCAACACCAGTTACGATCCACAGCGCTTCCCGGGCGGTAAAGTACCGATGAACCAGCTGATTAAGGATTTATTGTTGACCTATAAACTGGGCGTTAAGACCCTGTATTACCACAACACGCGTGATGGGGCAGCCGATAGCCAGGACGACATCGCCGACGATTGTGCCGGCGGCGCCTGCAAAATATAAGGAGCCACACGATGACCGAAGCATGTGAATACCGTTACAGCACGTTTTCCAAACAGAAAAATAACCAGTTACTCGAGCCAATGTTTCTTGGTCAACCGGTTAACGTTGCACGTTACGACCAGCAAAAGTACGAAGTATTTGAAAAACTGATTGAAAAGCAGCTGTCGTTTTTTTGGCGACCGGAGGAAATCGACGTCTCACAAGATCGTATCGACTACCAGAACCTGCCCGAGCACGAAAAGCATATTTTCATCAGTAATTTGAAATACCAGACCTTGCTTGATTCAATTCAGGGGCGCAGTCCGAATGTGGCTTTGTTGCCGTTGGTGTCTATACCTGAATTGGAAACATGGATTGAAACGTGGTCATTTTCAGAAACCATCCACTCGCGTTCGTATACACACATCATTCGTAATATCGTCAATGATCCTAGCCTTGTATTTGATGACATTGTCGAGAATGAATACATTCAGAAACGTGCGCAAGACATCGCTAAGTACTACGATGACCTGATTGAGTACACCCAACGCTACTTGCTTGCTGGCTATGGCACGCACACCCTGAATGGAAAAAAATGTGTGGTTAATGAGCGTGAGCTGAAGAAGAAGATTTATCTGTGCTTAATGTGCGTTAACGTACTGGAAGCGATTCGTTTCTACGTGTCCTTTGCCTGCTCATTTGCTTACGCTGAGCGCGAATTGATGGAAGGTAATGCCAAAATCATCAAACTGATTGCGCGTGATGAAGCCCTGCACTTGACCAGTACCCAGCACATGATCAATATCTTGCGCAGTGGTCAAGACGACCCGGAAATGGCGGAAATTGCCAAAGAGTGTGAGCATGATGCGTTTGAGATTTTCCGACTCGCGGCCGAGCAGGAAAAAGACTGGGCTGACTATCTATTCAAGGATGGCTCGATGATCGGGCTTAATCGCGATATTCTTTGCCAGTACGTTGAATACATCACCAACCTACGCATGCAAGCCGTTGGGCTAGAGCCTGCATTCCCAAATTCACGGCAAAACCCAATTCCGTGGATCAATGCATGGCTGTCGTCAGACAACGTGCAAGTTGCGCCACAGGAAGTGGAAATCAGTTCTTACTTGATTGGTCAGATTGACTCGGAAGTCAATATGGACGATTTGGATGATTTCGAGCTGTAATATGAGCCAGATCAAGACCAACAATCATCGCTTTACCCTCCGGCCGGGAGAAACGCTGCTTGATGGCTTGCAGCGTACTGGCCATGCGGTTGAGTACCAATGTCGCGAAGGTTATTGCGGCAGTTGTCGGGTACGCGTGCAGGGCGAATTTACCTATGTACGTACGCCGCTGGCATTTGCCATGCCCGGCGAAGTCATCGCCTGCTGTGCGATTCCAAAAACCGATATTGTTCTGGATATTGATTTTATCGCTGCATTACGTACAGCCTAAATCCGTATACAAAAAAGCCGCTGCGTTTTACCGTAGCGGCTTTTTGTATCTCATTATCTATAGCTGAACGAAACTTCGTACAATACTGTATGCAGTTAAAGGCGTTTGGCTATATCAGGCAAATACTTCTTCCCATTCATCACGCTTATCGAGCAGCGCTTGTGCCAATTCTTGAGCGCCCTTGAGTGAGTGGCTTGCAGCCCATCCGCATTGTACTTCGTTACACGCTGGTACATCAGTCGCCGCCAGCACGTCCTTTAACGTATCTTCGATCATGTCCAGCGCGGTCTGATAATCTGGCTCGTTAATCAGCGATACATAAAATCCAGTCTGGCAGCCCATTGGGGAAATATCGAGTACGTGCTCATTGTGGTTGCGCGACAATTCAGCCATCAAGTGCTCCAAAGAGTGCAGTGCAGGCATATCCATGTGATCTTTATTTGGCTGGCAAATGCGTAAATCGTATTTATAAATTACATCGCCGTTATCACCAGTTTTCTTGTCGGCAAGGCGTAAATAGGGCGCCTTGACCTTGGTGTGGTCGAGATTAAAGCTCTCAACATTCATTTTCTTGCTCATGATAACCTCCTGAAAAGAAACACATGGTAGAGTGATTACCAGTGAAGTTCAATATAACGAATATTTAAGGAGAAAACATGCGTTGCACAAGCCTGTTATTGGCAGCATTACTGCTTGCGCAAAACGGCTGGACGATACCGTATCAGCCGGTCGAATTTATGAATGCTATTGAAGAAAAAGAGCAGGGTGCGGATGTGCATCTGGATAAAATTCACGAGATGGTCAACCATTTGGCGCGTTATGCTGGCGAGTATCCAACCAAACTCGATAATGATGCGGATCACGCCAAAATGGTCGAAAATGTCAAAGCATTTAATGGCCAGCTCGGTTACCTGATTAAAACCATCATTCCCGAAGACAGCCCGGAATATCCTTATTTTGTTCGTGAGCAAGCACGCCTTGGTGTGATTGCACACAACCTCGATATACCAAATGCTGCTGCCGGGGCAGATCGTATTTATCAATGGTTACTCGGTCAATTTAAAGGTAAAGAACTGGCCGATATCCAACAGGAATACGGTATATTCCTTGCCAACAGTGGGCAGACCGAGCGTGCCATTACCCAACTCAAAGCAGCGTATGAAAGCGATAATACAGGCGCGGCCAAAGCGCTTGCCATAGCTTATCTCGGTAATCAGGACACCACAAAAGGGCAAAGAATGCTTGAAGCCTACATTAAAAATTACCCTGATGATCTTGACGCTCAAAAACTACTTGAAGTAGTCAAAGAAGGCAAAATAGAAGTCAAAGAGGTTAAGCCATGAGTAATTCAGAAGCGCAAAAACTGCGTCAACCCTTTACCGAGCAAGAAGCCAATTACGTCGCCGAACTGCGCGACAGCTGCCTTGGTCTGATTTTGAGCTGTGGCGACAACCAGCTCAGCCATGCGCCGTTTGTCTTTCAAGATGGTTGCTATTACATCTTTATCTCGACACTTGCCGCGCGTACCAAAGCATTGCTGGCTGACGGACGCGGACAAATTATGCTGCTTAAAGATGAATCCGCAACCGGCAACATCTATTCGCGCCGCCGCATGACCCAACCCGTTCGTGCCGAAACCATTTCCCGTAATCATACTGATTACCAAGCCTTACTCGACGCGCTGCAAACCCGTCACGGCAAAACCGTCGAACTGCTGCGCGGCCTCGGCGACTTTCATCTTATCCGCTTAATCCCCGAAGGCGGACAACTCATCCTCGGCTTTGGCAAATCATTTGATATACCGGAAAACTGTTGATGGATAGCAAGCAAACCTATTTTGCCCATTCTGGCACGGAAGGTGACGAGTCAGATTGGCAACGGCTAGACGATCACCTGCTTGCAGTGGGGCTTGTAGCGGGTGAGTTTGCCCGTGTGTTCGGAGCCCAAGAGCTGGCTGAAGTTGCCGGTAAATTGCACGATTTGGGTAAATACAGCGCACGCTATCAGCAACGTTTGCGCGGTGGTAGCAGTGTCGATCACGCTACTGCGGGTGCAAAAATAGCGGTTGAAAAGTGGGCAGCAAATCGGCTTGAAGTGGCTTTGGCAAAAATACTGGCTTTTGTGATTGCCGGTCATCATGCTGGATTGGCGAATGCGGTACAAAAGGGCGATAAGCGGCGTACGTTAGAGCAACGTCTGGATTTGCAATTTGGATCTGATCTGGAAGTGCTTGACGATTTGTGGCAAGAAGAAATTGCCTTGCCTGCTACGCTTACCGCACCATCCCTTAAGCCAGGAAAAAAAATAGCCGGATTCAGTATGGCCATGCTGACCCGTATGATTTATTCGTGCTTGGTTGATGCAGACTATCTTGATACGCAGCATTATTACGAAAAACTTGAGGGCAATACGGTTCAATTAAATGAGCCGCCATCACTTGGCGCACTGAATGACGCCTTCCAAAGTTATATGGATGGTTTACGTACACAAAGCACCACATATGGTTCGATTAATACGTTGCGTAACCACATACTCGACCATGCCGTAGCGCAATCGGGGTTAGCGGCAGGATTATTCACCTTGACTGTGCCCACGGGTGGCGGCAAGACATTGACCTCGATGGCTTTTGCTTTACGCCATGCCTTGCAGCAAGAGATGCGGCGCATTATTTATGTGATTCCTTACACCAGCATTATCGAGCAAAATGCGGCTGTTTTTCGCCGTGCTTTTGGTGCTTTGGGTACAGAAGCCGTATTGGAACACCACAGTGCGTTTGACGACCGCAGTATCAAAGATGAGGAAACGCGCGATAAATTACGTCGTGCATCGGAAAACTGGTCAATACCAGTGGTTGTCACGACGGCGGTGCAATTTTTTGAATCGTTATTTGCTGACCGTTCTTCACAGTGTCGAAAATTACACAATATCGCCGGTAGCGTGATTATTCTCGACGAAGCGCAAATGATCCCACTGACCTTATTGCGCCCAATTATGGCGGCTATTGATGAATTGGCGTTGAATTACCGCTGTAGCGTTGTGTTATGTACCGCGACCCAGCCCGCTATTCAGCAAGAGAATGATTTTTATAATGGCTTTGAGCAGGTACGGGAAATTGCGCCTGAACCGGAAAAGCTTTTTACTGAGCTCAAGCGCGTGACGGTGCATCACGTTGGCGAAAAAGACGATACCGCATTGCACGATATCCTTGCACAACACGAGCAAATGCTGCTGATCGTCAATAATCGCCGCCATGCGCGTGCGTTGTATGAAGCAGCGGCTGATCTGGATGGGGTTTATCACCTGACTACGCTGATGTGTGCGGCGCATCGCCAGCAAGTGCTGGCCGAAGTAAGGCAACGTTTGTGTGACGGTTTACCATGTCGCTTGGTCAGTACGTCTTTGATTGAGTGTGGTGTTGATGTAGATTTCCCGTTTGTGATGCGTGCTGAAGCGGGGCTGGATTCTGTGGCACAGGCGGCGGGGCGATGTAACCGTGAAGGAAAGAGATCGGCAGAAGACAGTGAAGTGTGGGTATTTGCCCCTGTGGGCTGGCCGACGCCGCCGAGCATCAAATTCTTGGCAGCGATCATGCGCGAAACCTTGCGTCACCACGATGATGCGTTATCAACAGCAGCGATGACCTACTACTTCCAGCGCATCTATGCGCAAATGGGTAATGAATTGGACAAACATCGCTTGGTTGAACTGCATACCGGTTCGGCAAAAAGTCTGGATTTCCCTTTTCAGGATATTACCAAGCAATTCCGGATGATTGATAGCTATATGTTGCCGCTGATTGTGCCGTTTGACGGCGAAGCAGAAAAAATAATCGAGCGTCTGCATTACGCCGAGCATATTGGTGGATTAATGCGCCGTTTGCAGCCGTATCTGGTACAAATTCCCGAACAAGCATTGCAGACCTTGTGTGAAACGGGGCGGGTAGAATTTGTCCAGCCACAGCGCTTTGCACAGCAGTTTCCAGTATTGATTGGCTTGGCGCTTTACGATGATCGGGCTGGCTTAAGCTGGAAAAATCCTGATTTTATATCTTCGTTTGATTTGGTGCTTTAAAGAATATATCCTTATACTCTTTTACAGAAGATTATCATAGATTCTGCTACAGAATCTTGATAAAATAGGCTGATCATGAAGGTTAGACGAGGCTTGGTGGCTTGAAGTGGCGCGTTAGTATGGAGAAGCGAGACGATGAAAGTTATCTCTTGTCTATCGAGGGAAGTGGCAAACTGCTGCTATCAATTTTGTTATTTCAGATTTTCGTCTTGAAGGACAGTATCTTCAAGTGGATTGAAACTGTAATAGAGTATTTTTGACTCATGATTGTCGTGCCTCGCAAGAGGCACGTGAAATGTATATTTTGATGATGCTCAAGTGAGTATATGGAGTAAAACATGGCCTATGGTATCGCGTTGCATGTTTGGGGTGATTATGCCTGCTTTACCCGACCAGAGATGAAAGTGGAGCGTGTGAGTTATGATGTGATGACGCCGTCTGCAGCACGGGGCATCGTTTCAGCGATCTATTGGAAGCCGCAAATTGAATGGGTGATTGACCGTATTCACGTGTTAAAGCCGATTCGCTTTGAGTCGGTACGGCGCAATGAATTGGGTAGCAAACTGTCAGCCAGTACGGTTAGCGGTGCGATGAAGCGCAAGAGTACGGCCGGTTTGTCCACATTCATCGAAGAAGACCGCCAGCAGCGTGCGGCGACGGTGCTGCGCGATGTGGCTTATATCATTGAAGCACATTTTCGCTTGGTCGGTGCCGAAAGTGCGGACAATTCAGCCGCCAAACACATCAGTATGTTTAACCGGCGCGCGCAAAAGGGGCAATGCTTCCAGCAACCATGCCTTGGTGTGCGTGAGTTTCCGGCGCATTTCGCATGGCTTGACCCACAGCAGTCGGCACAATTCCCGAAACATGAGCTGGGTAGTGCAGCGGATAAGGATTTGGGTTGGATGCTGCACGATATTACCTTTGGGCAAGAGCAAACGCCGCATTTTTTCCGTGCTGAAATGAAAGATGGTGTGATTGACGTACCGCCACTACACGCGGAAGGGGTGATGTCATGATTGTGCAGGCATTGGCGCAATATTATCAGCGCTTGGCAAGCCAAACCACGAGTGCCGGTTTGCCTAAAGTACCGCCATTTGGCTACAGTCAGGAAAAAATTGGTTATGTTCTGGTTTTGTCTCAAGATGGTGAAGTGGTTGATGTTATCCCCAACCTGACGGCAGATAAAAAGCCCAAAGCCAAAGAGCTGGCTGTGCCGAAACATTTGGAAAAACGTGCCTCTGGCATCAAGCCCAATTTTTTGTGGGATAAAACCGCCTATACGCTGGGTATTGAAGGTAACAAGGATAAAAAGGCAGCCAAGGAAACGCCGTGGGTGACTGCCTACCGTGAAACCTTTGAAGCCTTCCGCGACTGGCACCTTGAATTGCTAGAAGACAATGATGATGCAGGTTTGCAGGCGTTCAAGGCATTTTTGCAGCGTTGGCAACCGGGGCGATTTGCCGAATCGGTTTGCCCGCTTGAGGTGGTCGATGCCAATGTTGTGTTTCGACTTGATGGTGATATGGACTACTTGCATCAGCGCCCGGCAGCACAAGCCATTTGGGCGGCATATCTCGATCGTGGTGAAGGTGAAGCCGTACCGTGTTTGGATGGGCAATCTGCTGCGGTAGCAAGGGTTCATCCGGCGATTAAAGGCGTATGGGGCGGGCAGTCGTCCGGTGGCTCGATTGTGTCATTTAATCAGGATGCGTTTGAGTCTTACGGTAAATCACAGGGTGAAAACGCACCGGTTTCAGCTTCAACGGCTTTTGCCTACACAACCGCACTGAATTATTTGCTCAATCGCGATCATGGCCAGTGCGTCAGTATTGGTGATGCCAGTACGGTGTTTTGGGCGGTTGCAGATGATGCTGTGCAGGCCGAAGCCGCGGAAGATTTATTTGCCGAAGTGATGAGCCCGCCGGATGATGACGCTGAAAATCAGCAGCTATCGGTATTTTTGCAACGCTTGGCAGAAGGGCAACCATTGAGCAAACTGCGCCCTGATCTTGATCCCGATACCCAATGCTATGTGCTGGGCTTGGCGCCCAATGCAGCGCGGATTTCAATTCGTTTCTGGTTAGCAACCGATTTGATTCAGCTTACCCGCCATTTTGCCGCCCACTATAACGATTTAATGCTTGATCCTGTACCGTGGCGAACGCTGCCTTCGGTATGGCGCTTGTTGATTGAAACGGTGCCCAAGCGGCGTGATGCCAATGGGCAGCTGAAAAAATCGGACAGCAAGGATATATCGCCACATTTGGCCGGTGAACTGATGCGTGCCGTGATCAGTGGCAAGCCGTATCCGCTGTCGTTACTGAGCAAGATTGTCAGTCGCTTGCGCGCGGATGGAGAGGTCAGTCCGTTGCGGGTAGCAATGATTAAAGCGATTTTAGTACGCAATAAAGGGGAGAATATTTCTATGGCTTTGGATCGAGAAACAAAGGATATTGCCTATCGGCTGGGGCGGCTGTTTGCCGTGTTAGAAATGGCGCAAAACTCGGCATTGGGGGATATTAATGCTGGTATAAAAACGCGTTTTTATGGGAGCGCTTCTGCGCGACCAGAGTCTGTTTTCCCATTATTAATAAAGAATTATCATCATCATATAGCTGACTTATGTAAAGGGAAAAAAGCAAAGTGGATAGAGAACCCTAAGAATATGGCAGGATGGTTAGAAACTGAATTTGGGGATATCGTAAATTGTGGTAATGAGGGCGATGCTGAATTTTTCTTCCCTAAAACAATGGATTTGTCTGAGCAAGGGCGTTTTGCGATTGGCTATTATCTTGAGCGTTTTGGTAGAAGTAAGAAAGCACCAGATAATCTGGTTGAAAATATTGATGAATTGGACTTGGATAATTTAGATGAGGAGAGTGGATCATGAGTATTGCAAACCGTTATGAATTTGTCTTTTTCTTTGATGTAAAGAACGGCAATCCCAATGGCGATCCTGATGCGGGCAATATGCCACGCCTTGATCCTGAGTCCAGCAAGGGACTGGTTACGGACGTTTGCCTCAAGCGCAAAATTCGCAATTTCATTGAAATGAGCGAAGAAAATACGCCCGGTTATGAAATCTACGTCAAGGAAAAAAGCGTACTCAATTTGCAGAATAAGCGCGCTTATGAGGCATTGGATATCGAGCCGGTTGCGAAAAAATTGCCCAAAGACGAACAAAAGGCGCGCGAAGTTACTGCATGGATGTGCCAGAACTTTTTTGACGTACGTACCTTTGGTGCGGTGATGACGACAGAAGTAAATAGCGGTCAAGTGCGCGGACCTGTGCAGCTTGCCTTTGCCCAGTCTATCGATCCAATTATTCCGCTGGAAATATCGATAACACGTATGGCGGTGACCAACGAAAAAGACCTTGAAAAAGAGCGCACCATGGGACGCAAGCATATTGTGCCTTATGGTCTATACCGCGCGCATGGCTTTGTATCGGCCAAGCTGGCAGAAAAGACCGGCTTTTCCGAAGCGGATCTGGACAAGTTGTGGCAGGCATTACAGCTGATGTTCGAGCACGATCACTCTGCGGCGCGTGGTGAAATGAGTGCGCGCAAGCTCATCGTCTTCAAGCACAAGGATGCACTGGGGAACTTACCCGCGCACAAGCTGTTTGATGCGGTACAGGTCGAGCGGGTCAACGGTGAAGCCAACACACCGGCAAGCGGATTTGACGATTATCGGATTAGCATTGAAGGTCAGGCTGATTTGCAGGCACAAGGTGTTGAGGTGATTGAAAAGCTGTAAGTATCCATGATGGATGCGATTGCATTATCAGCCTTGCGGCACTACGCTTTTTGCCCGCGACAATGTGCGTTGATTCACAACGAGCAGTTGTGGGCAGAAAACTTTTTAACCGCACAAGGCAGAATACTGCATGAAAGGGTCGACAGTGGCGTACCCGAAACGCGCAAAGGTATCCGCTATGAGCGTGGTGTGGCGGTATCCTCGCAAGCATTGGGTTTGATTGGTAAACTCGATTTGCTTGAAGTGAATACGGTAAGCGATGCGCTAAAACCGGTCGAATACAAACGTGGACGCAAGAAAGCAGACGACTCAGACAGCGTGCAACTCTGCGCACAGGCATTATGCCTTGAAGAAATGTGTGGCGTGAAGATTGATGAAGGTGTGATTTGGTATGGGCAAACGCGGCGGCGTGAATCCGTGTTGCTGAGTCAGCGCTTGCGCGATACAACCCGTGCGATTATTGCTGATGTTCGTACCATGCTTGAATCGGGGCACACACCCGCACCGGTTTATGGCAAACATTGCAAAGCCTGCTCGTTGATTGACGCCTGCCAGCCACAAGAAATCGCCAATGATCACAGCCAAGCCTATGTGGCTGCGCTGTTTAATATCGAGTAGCCGTTATGCGTAAATTACAGAATACGCTCTATATCACTAGGCAAGGCTGCTATTTGCACAAAGAGCGTGAGACGCTGGTCGTAGAATGCGAGCGCAAAAAGCTTATCCAGTTGCCAGTACATGCGATCGCCAACATCTTTTGCTTCGGCAACGTATTGGTCTCGCCATATTTACTCGGGTTTTGTGGAGAGAATCAGGTTAATCTGGCTTTTTATAGTGAATATGGCAAGTTCCTCGGCAGGTTACAAGGGCGGCAAAGTGGTAATGTGCTTTTGCGGCGTGCGCAATATCGCATATCAGCAGAAGCACCGCTGGACATCGCGCGCAATATCATTGCCGCAAAAATTCAGTCGGCGCGGCGTGTTTTACAACGGCGACAGCGTAATCATGGTGCACATGAAGACGTCACTATCGCCATCCGTCAGCTCAATGCATCACTGAAAAAGTTACAAAGTGCCGATCATATTGATCAGGTTCGCGGTATTGAAGGTGATGCAGCTGCACAATACTTTGCCGTCTTCCGTTATCTGCTAACCGACAAAACCCGCCAACAATTTGATTTTAATGGGCGTAATCGCCGCCCGCCGCGTGACCCGATTAACGCCATGTTGTCATTGCTGTATAGCATAGTTGGCAAAGAAATCAGTGGGGCGTTGCAAGGTGTCGGATTGGATCCACAAGTCGGATTCCTACATGCAGACCGTCCGGGCAGAGACAGCCTCGCTCAGGATATTTTGGAAGAGTTCCGCGCGTGGTGGATTGACCGTATGGTGATCAGTATGCTCAATCGTGGTCAATTTGCAGACAAAGACTTTATCTACGCTGCCAGTGGCGCGGTTGAACTTAAAGACGACAGTCGTAAAGCCTTGTTTCAGGCGTTGCAAATGCGCAAGCAAGAAAAAATACAACACCCATATCTCGAAGAAGAAGTTGAGATTGGCCTGTTGCCCCACATACAGGCACAACTATTGGCGCGGCATCTTCGTGGTGATCTTGCCTGTTATCCCCCGTTTTTGATGCGATAGGTAACGTTTATGATGGTACTGATTACGTATGACGTTTCATTTGAAGACCCGGAGGGCGCCAAGCGCTTGCGCCGTATTGCCAAATGCTGTCAGGATTACGGTCAGCGGGTGCAATATTCTGTATTTGAATGTGAGATCACACCGGCACAATGGGTAAAACTTAAAGCAGCTTTACTCGACGAATACAATCCCGAAACCGATAGCTTACGCTTCTATCAACTGGGCAGTAAATGGCAAAAGAAAGTCGAACACCACGGTGCCAAAGCCGGATTTGATTTATTTCGTGATCCATTGATTATATAGCTAGCGGGCAATCGCTAACCGTAGGTTCTCATTGTTTTACCGGTAGATTGGCGAAACACTAACGCAAAATTTTTCAATAATTTGCATGATCTTTAACAACTGGACATAATATTTGCTTCGTATCAGCGTCGGTTAGCGAATAAACCGCTTTACGACCTGATACAGCAAGCCATTTAGCGATGGCAGTCGCCCGTTACACACGGGCGCGAATTGAAACGTACTGACGACTGGAAAGTCGAGGAAGTTAAATGTCGCCCGTTACACACGGGCGCGAATTGAAACCCACTCACGTGGGTTGTCTGCATCATTGTCGTGGGTCGCCCGTTACACACGGGCGCGAATTGAAACGTTGATGAAAATATATCACCAGACATGAGCAAAACAGTCGCCCGTTACACACGGGCGCGAATTGAAACGACGAAACTGGTAACGCAACAGCACACCTGGCTCGTCGCCCGTTACACACGGGCGCGAATTGAAACAGGAAATAACCAGCCCCCAGACAAATAATACTCGAGTCGCCCGTTACACACGGGCGCGAATTGAAACTTTTGCTTTAGCTAGTAACTCGCCGCGTCGAGAGGTCGCCCGTTACACACGGGCGCGAATTGAAACTGAAATGGCATCAAACGTGGCGTACTGGCGGTGAGTCGCCCGTTACACACGGGCGCGAATTGAAACTTGGCGTAAAACTGTAAAATTACGCCTATAATTTAGTCGCCCGTTCACGCGGGCGCGAATTGAAACTTAATTTGGAAATAGAATCAGTCCGTCGTCAACGTCGCCCGTTCACGCGGGCGCGAATTGAAACAAAGGCTCGACTCTGTTGCGCCTGCTCAATCGTGGGTCGCCCGTTCACGCGGGCGCGAATTGAAACCAGACTGTGATCAAAGCAATCGATCTGACGTCTCGTCGCCCGCCACACATGGGTGTGAATAGATTATCTGATATAAATAAAACCGATCAAGCTTTGCTTGACCGGTTTTGTTTATTCAATAATTGTATTTAGTTAGTTGTATTCAGAAAATTATTTGAACGGGAATCCGCCGCCCATGCCGCCCATTGGTGGCATGCCGCCGCCCATGCCGCGCATGAGTTGCTTCATTTTGCCGCCTTTGAGTTTCTTCATTTGCTTTTGCATTTCCTTGAATTGCTTGAGCAGGCGGTTGACTTCTGGGACATCCAATCCGCAGCCAGCCGCAATACGCTTTTTGCGCGAGCCTTTGATGATGTCGGGGTTGCGGCGTTCAGCTGGGGTCATTGAGAGAATGATGGCTTCTTGGCGTGCGATTTTCTTTGGTGATAAATGCTGATTTTTGAGTTCTTGCGGGATGTTTTTCATGCCGGGGATTTTTTCGAGCATTTTATCGAGGTCAACGCCACGCATTTGCGCGAGTTGTTCGCGGAAGTCTTCGAGGTCAAATCCTTTCCCGCGCTTGAATTTTTTGGCGAGCTTTTCGGCTTTTTTTGCATCGACTTGTTGTTCGATGTCTTCGATCAGACCGAGTACGTCACCCATGCCGAGGATGCGCGAGGCGATACGCTCGGGGTGGAAGGGCTCCAGTGCGTCGGTTTTTTCGCCGACACCGAGGAATTTGACAGGTTTACCGGTGATTTGGCGAATAGAGAGCGCCGCACCGCCACGCGCGTCACCATCAATTTTGGTGAGCACGATACCGGTTAAAGGCAGAGCTTCGTTAAAGGCTTTGGCGGTGTTGGCGGCATCTTGGCCGGTCATGCTGTCGACGACAAACAGGGTTTCAATTGGGTTGACGGCGCTGTGGATGGTTTTGATTTCATCCATCAGGTTTTCGTCGATGTGCAGGCGACCGGCGGTATCGACGATCAGGACGTCAAAGAATTGCTTTTTTGCGGTATCGAGAGCGCGCTGGACGATGGTCTGCGGCTTTTCGTCTGTGCTTGACGGGATAAAGGTCGCGCCAACTTGCTCTGCAAGGGTTTGCAGCTGGTCGATCGCAGCGGGGCGATAGACGTCCGCACTGACCACAGCAACTTTCTTTTTCTCTTTGATGAGTTTTTTGGCGAGTTTTGCGGTTGAGGTGGTTTTACCCGAGCCTTGCAAACCAGCCATAAGAATAACGGCTGGCGGTTGGGTGGCGAGGTTTAGCGCGCTATTTTCCTCACCCATGGCGCGAGTGAGCTCAGCTTGTACAATTTTTAGGAATGCTTGATCAGGTGAGAGTTTTTGCCCGACTTCTTGCCCGATGGCTTGTTCTTTGATTTGTGCGACCATGTCTTTGACGACAGGGACGGCAACGTCCGCTTCAATCAGTGCCATGCGCACTTCGCGCAGGGCATCGCTGATGTTTGCCTCGGTGATGCGGCTTTGGCCTTTTAGTTTTTTGATCGTCCCTTGCAGGCGATCACTTAAATTCTCAAACATGCGCGTGGCTCCTTGGCATATTTATATGTGTTTGGTGTATTATAGCGGCTTCGTTTTGACAATGACACAGGGTCTTTCTTATGCAGCTTTGGCTGCCCATAGCCGCTTCTTTTATATATTTGCTGTCTGCTTATTTGTTCCTGCGTGTGAATCGTGGAGAGTTCAGTGCGCTCTGGGCACTGGGTGTGATGGTGCTGGCGTGCCAGATTCATGCGGCTGTTTTGATTATGCAGGTTAGTGCAGGGGAGGTTATTAATCTCTCTATTTTTAATGTGATTTCCATTTATGGCTGGGGCGTGGCGTGTTTGTCCGTCATCTGGCTATGGCGGGCGCAGTTGGCTTTGGCTGGGGTGATGATTTGCCTGCTCAATGCTGTGCTGGTTGGCTTGCCTTTGGTATTTCACGCGGAAAAACCGTTTCTTGCAAATCTTGAGCAGGGTATGCTGTGGCATATTTTGTCCTCAATTGCGGCGTGGGTGGTGCTTTCTGTGGCGCTGATCAATGCGCTGCTTTACGGCTGGCTGTTCCAGCGGTTAAAGCAAAAACAACTGACGCGTAATAACGTCATTTCGCTGGTTGGGCTTGAGCGGATGATGATGTGGCTGACGGCGATCGGTGTGTGCCTGCTTGGCTTGTCGTTATTTTCAGGTTGGCTGTTTGTCGATGATTTGTTTGCTCAGCATTTGTGGCATAAGACGGTCCTGACGATAATTGCATGGCTGGTTTATTCATGGCTGTGCTTTGCCTACTTCATTGGCCACCAGCGTGGTATGAAGATCGTTTTGATCAATGCGCTGGGCTACACGCTGCTCCTCGCCGGGTATGTGGTGAGTAATGTTATTTTGCAATTTGTGATTCGCGCTTAAGGAGTATTCGTGGATAACGTACCCATATGGGTTCTTTTGATTTGTCTTGTTTTGTGCCTGATGATTTCGGCATTCTTTTCTTCTTCCGAGACGGCGATGATGTCGCTCAACCGCTATAAGGTTAAGCATCTCGCTGACGAGGGCGATCCTTCTGCAACTCGTTCGCTGAATTTGCTCAAGCGTCCAGATCGTTTATTGGGCACGATTTTGCTCGGCAACAATTTTGTCAATATTGCCGCGACATCTTTGGCGACGATTATCGGCATTCGTTTACTCGGTGATCTCGGCGTGTTGTTATCAACGATTATTTTGACCATTCTTGTGTTGATTTTTGCTGAGGTAGCACCAAAAACGCTGGCGGCGATTGCGCCACAGAAAATTGCATTTCCTGCATCTCGCCCGCTTAAAGGGCTCGTATTCCTGCTTTACCCATTGGTGGCGATGATCAACTGGTTTGTGCTGTTACTGCTTCGTCCGCTGGGTATCCGTTCGGTGACCAGTGGTGATGAGGCCATTACCAATGAAGAGCTGAAAAGTATTGTGCTATCGTCTTCGACCCAATCGATTTCGCCTGAGCGTCAGGAGATGCTGATGGGTGTGCTTGAATTGGAAGATATTTCAGTTGATGAGGCGATGGTGCCACGCAATGAACTTGAAGGCGTGGATCTCAGTGATCCATGGGATGAGATTATTGAGCAGATTACGACCAGTCGCCATGGTCGCTTGGTTGCCTATCGCGATAATCTGGATCAAGTTGAAGGTATGCTACATGTCCGCGATATTATTCAGCTATTCCACGATAAGCACTTGAGCAAAGAATCATTGCTCGAATCACTACGCCCTTGTTTGTATGTGCCGGAAGGGACGCCATTGCGTCGTCAGCTATTGCATTTTCAGCAACACAAAACCCGCAGTGGGTTGGTCGTCGATGAATACGGCGATATTCAGGGCTTGATCACGCTTGAGGATATCCTTACCCATATCGTCGGTGATTTGGCTTCAGAGCATGAAAATGATCAAAGCCCGGAGATTATTCATCAGCAGGATCAGGTTTATCGCGTGGAAGGCAGCATGAGTCTGCGCCAAATTAACCGTGAATTGGACCTGAAGCTCCCACTTGACGGGCCAAACACGCTCTCGGGCTTAATTATTGAGACGCTGGGGAATTTCCCTGAGCCAGGCACAGAAGTAGAGTTGCCGGGTTGCTTGGTGCGCGTGATTGATTTTGCTGATGGTGTGGTCGAGCTGGCTGAGGTGCATGTCACCGTAGAGTAGATCAATTGGCCTTTGGGCGCATTGTGCTTGATGGTTAATTGCTTGGATGCTGATACAGCGTTACCCTGAATATACAGGGGAGGGTAGCCGCAGTGAAGTGGGTGTTAGTATTGCGCTGTGCTTCATTTTTCGCGAGTATTTGCCTTGCCTGACCGCGTTCACTCTTAAAGGTATTCAGGCCATGACCACAACAATGGATCAAAAGAGAACATAATGGCGCGTGACGTTTCTGTGCGCCAGGCGCTATTGGCTTTGACGCGTCCACATCGCGCGAAACTATCGCTGGCGCTGCTGATTGCGCTTGTTGCTGCGGTGGTGATGATTGTGCAAAATGCGCTGATTGCCTATTTGTTTGCGACATGGCTGTCGTTTTCCGTTGCGGGTGGTGGCGATTATATGGCGTTGTTGTGGCAAATTTTGCCGTGGTTGCTCGGCTGCTTTGCCTTGCGTAGTGTGCTTGAGCATTGGCGCAGTGATATGTTGTTACGCGTCAGCCTCGATGTGCGCACTGGCTTGCGCGAGCGCCTGCTGACTTCTCTTGAAGTACTTGGCCCGGCACGACGTTATTTTGGTAGCGATGGCGCGTTGTCTTCACTGTTACTTGATCAGGTCGATGCGCTAGATGGCTACATCAGCCGCTATTACATACAGAAGCAGCTGGTCGCGATTGTGCCGCTGATGCTGATTTGCGCGACATACTATTACAGCCCGCTCGCCGCTATTCTATTATTGCTGACTGCACCATTAGTACCCATATTCATGATTTTGGTTGGTCATGCCGCAGCCAATAAAAATCGCGAACAGTTGCACGCATTGGCGCGATTGAGTGGGCGCTTTCTCGATTTGGTGCGTGGTATGGCGACCCTACAGCGCCTGCAAGCTGGCGAACAGGCACAAAAAGCAATCGACGAGGCGGCGCGTGATTATCAGCGACGCACCATGTCGGTGCTTAAATTGGCTTTCCTCTCTACAGCGGTATTGGAGCTGTTTGCTTCGTTGGCAATCGCGCTGGTCGCGGTTTATCTCGGCTTGGGATTGCTCGGTATTTTACCGTGGGCGAAAGGCGAGATACCGGTACCATTTCAAGGTGCGCTGTTTATCTTGCTACTTGCACCGGAGTTTTATCAACCACTGCGTCAGCTTGGCGCGGACTACCACGACAAGGCCAAGGCCGAGGCGGCAGTAGCAACTTTGCTGCCATTATTGGCCCAAGAGCCACAGCCGTCCGGCGGTGTAGTGCTCGATAGTTGCCATGCGCCTGCTTTGTGTTTTGCGCAGGTTGCGGTAATGGGTGATAACAGTAGAGTTTGCTTGCCAGCATTGGATTTGTCGCTCAGGTCGGGTGAGCGTGTGGTGATTTGTGGTGAAAGCGGTTCGGGTAAATCAACATTGCTGCAAGTATTGCTCGGCTTTCGTCCGTTCAGCGGGAGTGTTCAGGTGAACGGACATGAATTGGTCGAACTACAGCGTGAAGCGTGGCTGGCGCAGATCGGCTATCTTGCGCAGCAGCCGCCTTTGCTGGCGATGAGTATTGCAGACAACTTACGCTTGGCGGCAGCTGATGCGGACGATGCGGTGCTTGAATGCGCTTTGCAGCAAGTAGGCATGGCTGATGTGGTCGCACGTTTGCCACAAGGCATCAATACGGTACTCGGTGAACATGGGCGCGGATTGTCCGGAGGGCAATTGCAACGTTTGGCTATTGCGCAATTACTATTGCGTGATGCGCCATTGTGGCTGTTAGATGAGCCAACGGCGCATCTTGACCCGCAAACCGGTGCTGACATCATGGCGCTACTTGGGCGCGTCAGTATCGGAAAAACGGTACTGCTTGCCAGTCATGATGTTGCCGAAGTGACGTGGGCTGACCGTGTGTTCGCATTAGAGGGGCATAGTGATGCAACGTCATAAGCACAAGCTTCTCACGCGCGGCAAGCTAGACTTACGCCAACTCACTAGTAGCCGCCGTCCGGCATGGCTACTGGCATTGGTTTTGGGTACGCTGACTTTGATCGCGACAGTTGGATTGTTGGCACTCTCGGGTTGGTTCATCAGTGCCGCGGCATTGGCGGGATTGCTGACGGCTGGTGCGGTGTATAGCTTTAATTTTTTTGTGCCGGGCGCGATCATCAGATTTTTTGCCATCGTGCGCACTGCAGGGCGCTATGGTGAAAGGCTGGCGTCGCACCATGCCGTATTGGCATTGCTGGCCGATCTGCGCAGCGTACTGTTTGTGCGCCTACAGCGCAGCCCTATACGGCAATTACGCCTCTATTCCGCACAGCAAATGCATCGCTTGACCAGTGATGTAGAAACGCTCAATGAATGGCCGTTGGCAATGCTATTGCCGTGGGGCTGGGCGGGGCTGTTGCTTGCGGGCTATTTCCTGTTCGTGGCGTGGGTTTCGCCGCTGTTGCTATTGTGGTTGTTGCCGCCACTCCTGTTGCTGGCCGTGGTGATACCGGCATTTGCAGCATGGCGCAATATTGCCTTGACCCGTATTTCGGCTGCACAAAGCGAAGCGCGGCGTAGTGCATTACTGACCCCACTAGGTGCATTGACCGCGTTGCTGCAATGGTCGCGCTGGACAGATTTTGCAGCGGCATTTCTCGCCCGTGATCACGATTACAACCACACGCAGTTGCGCAGTGCGCGGCTGATCAATTTGTGTACTTTGCTGCAACAACTTGGCTTGATTGTGACCATCGGATTGTTGTTGTGGCGCGGGGCGCTGTTGGTTCAGTCCGGTGATGTTTCCGTGCCGCTGCTGCTCGCTTTATTGCTTGGCTTGCTCGGGTTAGGAGAAGTGCTGCTGCCATTGGTACGCAAAGCTGATGCGCTCGGCAAAAGCATTGCCGCACGCGATCGTCTCAATCAGCTGCTCGATTTTGAGCATATCGATGGTAACCGTGAATTGATGCCATTGCCGCAGGATGGTTGGCAGTTGCATTTGCAGCAGGTCAGTGCGCGACAGCCACAGGCATTTAACGGCCCCGATGCGGTCAGCTTGACCTTGCAGCAGGGTGATGTGTTGGTGATTGATGGGCCGTCCGGCGGCGGTAAAAGCACTTTGCTCGATGTGCTGGCCGGTGAGCTATTGCCGGATGATGGGCAAATTCTGCTCAACGGCAAAGCGTATGATGCTTGGGATTGGCGCGGGAAGATTGGCTATCTGGCGCAGCAGTGGATGATTTTTGACTTGACCCTAGCGGAGAATTTACGCCTTGGCTCGCCACATGCCAGTGATGAGGAGCTGTGGCGAGTACTGGATGCCGTTTATTTGCGCGATTGGGCGTGTGCGCAACCACTGGGGCTGGATACGCCTCTCGGCGAATACGGTGCTGCTGTCTCGGGTGGGCAGGCGCGACGTATTGCATTGGCGAGGCTACTGCTCAAGCCGTATCCACTATTGCTGCTTGACGAACCATTTGCCGGGCTAGACCCAGCCATGCGACAAGCACTATTTGAGCGCTTATGTGCTCATCAGCAGCATGGCATCTTGATATTGGTGACTCACCATGAATTGCGTGCTGGTCAGGGTGTGAAGCGGCTGTGTATTGGGTAGAAGATTGGCTCTATTAGGGTGGCTTTTGTACTGAATATATAGTGTTTATTTGCTTTAGTGTGAGTGTGGGAAACGCGCTATACTAGATGAACATAAATTTATATTTGGCAAGCAAGAAAAAAGATTTCCATCGGAAAAATCATTGTCATCAGTGATATTTTTCTTGA
Source organism: Cardiobacteriaceae bacterium TAE3-ERU3 (assembly GCA_019218315.1). Classification (NCBI taxonomy): domain Bacteria; kingdom Pseudomonadati; phylum Pseudomonadota; class Gammaproteobacteria; order Cardiobacteriales; family Cardiobacteriaceae; species Cardiobacteriaceae bacterium TAE3-ERU3. The sequence goes on along the minus strand of JAHUUI010000001.1, from coordinate 51,266 downwards.
AGGGTAGGAATAGACAGGGATGGCGTCATGAGGAGGTATCATGGATTTTGTTGAATTATCTCGTCTGCAATTTGCGTTAACCACGCTGTATCACTTTTTATTTGTGCCCTTGACCTTGGGCCTGAGCTGGATTTTGGTGATCATGGAGACGGTTTATGTCATGACAGGCAAAGTCGTTTATCGTGATATGACCCAATTTTGGGGTAAATTATTCGGGATTAACTTTGCGCTTGGCGTGACCACTGGCTTGACCATGGAATTCCAGTTCGGCACCAACTGGGCGTATTACTCATCTTTCGTTGGTGACGTATTCGGTGCGCCGCTGGCACTCGAAGGACTGATGGCATTCTTTATGGAATCGACCATGGTCGGCTTATTCTTTTTTGGCTGGCAGCGCCTTTCGTCCCGTCAGCATTTAGTGGTTACTGCGCTGATGGCGCTCGGTACTAACTTCTCGGCGCTGTGGATTTTGATTGGTAACAGTTGGATGCAGCATCCGGTTGGCGCTGAGTTTAACCATGAAACCATGCGCATGGAGATGACCAGCTTTCTCGATGTATTTCTGAACGTCGATGCACAGGATAAGTTCTTGCATACTGTTTCGGCTGGTTACGTCTGTGGTTCAATTTTCGTACTTTCCGTATCCTCTTACTATCTTTTGCGCAGGCGCAATGTTGAGTTTGCCAAGAAAAGTTTCCGTATTGCCGCTGCTTTTGGTATCGCCTCCATCCTTTCGACCCTGATTCTCGGCGATCAGTCCGGCGTCAGTGTGGCGCACGTTCAAAAGTCCAAACTTGCAGCGATCGAAGCAATGTGGGAAACGGAAAAACCACCTGCGTCGTTTAACCTGATCGCATGGCCGGATGAAGAGAAAATGGAAAATACCTTCGCGATCGAAATTCCCTATTTGATGGGGATTATCGCGACGCATTCACTGGACACCCCGATTCCGGGGATCAAGGAAATCATCGCCGCTAACGTCGAGCGAGTGCGCAATGGTAAAGAAGCCGTTATCGCACTAGAGCAGCTGCGCGCCAACCGCGATGATGAAGCGGCGTTGCAGCAATTCAAAAAATACGAAGAAGATATGGGCTATGGCATGTTGCTCAAAGCCTATACCGACGATATCAGCGAAGCTTCAGAAGAAGATATTCACAATGCCGCGCGCGATACCGTGCCGACAGTGTGGCCGCTGTACTGGACGTTTCGGATCATGGTTGGCTGTGGGGTGATGATGCTCGGTATCATTGCTTGGGCATTCATCAATTCATTGCGCAATAAAATTGTCGAAAGTCGCAACATGCTCAAAATATTGCTGGTGGCATTGCCATTGCCGTGGGTTGCTATCGAATGTGGCTGGTTCGTCTCGGAGTACGGTCGTCAACCGTGGACGGTCTTTGAGGTATTGCCGACGGTTGTCTCTGCGTCGTCGCTCACCGCAGGTGAGCTGATGGGATCTATCGCGGGGTTTGTCGGCTTTTATACTGTCTTGTTGATCGTAGAAGTGTATCTGATGCAGCGCAATATTCGCCAAGGACCGGGTATTCTCGGCACAGGTCGCTATGACCGTGAAGCAACACATTAAAGGAGGCGCACCATGTTTGAGATTATTGACTACTCGACTCTGAAAATGATCTGGTGGCTGATTATCGGCATTCTGATCATTGGTTTTGCGATCATGGATGGTCACGATATGGGTGTCGGTATGCTACTGCCTTTTATCGGCAAGAATGATGATGAACGCCGTGTTGTGATTAACAGTATCGCGCCACACTGGGAAGGCAACCAAATTTGGTTCGTTGTGCTTGGGGGTTCGGTGTTCGCGGCGCTGCCGATTGCTTACGGTACGGCTTTCTCCGGCTATTATTGGGCAATGCTTGCTGTTTTGTGGGCATTGTTTTTTCGCCCGGTTGGGTTCAAATACCGCAGCATGATCCAAGCCCACCGCTGGCGAAATACATGGGATTGGCTGTTGTTGGTCGGCTCTTTCGTGCCTACATTGGTCTTTGGTGTGGCATTTGGCAACTTGTTGCAAGGCTCACCGTTCTACCTCAATGATGAATTGCGTTCATTCTATACCGGTTCATTTTGGGGCTTGCTTAATCCGTTTGCCTTACTGTGTGGGGTGCTTGCTGTTGCTATGTTCGTGTTTCACGGCGCAGTGTATCTGATGATTCGCAGTGCTGGTGATGTGTATCAGCGTACACGTAAAACGCTGCCTTATAGCGCGATGATAACGATTTTGGCATTTGCAGCCGGTGGCATTTGGATTGCATATGGGATTGATGGCTACGTGATTACTTCGCCTATTGATCCGAGTGGGTCTTCAGATCCGCTATACAAGACCGTTGCGCTAGAGCGTGGGGCGTGGCTCAACAACTATAAAACCTATCCGCTGACCATGCTAATACCGGCACTTGGGTTCGTTGGTATTCTGCTGGCGCTGGTGCTGGCACGAATCGGGAAAACAGGGCTGGCTTTTATCAGCTCATCGTGTGGGCTTGCTGGCATTATTGCAACGGCTGGCGTCTCAATGTTCCCGTTTTTGATGCCGTCAAGCACAGATCCGCGCTCAAGCCTGACGGTGTGGGATTCGATGTCGAGCCATCACACTTTGCTGATTACATTGGTCGGCGTGATTATCTTTTTGCCGATTATCGTGGCTTATACCAGCTGGGCGTTCTACGTTCTGCGTGGCAAGATTACCGAAGAAGATATTCGTGCAAACACACACAGCCGTTATTAAAGGGGCATAATTATGTGGTATTTCACTTGGTTATTGGGGCTTGGCTTTGCCGTTTTACTGGCGGTGATGAATGCAATGTGGGGTGAGTTTGAGCAGGACCGTGAAAATAGCAGAGAGGACGACAAGGAAGGTCCGGAAGTTGAGTACGAATAAGCCAGGCCTTTGAGTTTGGCATTGAACATACAAAAAAGCAGAGCCGGTTGTCGGTTCTGCTTTTTATTAAGCCGGTTTAGCGTCTGTTGACAATTAATGGCACTACAGCGATTTTGGTATAAATAGATAGCGAGGATAATCCGCTTTTCTACCAAAATGGGCTAAATTTCACTTATGCTGAGTTAATTAGCTCGGCGATATAGTTATCTTCTGAGCTGCCTGTTAGCTCTAAACAAAATTTATCACTGTTTGGCGGATAAAAATCACATGTCAGCAACCTCTGGTACTGCGGCACATTTGTTTCATTTGGGCATAAACAGGTTATAGCCAAGGGTATGTGCGAGTTCACGCAGCATCTTTTGGGCGCGGACGCTATTACCAGCCTTATCCAATGGCGGTGAAAAAGCAGCCATACCCATCACGCCGGGTACAACAGCCATGATGCCACCACCGACGCCGCTTTTGCCGGGCAAACCAACGCTATACGCCCAATCGCCTGAACTGTCGTACAAACCTTCCATCATCATCTCGGCGAGGATATGCGGTACGTTCTGCGTTTTGATGACGCGTTGCTTGCTGACGGGGTTTACGCCACCATTTGCCAACGTGCCAGCCATAGTGGCGAGATCGGCGGTATTAATCAAAGTCGAACACTGGCGGGTATAGACTTCGCACGCTTCCATCGCATCACAGAACAGATGTTCGGCGGCGTACAGCAGCCATGCAATAGCGCGGTTGTGGAAGTTGGTGGTTTGCTCGGATTCGTTAACGTCGTCCGAGAGGGCAACACCATTGCTCATCATTTGCCGCTGGAAATCGAGAATACGCGCCCAGCGCTCTTCTTTGTCTTTGGCATTGATGATGCTGGTTGTCGCCATCGCACCGGCATTGACCAATGGTGACAGTGGTTTGTCTTGATGTAGCTCCAGAGCCATCACCGAATTAAATGGCAGACCGGTGGGGCTGTCGCCAATTTTCTTGCGGATGGTTTCGCTACCTTTGTCTTCGAGTGCCAACGCGAGTGTGGCAACCTTGGATATGGATTCGATGGCAAAGGCGTAATCGCTGTCACCAGCGCTGTGTATTTTGCCATCGTTGGTGACCACGGCAATGGCGCAGAGGTCGGATGGAACGCTGGCGAGATAGGGAATGTAGTCGGCGTTTTTTCCGCCTTTGTCGTGGCAATGTTTGTGGTGGATGGTGTTGAGCAGGTCTTGCAGATTATTTGTATCCATGACATTTCTCTCTTTATAGAAAAAGGGGCGGTACTCTGTACCGCCCCCATCTTTAGCTTAGTTTACTTTAGTGGCTGTCGGCGCAGCACTGGAAGCTTGAGCTTCCCAGGTAAACGGGGCAAAGTCGGCTTGTGGATCACGCCAGCTGTCTTTTTTCACCGCGTAGATAACAAACGGCAAGGCGACAAAGAAAGCAGTGAGCGCGACGAGAATACCAACGTACATTACCGGGCTACCAACCGAAATTTGCGACGGTGGAATAAAGCTGAACACAAAGGCAAGTAGTGAGCCGCAGAAGCCTGCACCGGCGGCAATCCACATGCCGGCTTTTTCCCACATCCCTATTTGGCGTGCATGAAAAGGACAGGCTCTGGGTATCTCACATTCTGTGGTTGATGAAGCAGGGAGTTATGATTTATGGCTTGGGAATTCGGTATTTTTGCACTGATCTTTGATTAGATTAGTAAAATGTGACAGGGCTGAAATTTATTCCCTGAAAAATATAGCGAATAACGTTATTAATTCGTAAAGCCTCTCTGGTATATAGTCAGAGAGGCTTTTGTATGGCTGTTATTTATTTCGCCAGTTAAAGAGGACATAGAGCAGTGATGCGACCAATATGGAATCTAGTGATGCGATGCCAGTCAGGGTGAAATAACCGTTGACAGTGAGAAAACCCACCACCGAGGCGGCAAACCATGCGCCAAAGGTTGGGTATTTGATTTTGGCTTCCTGACTCAATACGGCTTCATCGTAGCCGGCTTTGCGTTTGAGGAAAAAGTCGGCGATGTAGATACCCGCTACCGGTGGGGTGGCGATGCCGAGAAAGAGCAGGAACGGTACGAGCCACGACTGGATATTCAGGCTGCCGACAATAAAGGCCAGCACACCCAGTGCGAGGGTGATTTTCCATTTGGCGATGCGTGAGAGCAGGGTCGAGACGACCAGTGTGCCTTGAAACATATTTCCCGCGTTGCCGGTAATGCAGGCGAAGACGAGCAAAATGGCGGCGGGAACAGTCGTACCAACCACGGCCATGGCTTGCAGTAACGAGCGTTCGCCGGTCAGTGCCGAAGGCAGTGCGCCGACAAAATACAGGGTCGGATACGCTACGCCAAAGGCGATGATGCCGGCGAGAATGGCATGTTTGCGGTTGTGTATGAAGCTGCCGAAATCCGGTGAGGTGGCGACCAAAACGATGATGGTACCAACCACGGATGATACTGCCGCGCCAAAGCTCATTTGTTCGCTGAGGCTGACTTGCTGTGTGGTTTTATTGAGGACGAGATACAGCACCACCACCATCAGGATGGCGATAATCGGTACGGCGATTTTGGATACTTTGCCCAGCACTTCAAGGCCAAAGGCGGTTGAGGCGACAAATATGACGCAACCAAATGCGACCCAAACCGGCACGGCGATGTTGATGCCGACATGGGCTGCCAAGTCGTGCATGCTGTGGCCGAAGGCGTTGGCGGTCACGGCAATCCAGCCGAACAGGCTGATCGCCATCAGGATGTTGATGGCAATCGCACCTTGTTCACCAAAGGAAAATTTGACGATACCGTAGGTGGGCAGGCGTGCTTTTTCACCGATGGATATGTTGATGACAGCGAGTATGGTCAGGATGATACTGGCACAGAGGATGACGGGGGCGGCTCTGTCCAGTGCCAATCGTCCGCCGAGATCCGATGAGGCAATCAGGACCGGTGTGACGGCGATGCCAAGCAAAATCATGGCAATTTGCCAGCAGGATACGGTGCTGAGTTCAGCTTGATTGGGTTCTTTTCTCATGGCGCTACTCCTTGCTGTTGATGTATGAGCGCCAGCCGCCGCTGGCGCTGATGTCGGTTTGTCCTTCAACCAACCACGGTTCGCCGAGGACACCGAGAACGGTTGTGCCGTTTTTCAGATGGACTTTGCCGATGCACAGTCCGGCAGGTTCGTTTTGTAATACTTGGGCAACACCGTTTGCCGGTACTGCCCAAACTTCCAATGCCACGCTGTGGTTGGCTTCAAGGGTGCGGATCATCGCGGGGTGGTTGTCGTTGATGCTCCACAGTCGGTAGTGGACATCGGTTTCGTCTTCACGGATAAATTGTGCGCCGACATTGATCAAGTTGGGATTGAGTTCGAGGCCGCGCATCAGTGTGCCGTTAACGGCGAGTTCAATCATGTCAGTCATGGGCTGCTCCTGTTCTTGTTTGGGTGAAGTCGTGTAGGGCGGCGATAAAGCAGGATGCGGGGGCAGTGGTGATGCCTGCGCCGATTTGTCCGACACCGGCCTGCTTGTGGGCGATACCGGTGTTGATGACCGGCATAATCATGTTGTCCAGCACTTTTCGTGCATCAATGCCGGCCGCTACGGGGCTGAAATTCATGGACGGAATGGTGAATGCGGGGTTGCTGCCGATGGTGATGTCCTGCATGGTGCGGCTGTAGCGGATGGCATCCTGTGCCGTACCGCCGACAAATTTGACGATGGCTTGTGAGGCGGCCATCGCAAAGCCACCGAGTCCGGCGGTTTCGGTGATGGCACTGTCGCCGAGGTCGGCGGCGGCATCTTCTGCGCTGTAGGATGGGAAAAACAGGCCGTCAATGGTGTTGGCCGGTGCTTGATACCAGCGCTTGCCGGTGCCGGAAAGCTGGATGCCAAAATTTACGCCGTTGCGCGCCATTACGGTGACCATTGTGCTGTTGGCGATATTGGCTGCTGCGTTGAGCATGGATTTGCACGAAGCCATCGACAGGTTGAGGAAAAAGTGGTCGTTGCCCATGATGAAGGCCAGTACCCGCGCCATGACGTCACGCTCAATATTGGCGGCAAACAGTGCCGGTACCAGTTGCTTGAGCAGCAGGCCGGTGGCGGCGGCGTTGCGGTTATGGACTTCGTCGCCCATGTGTAGTGCCTGTGCCTGAATGGGCTTGAGTTCGATGCCGCCACTGTGGCGGACCGCAGCTTGTAAAGCGTCTGCCAATTCGCTGCCCATCCATTTGAGGCGTTCGATAACGTCAGCGTTGTTGGCGCCAAAGCGCAGTGCCTGTCCCAGTCCTTCGTTGAAGTTGCTGAATACCCGTTCACGGTTGGGGGAATCGGTGTTTTCGACCACCCACAGCGGCATGGACGGGCTGATGATGCCCGCCATTGGTCCAACGGCATTGTGGTGGTGGCAAGGTTCCAGCATGATGTCACCACACGCCAACATGGCGGCGGCATCATCGGCGTTGTCCGCCCAGCCTTCATACAGCACTGCACCAATCAGTGCGCCTTGTACCGGCCCGCACATGTCTGCCCATGCAATGGGTGGACCGGCGTGCAGGATGTGTTTGTTGGCGGCCAATACGGGAATGGCTTCGGCTGCCGGCAGTACGTCCACCAGGACCGGCTGCGCAGCAAGGTAGCGGCTCATGGCCAATTCGTTGGCTTGGGCGATTTCAGGGTCGTTAATCAGGGCGGCGAGTTCACGTCCGCTGTCAACGTTGCCTTCGGCCGGCGGTGTCCATTGCAGGTGGGTGACATCCCCACCGGCACGGGTAATGTCGGTGGCAAAGCCTTCCAGTCCGATGTTGATAACGTGGGTGTGTTCGCCAAACAGGGTGGTACTCATGGTTTACTCCTTCGTGGCAATGATGTATGCGGCAAGGCGTGCGGCATCGGCATTGTGTGCGGCAACGATGACACCTGCTTGACGCAGGCTGTCGCAAATGGCATCACGGTTTTGTGGGTCGCTGTCTGTGCCGCAGACGTGGGCGATGAACAGGGGCGGCTCGGCTTGCTGCTGTGCCGCGTGGATGATGGGCAGTAAATCCGCCAATGGATCGGCTGCCGCGCCATAACCCAATACCACGTCAAACAGCACTACGGCGGTGTCGTCACGTTTGGCTTCGGCAGCGATGCGTTGATTGCGCAAGGTCGGGTCAATCATGGGGTGCGGACGGCCTTGTGTGAACATATCATCGCCCATGTCGATGATGAGGTGTGCGGCGCTTTGCCCTTGTGCATCCAGAGTGGGATTGCCGCTGACGGGGGTATTGGATGCAGCAGTGATGCCGTGCTGTTGGGCAATAAGCTGTGCTTCATAGCAGAATGTGCCGCCGGCAAATACGGCGCGTAAATAACGGCGCTTGCTGGGTAAGGTGGCATCGATGGTATCGGATGCTGCTGGAGTGGCAGCCGGATTGCCGTGCAAGGCGGCAACGGCTTTGTCGGCAGCTTCGGCGAGGGTATTGGCGATGATGATACGTTGGTCATCGCTGTGCATATCCGCACCGAGGAACAGCACCACCACCGGCTTTCCTGCTTGCTTGGCTTGGCTGAGAATGTGTTCTGCCACGTTGGCTGCCGGTGGCTTGGATACCAATACGATGACGTCTGTGTCCGGATCATCGGCGAGGGTACGCAATCCGCGCAACATGGATAGGCCGCCGATGCTTTCGTGCAAATCGTGGCCACCGGTACCGATGGCTTGCGAGATACCTGCACCCAATGCATGAATACGGCAGGTGACTTCCTGCATACCCGTACCCGAAGCGGCAACCACACCGATGCGTCCACGGCGCACGACATTGGCAAAGCCGAGTGGCAAGCCGTTGATGATGGCTGTGCCACAGTCAGGCCCCATGACGATGCGCTGTTTGCTTTCGGCAAGTTGTTTTAATGCCAGCTCATCGCTGAGGCCGATGTTGTCGCTGAACAGCATCACGTTTAAACCGAGATTGAGCGCTTTGATGGTTTCGGCTACGGCGTATTGTCCGGGGACGGAAATCAGCGCCATATTGGTTTGCGGCTGTTCGCTGCAAACGTGTTCGCTGCTGCGCCACACTTGCTGCGGGGCATCGCTGTCTTGTAATGCGCTGTGTTTTTGTTTGAGCAGGCTTTCGGCGTGGGCAATGGCTTGCGCGCACGCTTCGTCTTCTCCGATCACGGCAATCACCAAATCGGCGGGACGGGCGCTGATGTCGCCAAATCCTGCTGCACTGAGACGGGTCAGATTGGCTTCACTACCCATTACCACGGATGCTTGTTCGATACCGTCCGCGGCGCTGAGGGTGGCAGAAATCTGCATCAGTGAGACGGAATCCTGATACAGATTGGGGAAAACTTGATGGTGAACAGACATATGTACCTTCCTTCATGCACAAACGTGCAGTGACCGCAGCACATGAACAGCGCCGCAGCAATGGTTTTATGTGGGGTGTGGCGCGTCTGCCGGATGGGTTAGGGCAGACGCGCTGAAGGGTTATGCTTCAAGGGCAGAAATAATGTTGTCGGCGTTCGATACCCAACCGACAATCGCACCTTGTGCTTTAATCATTTCCAGTGCGTATTTCTGGAATTCAGGGAAGTAGGAAGCCACGCAATCTTCGGGAATGATGCACTCATAGCCACGGTCGTTAGCTTCGCGTGCGGTAGTGTTGACGCAGACTTCAGTGGTTACACCGCAAATGATCAGGGTTTTGATGTCGCGGTTTTGCAAGATGGCGTGCAAATCGGTTTGATAAAACGCACCTTTGCCCGGTTTATCGATGACCGGTTCACCGTCTTGTGGATACAGCTCAGGGATGATGTCGTGGCCTTGCTCACCGCGTACCAAAATACGTCCTTTGGGGCCCTGTTCGCCAATGAAGGTCTTGCCGCCACGGGTTAGCTTGGCTGCCGGACAGTCGGTCAAATCGTTGCGGTGCCCTTCACGGGTGTGGATAATCATGATGCCCGCTTTGCGTGCCGCGTCCAGTACCCGTTTGCATGGTTCAATCGCGCTGCGTACTAATGAAACATCGTTGCCTAATGCTTCACCAAAGCCACCTGGCTCAACAAAATCACGCTGCATGTCGATCATCACTAATGCAGTGTGTTTTGGATCAAAATCAAGGTTGAACGGTTGTGCTATAAACATACTCATAACCAACTCCTGTGTTGTTGTGTCGTTCTGGTCTGGATTGCCAGTACCATTGGTGCAGATTGTAAAATGTGGATAATCACCTATAAAGAGAAAAATATCGCGTGTTATCATCAAATATTTTGCTGATACTTTTTATGGTTTGTGCCATGCTTTACGTCACGCATTTGTGCATCCATACTGCGCAATGTTTGCAGTGTGATGACCGTGATCATCAAAAAATTTCACGGTGATGCACGGCCGTTTCTCTCCATCCAGCCACGAGTACACCATGCCTTTTACTGAAGACAACATCCGTACCATTCACGCCATTGCCCGCTGTGGCAGCTTTGCCACTGCCGCCGAACAACTACACCGTGTGCCGTCTGCGGTCAGCTATACCGTGCGTACTTTGGAAAGCCGACTGGGGGTTGAATTGTTTGACCGCAGCGGTCATAAGGTGCAATTAACGCCTGCTGGTGAATATTTCCTCAATCACAGTCAGTTGATTCTCAACAGCTTCGACAGCTTGGCGCGCAATACAGTGGCTATTGGTGGTGGGACATCCATTACCTTCAATATTGTGGTCAATAACATCATCAACCGTGATGGTTTGGTCGGCTTAACCCGCCATATGCATGAACACTTTCCGCACATTGAGCTGTGTATCCGCACCGAGGTGTACAACGGCTGCTGGGAAGCGCTGTACCAACACAGTTGCGACGTCGTGATTGGTGCGCCAAATTATCCGCCACAATTAGAGGGCATTGTCTGTGAATTGATGGGGGAAATGGAATGGGATTTTGTCGTGTCTTGTGCGCATCCGTTGGCGAGCTGTACCCATCCGCTGACTGCCGATGATGTGCGGCCTTTTTCGGTGGTTATGGTGATGGATACCGCCGTTCAATACGCGAAGCAGAAAGCGTGGGCGCTGGAAGGGCAGCACATTATTTATGTACCGGATTTGGAAGTGGCGATTGAGTTCATGCGCCAGGGGATTGGCATTGGCTATGTGCCGCATCATTTGATTAAGCAGGTGTTGAACCGTGGTGATGTGCTGAAAAAAGCGCTGGTAGAAAGCAAGCCTGCTACGCGCTTGTTTTACGCATGGCCGACCGAAGCCGATACACCGGTATTTCAAGCGTGCCGTGATTATTTACAGCAGGCCGAAGTGCGGTTGTCGTGGCATCAGTGAATGTATGGCAATGGTGTTTAGTGGTATGGGCATAATAACGCACGCTGCGCTACATCATGCGGTAGCCCGGCGAGTAGGCCGCTGAGTATGTCGTGGCCGGAACGATGGCCGAGGTTGGTGAGTGCTTGGATTGCTGTGGCGGTGTTTGTGTCGGGGTTTTGGTGTAGGGCGGTGACACATGTCTGCACCGGTTCACTGACCTGCACCCGTATGGCATCGTCCAAAAAGGCCGCTGAAACGGGGTGGGTTCGGTAGTGGTGGCGCAGTATGCTGTGTTGTAGTTGTGTGCGGCAGTGTGCCAATGGGCTGCTCGGCAGGCTCAAAGCAATCAGTAATCCGGCTAAAAAGTCGTCACCGCTTGGCGTGAGACCATGCCCTAAACCAATCAGTGCTTGTACGGCAGGATCAAGTGGCGTGTTGTCGGTTAATGCGTTTAGCAGCGTATGGATGGTGTGTTGTAAATGCTGTTGTAGTTGTTGGTTGAAGGTATCCGTTGGCGTAGTTGCTGTGTCAGCCAAATACTGCCATGCGCTTGTCAAAGACGTTGGATTCAGTGTCGTATCGGGTGGTTGTAAGGTGCAGTCAAACGGGGTCGGTAGATTCGTGGCTAGCTGGGACAGTATGCGCCGTAAGACCACTGGATGACTCGGTAATGAACCCTGACAACGCAGCTGTCGAGGGCCACAAGCCACGCTGTGATCGACTAACGCCAACAGGGTGCTGTGTTGGTCGTGGCGCAGATTGACGACATGGCGGTGTACTGATACGACCTGCCAACCGTGTTGTAGCAGTGGCAGGTCGGCAATAATGCGCTGATCTACACAGCTGATGGACATGGTTCGCCCTGAATGCGTGTGCCACTGCGTCCGGCAAGGGCATCAAGCATGGATGGTGGATCGGTGATCACGCCACAGCCTTGTGGGCAGGCGGCGATGTATTGCAACAGGGCTTCGACTTTGGGCTGCATTGAGCCTTTGCCAAACTCGCCTTGTTCGATTAAGGCTTGCGCCTGAGCAACATCCAGTTGATCCAGCCATTGTTGGTCGGGCTGGCCGAAGCGTACGGCGACTTTTGGCACACCGGTGGGGATCAATAAATAATCTGCCTGCAATGCGGTAGCGAGTATCGCCGCAGTGAGGTCTTTATCAATCACAGCCTCAAGACTGTCTAATTGTCCGTGGGCATTTTCGCTGACGGCAATACCACCGCCGCCACCGGCGATGACGATGGCATCACGCGCCAATAAGCGCTGAATCATGCCGGTTTCTACCACTTGCTTCGGCTTCGGGCTGGCAACGCAACGCCGCCATCCACGGCCGGCATCCTCCATCACCGTCCAGCCAAATTGCGCTTGCATGTGCTTGGCTTGAGCCTCGGTTAAAAAGCTGCCAACGGGTTTACTGGGTGCGTGAAATGCGGGGTCATCAACATCTACCACCGCTTGTGTGACCACGGCAGCAACGTCACAATCTATGTTGCGGCGTCGCATTTCATTGTTTAGTGCACGCTGGAACATAAAGCCAATCGCACCCTGCGATTCGGCTACGGCGTAATCTATTGGAATCGGGCAAACTTCTGCTTTTGCCAACTCCGAACGGCGTAGGGAAAAGCCAACTTGTGGCCCATTGCCATGCACCACCAAAACATTCCAACCATCTGCCTTGAGGTCGGCAATGTGACCGGCGGTACGGGTCAGGCACGCGTATTGGTGTGGAAAAGAAGTATCACCTGAATCGTCAATTAAAGCATTGCCGCCAAATGCAACAACAACGGTTTTTGTCATGGCTGTTCTCCAGATAACTGATTGGTGGAACAGCCACTCTATAAATTTATCTGTGTTTAGAGAAGCGAATAAATTTGCGCTGTTTCGACAGAAACTTTGTTGACTCAAACTGTAGTCTGTTCGGACTATTTTACATTATCTTCGATAGTAGAAATATGTCTACGTTAGATATAAAAAGTCCTCGCTATAGCGAGGACTTCGGTACATGGTGTAATTTATTTCGGTGCGACCATGTCTTGTGGTTGCACGTATTTATCAAACTCTTCTGCGCTGAGCAGGCCGAGCTCAACCGCTGTTTCTTTCAGTGATTGGTCTTTCTTGTACGCAGTTTTCGCGACTTTAGCGGCGTTCTCGTAGCCAATGTGGCGGTTGAGTGCCGTGACCAGCATCAATGAGTGATGCAGGAAGTAGTCGATTTTTTCGCGTACCGGCTCGATACCTGAAGCGCAGTGCTCTTCAAAGCTGTTGCACGCGTCGCCAAGCAGGCGGATCGATTGCAGCAGGTTGTAGGCAATGACCGGCATATAGACGTTCAGCTCGAAGTTGCCTGCTGAACCAGCCATGGTGATGGTGGTGTCGTTACCCACAACTTGGCAGCAGACCATGGTCAGTGCTTCACACTGGGTTGGGTTGACCTTGCCAGGCATGATTGATGAGCCGGGCTCATTTTCAGGAATGGTGATTTCGCCGAAGCCACAGCGTGGGCCACTGGCGAGCCAGCGTACATCGTTGGCAATTTTGTTGAGGCTGACGGCAAGCGTCTTCAACGCGCCGGAAGCGTAAACTGCGGCGTCACGGCCTGCAAGTGCTTCAAATTTGTTTGGCGCAGTGACGAATGGCAAGCCAGTCAGCTCGCTGAGGTTTTCCGCAGCTTTGACCGCATAATCGGGGTGGCTGTTGAGGCCGGTACCGACTGCTGTGCCGCCAAGTGGCAGTTCATACAATCCTTTAAGCGCATCTTGCAGGCGGTCAAGACCGTGGTCGAGCTGGCTGACGTAGCCAGAAAATTCCTGACCAAGCGTCAGTGGCGTAGCGTCCTGCAAGTGGGTACGGCCGATTTTGACGATGTCGCTGAATGCTTCGGATTTGGCCTTGAGCGTGTCGCGCAATTTTTCGACCGCTGGAATCAACAGGCTGTTGATTTGGCGCGCTGCTGCGACGTGAATGGCCGTTGGGAACGAGTCGTTGGTGGACTGCGCGTGGTTGACGTGATCGTTAGGGTGAACAGGCTGGTACGCACCACGGCCTGTGCCGGCGATTTCATTGGCGCGGTTGGCGAGTACTTCGTTCATGTTCATGTTCGACTGCGTGCCGGAACCGGTTTGCCACACGACCAGCGGGAATTCTTTATCGAGCTTGCCTGCAAGTACATCGTCAGCGGCTTCGATAATCAAATCAGCTTGCTTTTCTTCGATACGGCCAAGGCCAACGTTGGTTTTCGCTGCGGCTTTTTTGACCAATGCCATCGCTTCGATTAATGCTTTAGGCAGCGTTTCTCCGCCAATTTTGAAGTTTTGGTAGCTGCGCTGGGTTTGCGCGCCCCAATACGCTTCGCTGTCGACTTGGACTTCGCCCATGGTGTCGTGTTCGGTACGTGTACCCATTTTGTACTCCTTGGTTAACCATAATTGGATTCGCACAATATTATAAAGTATATGTGCGGTAATGGTTAGCCGACATGGAGTTCTGGTTTTGAATCCATGTCGGTTTTGTGTCGTCGGGATTGGCCGTGGTTTGCTCGGTGCAAGTCACATCGCCATATATTTATTGAGTACTTTCATTATTCGTCGACTCAAGCTTAAGAACCGGTTCAGACGTGGTGCCGTCGTCTAATTCTGAAGCAGATTCGAGCTGAATTGATGGTAGCTCAGTATCATGTTCAATCAGCGATTGTAATGAGAGCTCTGGCACCGGTAAGTCGTTAATGCCAGATTGCTGCGTATTGTCTTTGATGCGCCAATACTGGGCGCTGTAGCGAGCATAATTTGCCGGTGCGTACATGTCTTCTACACCGTAACCGGCAGCGTACCAGTTGCCGGGGCGTGCTGCTTGCAGGGTGAAGGCATGGTGAATGGTGCTTTCATCTGCGTTGAGGTGGAAGGCCGCGATGTGTCGGTCGTCGCGGTTTTCCTGCATGTCCGGCCAGTCGAGTTCGGGCGCTGATGCAATGTGCTCCAGATTACTCAGGGCTTGATCGCTGTCGCTTAAAGGCGGGGCAGAGAAGCCGGCGGCAAACGGGTAAGCAAAGATGATGTCTGCTGGCATGGCGCTATCCTCACGCCTCATTTCGACCACAGCGGTTATTTGTGCATTCAGCGTGGTGGCGTTGTCTGCAACAGGGTTGCCTTGTTCGTCGTAGTAATCGATGTGAATACGCCAGCCGGATTCTTCGACGCTATCAGGGGCAATGGTGCGCCAATCGCTGATGATGGCGTAGCGTACGCTGTCCGTCGGGTTGGCAATGCTGTGGTTACCTGCTGCAAATTTGCGCATGTCACCAGCGAGGCTTTGCCCGTCGATGGTTGCGCTTGCAGACGAATTTTGTGGCTGCTGCTTGCTGAGGCGCGCCATCCATGCGAGCGTTTGCGTACTGCGTGCGCTGTTGTCTTGCAAGGCCGCTAATGTCGCGCTTAACAGGTTTTGATAGCGGTTGAGCAGTTCGTCGCGGATGCCCTGATTGATCGGCATCTGATGATTGAGCAGTTCGTCTATCCGCGCGAGGGTGTGCAATTGGTTGCTGAGTGCGTCCGCATATTGCGGCAACGGATCAATGCTGAGGTCCGGGTCAATATTGCTGAGCAATTGTTCCGCGCGGCGGGTCTCGCCAAATTGCAACAGGGCAATGGCGAGTTCGTAGCTAGATGCGTTGTTTGGCAATGGCTCGGCAAGGCTTTTGCTGTAGCGGATCAGTGCGCCTTGAGTGGCATTGCGTGCAGGTGGCGTGTGGCGCGCGAGCACGTAATGGGCGTAGGCAACGGCTGGATCAATGTTGCTGTCCGCTGAGACCTGATTAATTTGTTGGTTCAAATAGCTGAGGCTGCGCGTGAGTGCGGCATCATCGGGGTTGGCCATTGCCAATGTATCCGCACTGTATGCGCTGAGCCATAAGTCGCTTTCGCCGCCAGACCATAAGCTGAAGCCGCCATTGCGTTGCTGCTTGTTTTGCAGTCGGGCAATGAGGTTGGTCAGGGTACTGTCGTCGCCAAGCAGCGCACCGTTGATCTTTGATGCGGTTTGTTCGCTGCAGTAGTAAGGATAGTCATTAAGTGCTTGGCGAACTTGTTCGCCTTGCCACGGCAATTGCGCGATGGCAATGGTTACTTCGCTGTCCGTCATCAGGGTATTGTCGCTTTGCGGGTCGAGCAATAAATAGCGTGTTTGCCTGATTGGCAGGCTCAACGGACGTACGTCGACGAATGTATCAAATACATGCTGTTTGCTGCCGTCATCAATATTGGCATTGATGCTGATGGTGCCGCTTTGTGTGCTGACCCGATAAGGGATGTTGAGTACGGTGGCACTGTCTGCATTGAGCGTGATGTTGCCGTGATTGGCAGCATTTTGCCACTCAATACCCTGATCAGCATCAATGGCGTAGGTGTAAGTCTGCGCTTGGTCAGTGGTATTGTGCAGGCGTAAGCGCATGGTGCCTTGATCGCCGGGGCTGAGGAAGCGCGGGGTATAGAGTTCGCTGATCAGCGGTGTTTTGACGGTGACGGTTTGCTCGCTATGGCCAGTACGTTCGCCGTTGTATGCGGCAGCCATGACGCGCAGGCGACCATTAAACGTCTGTGGAATATCAATTTGATAGGTTGCATTGCCTTGCTCATCAATAGATAGCGGGCCGGACCATTTGCTCAGCAGCAAGACGTCCACATCCGGCAGTGCTTCGAGCGCACTGCCCGCTTCATCAGCGCCTGCGCCGCTGCGCAATGCAGCTTGGCGTGCGTCAATTTGGCGGATGATGCTGCCCCAAACATCATGGAAAGAGATGTTGAGTTGCTTTTTGCCAAACAGGGCGTTGAGCGGGTCAGTAAAGGTGGCTTTTGCGAGCTGGTAAAGGCCGTCGTCAATCACGGCTATATTGACCAGCGTGTCGTTATCCGCATCTTCAGTGTGTACTGTGATGGTTATCGGTTGTTCGCTGTCGCTGATGATATCAGGGCTGTCAATGGTGAGCGGGATGCGCCGTGTGGCAAGATCGTCGCCAAGCCAAGTCAAGCCAACCGCGCGGTGAGTGCGGGTATTTTGATCCTGATTCCAGCCGCTGGCGAGTAACCAAATGCCGCTTTGCCAATCATTTTGCCACGGGAATTCAAGCTCAGCCTGACCGTCGCGGAAGGTGACGGGGTAGGTTGCGATAATGCCGCGTTGGGCAAGATGAATGTTGCCGCTGCCATCGAAGAGGGCTTGTAGTTGTACGCGCACGGTATCGCCGTCACTGTAGGTGGTCTTTTCAGGTGTTAGGCGGATGGTTTGCGGGCCATTTTGCTGCGGATCGGGCGCTTGTTCACCATAAGCAATGCGCAGGCTGGCCGCGGTTTGTGGGTTGTCGCCTTCCACTTCGAGCAGCCAGAGGCCATCATCAATGTCGAGTGAGAGTTGGGCTGGCTCTTCGCCAATGCTGAGGTTGCCGTTACTGACGGGTTCACTGGTGGTATTGGCTTGGTATTGCCAGCTGCTGCCGTCGTAGTACCAGTAGTAGTCTTCTGTGAGGCGTGAGAGTTGCCAGTGTACTTCGCTTGGTTGAATGTTGCCGTCGCTATTTAATGAAGCGATGTGGGCAGTGCGCTGTTCGGCCTGTAAGGCGATGTACGGATCATCGCGCTCGATAATTTGTGTGTCGCTGGCTGTAATGGACTGTCCGCTGAGCGGATGAAGTTCACTTTTGAGGGTGAGTACGAGTGGTGCGGTGGTAAATGGTGTTTCAAGACGGTTAATGCGAATGGTATAGCGGCCTTGATCGTCGGTTGTGCCATCGGGTAGTGATACTAGTGTGGCGTCAATTTGTTCATCGTGACGGCCAATCTGCCAATTTTTCCATTGGTCGGCAAAAGCGCTACGATTGGCGGCTTCGATGCGGTATTGATTACTGAGCGGCATGTCTGTCGCGGCAGCGCCATAAAGCCAATCTGCTTGCAAGGTAGTTTGGTAGGGCTGGCCGTCGTGAGGTGCTTGTTCGGCTTGCAGCCGGGCTTCTATTTGCTGCGGAACGATGGCATCGACGCGTACGTTTTGTTCGCTGATTACCGGTCCGTATTCGCCGAGGGTTAAGCTCAGTGTCCACAATCCAAGCGGGGCGTCGGGGCTGAATGTGTGTGTAAATTGATAGCTGCCGTGGTCACCTGAAGTGAGCGGTTGGCTGACCAGCGCTACGTCGTCAGGTCTGCGCAAAGTGAGCCACAGAGGAGTACTTTGATACGGGGTGAAATCTGGATTTTTGACCAGCCACAGTGCATGCAGGGTGTCGTCCGGGCGGTAGATGCCGCGTTCGATCCACGCCCATGATGGCAGTGGACTGGTGTCAATTTTGCCATCGAGGCCTTTGTCTGAAAGGTCATAGCCGCTGTCGCGTAAATTGAGGTAGGTGAGTTGGCTGTCGTCGCTGCTGACCAAGTGGCTGGGGCGGTCGCCTTCTGTGCCGCTGATTTGTGCTTGGGTGAATGCCGCCATGCCGTTGTCGTCGGTGGTAGCGCGGCCGAGTTCGCTGTTGTTGTAAGCGTAGAGAATAACCTCTTGTCCGGTTGCAGGCTTGGCGTTATCGAGGCGGCGCATGTCGATCCACAGGCCAGTGTCGCTGGAATAGGCGGTTAGCCCATAATCACTGACGGTAAAGCCGATGATTTGTGCGTCGCTGTATTCTTCAGCAGGGTTGTTGATACGCAGGATGTAAACACCGGGCTTACGTTGCTCTGGCTCGACCATATCAGTGAAAGCGATATTGCTGCTCGATATGGTGTTGGGTTCACCGCTTACGGTGAAGAAGCCGCTGTAGAGTTTGCTGGCATTTTTGTCGAGGAATGAAGGTGAGCGAAAATTGCCGTAGTCCTGTGGATGTTCAATAGCGTCGGTTAGGTCGGTATTGCTCAAGTTCGTTTGCGGGATGAGCCATAGATCAACGTCGATACGGTCAACATTGCTGCTTTCAATGGCGATGTTTTGTGCATTGGCGAGGTTGCTCAGGGTTTTGCCGCGTTCGCCGAAGCGAATCATCGGATCGCGGTCGCCGGTATTGATGGTGCGGGTTTCACTGTCGCCAAGAGTGAGGTCATTATTGCTTTCGAGAGCGCCATTAATCGTGACGTCGTAGGTTTGCTGGTATTGGCCTCGATAGCAAATTTGATCGCCGAGATAGCGGCCTTCACTTACTGGCGCTGGTGATATTTCAATTGATTGCTGCCAATTGCCTGCCGGTAAGCCACGTAAAGGTTGGCTGAAATCAAGGCAGATATCAGGGCGATCTTGCCCGTGGTCAATGTAAATATCACGCAGTGTGAAACCATGGTATTGCCATAACTGCGCGATGTTGTCAGTCAGTGCGCCATTAAATGACTGATTGAGCTGATCAAGCTGAGCAAAAGCATAGGCGGCGCTGTCGCGGTCATTTTCAAGAATGGCTTGGTATAAGTTGAGTTCTGATCGTGCGTCATTGCCATTGTAGGCTTGGCTGATCAGGTATAACAGTGGGATGCGTTCATCCGTCCAGCGTAAGGATTCGCTGAGCTGCGCAAGTATTTCAGTACGATTATCGAGTGTGTCAAAAGTGTGTGCTTGGCCGGAAAATACCATTTGAGCGCGGATCTCGTTTGCTTCTTCTTGAGACATGCCATTTCTTGCCCAAGGATTCTCACCTTCTATCAGGCGATTGATGGCGCTGATGGTGTTATTTTTACTGTCAGAGAGTGTCGTAGCATTCCACGTGGGCGCAGAAAGTGCTGTTGCAGATGTCGTACAAAGGGCTAAAAAGCAAACGGCAGATAAAAAGCGCATGGCAAAGCTCACATTGAGAGATTGTCATGTGATCATAGCATGAAGCAGATCGATTTTGCGTCGATCTGCTTCGGGTTAATGTAAAAAATGACGGAAGATTTGACTAGCGATTAGCTCGGTTTTCTATGAGATCATCAACGACTTGCGGCTCAGCAAGGGTTGAGGTGTCTCCGAGGCTGTCCACTTCATTGGCTGCGATTTTGCGCAAGATGCGGCGCATGATTTTGCCAGAGCGCGTTTTCGGTAGCGATGGTGCCCATTGGATGACATCAAGGCTGACGATTGGCCCCATTTCATTGCGCACAAATTTGACCAGTTCATTTTTGAGCGCGTCAGATGGATCGGCATCATTCATCAAGGTCACGTAAGCGTAAATACCTTGGCCTTTGACGTCGTGTGGATAGCCAACGATTGCTGCTTCAGCAACGGCTTTGTGCAATACGAGCGCACTTTCGATTTCGGCCGTTCCGAGTCGGTGGCCAGAGACGTTGAGTACGTCATCAACGCGCCCAGTGATCCAGTAGTAACCGTCTTCATCACGGCGTGCACCGTCGCCCGTGAAATAGTTACCCGGATAGGCTGAAAGATAGGTTTGTACAAAGCGTTCTTGGTCGCCCCAAATAGTGCGCATCATGCCGGGCCAGTCTTGTTTGATGATGAGAATACCTTCTGCAGCACCTTCGAGCTCTTTGCCTTCTTGGTCAACGAGCGCAGGCTCAATGCCAAAGAATGGTTTGCATGCCGAGCCGGGCTTGAGTGGCGTCGCGCCGGGAAGTGGGGTGATCATATGGCCGCCAGTCTCTGTTTGCCACCATGTATCGATGACTTGGCAGTTACCATTACCGACGGTTTCATGATACCAATGCCATGCTTCCGGGTTGATTGGTTCGCCCACTGTACCGAGGATGCGTAAGCTGCTGCGGTCAGTTTTTTGGACGAACTCATCACCTTCGCGCATCAATGCCCGGATGGCGGTTGGTGCGGTGTAGAAAATATTAACTTTGTGGTCGTCGACAACTTGCCAAAAACGGCTTGGGTCCGGGTAATTTGGGACGCCACCAAAGATCAGCGAAGTCGCGCCATTGGCAAGTGGACCATAGACGCAATAGCTGTGGCCGGTGATCCACCCAATATCAGCAGTACACCAATAAACGTCACCTTCATGGTAGTCAAAGGTGTAGTTAAACGTGGTCGCTGCATAGAGCAGGTAGCCGCCCGTGGTGTGTAGCACACCTTTTGGTTTACCGGTTGATCCGGAAGTATAGAGGATGAAAAGAGGGTCTTCGGCATCCATTGGTTCGCAAGGGCAGTCGGCCGAAGCATTACGCATGACTTCGTGATACCACACGTCGCGGCCTTCTTGCCAATAGATCTCTTCCTTGTTCACTTGTACGACGATGACTTTTTCAACGATGTTGGTTTTACGCAGTGCTTTATCAACGCTGCGCTTAACGTGGGTGAACTTATTGCCGCGGTAACCAGCATCCGAGGTGACGACGATTTTGGCCTGCGCATCTTCGATACGGTCTGCGAGTGCATCGGGTGAGAATCCACCAAATACGACAGAATGCACTGCGCCAATGCGTGCGCAGCCCAGCATGGCAACGGCTGCTTCCTCAATCATTGGCATATAAATGCACACGCGATCGCCTTTTTTAACCCCCATACTTTTAAGTACGTTGGCAAATTTACACACTTGGGTATGTAGCTCACGATAGCTGACGCTATAAGCTTTGCCTTTTTCATTGTGCTCGAAAATAAAAGCGGTCTGGCGGCCGCGTTCTTCCAGATGGCGGTCTATACAGTTATAAGCTACATTGAGTTCAGCACCTTCAAACCAGCGGATACGGCCTTCTTTCAGATCACTGTTGTGTACCTTGTCCCACTTTTTATACCAGCTCAGTCGCTTCTCGGCTTGTTCAGCCCAGAACTTGTCTGGATGCTCAATTGAATAGCGATATAGCTCTTCGTAGGCAGCTGCGTCGATGTGTCCTTTTTCAACAAATTCAGCCGGTACTTCATAGCACTTTTGTAATTCTGCCATCATAGCCTCCATGATTTAGGTAGATTCAGTCAGATTGATAGTATCAGGTTAATATAGTTGACTGAGAGGACAAGCGCAAGGGCGCTTTGCTTTACAAAAGCAGGGGGCGTAGTAAAGGTACACTCTATGTCTTTGAATTGATAAAAGTGTAATTATTAGTATTTTTTATGGCTATGAGTTGCGCTGCTTTATAAGCTCTTAATGAAGCGATACTCTTAATTGTAGGATTGAGAATCCCTATTGGCGTATTTTTCGTACCAGTGCACGGTGGCCCATTTTAATAAGTCATTGGTATTTCGGTAAGGTGCCGTTTCCAACCCTAAAAAAGTTAACGCAGATTGTAGCGCAGGCAGCGGGTCTGATCTGTCCACCGGGTGGGCGTGATTTTGTTTGCTGAGTTTTCTGCCGTGTTCGTCTAGTGCCAGAGGTAGATGAAGATAGCGTGGGGTCTTATAGCCAAGGCATTGCTGTAAATACAGCTGTATGGCTGTTGCTGCAGTAAGGTCTTGCCCTCGTACAATATCAGTAATGCCTTGGAGAGCATCGTCTATCGTGACGGCAAGTGCGTAAGCAATATCACCATCACGGCGACGCAGTATTGGGTCGCCAATGTCATCTTGCAGGTGATATTGGCAGCTACCCAGAAGCCGATCGTAAAAAGTGATTGTTTGAGCTGGTAGCTTGAGGCGGATAGCTGCGTCTTGTGGTGATAGGGTAGTGAATGGATGTTGGCGACAAGTCCCCGGGTAAATTGGGCCGAGTTCGCCCATTTTTGCGACTGCATGCCACATTTTACGGCTGCAGCCACAAGGGTAGAGCTGATCTTTCAGTGTTTCAAGGATTGTTAAGTACTCATCAATATGCCTGCTTTGTGTGCGGATTTCACCATCCCAAGTGAGCCCAAACGCAGCAAGAGTGGCTTGGATGTCTATGGCATGGCGCATACTGCTGCGCACACGATCAACATCTTCAATGCGCAGTAGCCATTGTCCATGGTGGGCGCGTGCGTCAAGATAGCTGCCAAGCGCCGCAATCAAAGAGCCAAAATGTAGTGCGCCACTAGGTGTTGGCGCAAACCGACCAATATATTTAGATACTGTAGGGGTGGGTGAATACATGGTTGTTGTAGTATTGATACTTGCGTGACGTGATTGCTTAATGGTAAAACAAAAAATAGTGCAACGTATTGCGAATATAATGCGGTGCGCGCCGATTAACCAAGTAGGAGATATTATGCGTCATTTTTTTAAAGCCAGTCTGCTCGCTTCCGCTGTAGCACTGAGCTATACCGCTGTTGCTCAAGAAGGTCAGATCGTTACCATTGGTACTGGTGGTCAAACTGGGGTTTATTATGTTGTTGGTCAATCAGTTTGTAAGCTGGTTAACCGCAATACCCAAGAAACAGGCATCAAGTGTAATGCGCCATCTACCGGCGGTTCAGTTGATAACCTCAATGCTTTAGAAGCTGGCGAACGCCAAATGGGCATCGTTCAATCTGACTCACAGTACCGTGCGTACAATGGTGAGGGTGAGTTTGAGGGCAAGAAAAACGAAAATCTGCGCTCAGTTTTCTCTGTACACCCAGAGCCGTTTACCGTTGTAGCGCGTACTGACGCGAACATTAGCTCTTTTGATGATCTGAAAGGTAAGCGCGTTAATATCGGTAACCCTGGTTCAGGTACGCGTACGACTATGGACGTATTGGTCGAAGCAAATGATTGGGGCGAAAACCCATTTGCTGTTGCGTCTGAGTTAAAGCCAGCTGAAATGGCTTCAGCACTGTGTGACAATAACCTTGATGCCATTTCTTACACTGTTGGCCACCCTTCAGGTGCAATCAAAGAAGCAGCAGCTTCTTGTGCTTCTCATTTGGTGAGTGTGACAGGTGAAGGTGTTGACAAGCTCGTCGCTGACAATCCTTATTTTGCCAAGGTAACTATTCCAGGTGGCATGTACGACGGTACACCTGATGACACAGAAACATTTGGTGTATATGCGACATTGGTCACTTCTGCAGACGTACCTGATGATACCGTTTATGAAATCACCAAGACGGTATTTGAAAACTTTGATCGCTTCAAGAAGCTCCACCCAGCATTTGAAAACCTCAAGCAGGAAGAAATGATCAGTAATGCACTTTCAGCTCCACTGCACCCGGGTGCTGAGCGTTACTACAAAGAGCAAGGTTGGATCAAATAATTTCAATTTTGATTGAAATCTTGAGATTTGGCAGCCGGCATTGTCCGGCTGCTTGATTAGGCGCAGATACTGCTTCTAATCAAGCAGCCAGCATGAAACAGTAAATAATAACAAACCATTAAGGAAACGAACATGACACAGAAGACGCAAGTCCCTGATCTGGAAGATTTGGTCGCATCGACGGATACAGGGGGGCGAAATCCATCCGGGATTGCTCGGCAGGTAATTGTATGGGTGGCGATCTTGTGGTCACTTTTCCAAATATACTATGCATCACCATTGCCGTTTACCTTCCAGGGCTGGCTTAATCATGCCGGCTTGAATAACATCAATGTGGTGGTTGATGATACGCGCGCGCGCTCAATTCACTTGGCGTTTGCCATGTTTCTGGCATTTCTTTCGTATCCAGCATTCGCAAGCTCGCCTAAAAACCGTATTCCCGGTATAGATTGGCTGCTTGCTATTGTTGGCACTTTTCTGGCGTCTTATTACTTGTTCTTCTATGACGGCATCGTTAGTCGTGTTGGTGCGCCTAATACGCAGGATTTGATCGTCGGTTGCTTGGGCTTGCTGCTCTTACTTGAAGCAACGCGTCGTAGCTTGGGTTTGCCACTGGTTATCATTGCCACACTGTTTTTGCTCTATAACTACTTTGGTCAGTTTTTGCCATTTGATTGGATGATTGCGCATAAGAGTGGTTCAATCAGCCAAATTATCAATCAGCAATGGATCACCACCGAAGGGGTATTTGGCGTTGCTTTGGGCGTATCGACAAAATACGTCTTCCTGTTTGTCCTATTCGGCGCATTGCTCGATAAAGCAGGCGCTGGTAACTATTTCATCCAAACGGCTTTCGCATATCTGGGGCACTTCCGTGGAGGGCCTGCAAAAGCAGCCGTAGTTGCGTCAGGGCTGACTGGCTTGATTTCCGGTTCGTCGATTGCAAACGTGGTTACCACCGGAACATTTACCATTCCAATGATGAAGCGCGTTGGCTTTTCGGCCGAAAAAGCCGGTGCAGTTGAGGTTGCTTCTTCGGTAAACGGACAAATTATGCCGCCAGTTATGGGGGCGGCCGCATTCCTGATGATTGAATATGTCGGGATGCCGTATAACGAATTGATCATGCACGCATTCTTGCCGGCTGTTATCTCTTATATTGCTTTGGTTTATATCGTTCACCTTGAAGCATGTAAGCAAAATCTACTCGGCTTGCCTCGTGCTGATAAGCCAAATCCGTTGTTGGTGTCGTTATTGCGCGCAATTGGGACGTTCATCGCCATCTGCCTGATTTACTTTGCAGTTAAATATGGCCTTGGCTGGATTAAAGACGTTGCGCCTGATGCGGCATTTACCATCGTATGCGCTTTCCTTGCTGTGGTTTATGTCGGCCTGATTTGGCGTGTGGCCAAATTCCCGGATCTACATATGGATGACCCGGATGAAGAAATGGTCAAGCTGCCATCGGTCAAGCCGACGGTTAATGCGGGTCTGCATTATTTGCTGCCGGTAGTCGTGCTTATTTGGTGTCTGATGGTTGAGCGTTTGTCGCCAGGCCTTTCAGCATTTTGGGGGACGATGGCTTTGGTCGTGATTCAGCTGACCCAGCGTCCATTGATCAGCTTTTTCCGTGGAAGCGGTGAGTTAAAGCAGGGCTTCAAGTCAGGGCTGTGTGACCTTAAGCAAGGACTTGAGATGGGCGCGCGCAATATGATCGGCATAGGTATCGCGACTGCAACTGCAGGTATCATCGTCGGCGTTGTTGCTTTGACCGGTTTTGGCGTTCAGCTTTCCAATATCATTGAAACTCTTTCTGGCGGTAACTTGATCATCATGCTCGGTATGGTGGCGGTGTTTAGCTTGATTTTGGGTATGGGCTTGCCAACTACCGCAAACTATATCGTGGTCTCTTCTTTGATGGCTGTAGTTATTGTGGAAGTGGGGCGTCAAAATGGTTTGGTTGTACCTTTGATCGCCGTCCATTTGTTTGTGTTCTACTTCGGTATCATGGCAGATGTGACCCCACCTGTTGGTTTGGCCTCATTTGCCGCAGCCGCAGTTTCTGGAGGTGACCCGATCAAGACGGGGTTGGTTGCTTTCTATTACAGCCTGCGTACTGCTTTATTGCCGTTCTTGTTCATCTTTAATACAGATTTGCTGTTGATCGGCGTCGATTTCTGGCATGGGATGCTGATTTTTGTGGTTGCAACGATAGCCATGCTGGCATTTACAGCCGCGACCATGGGCTGGTTCTTTGATAAGAACCGCATTTGGGAAACACTGCTTTTATTGCTCGCAACCTTCATGCTGTTCCGCCCTGGTTTCTTCATGGATTATATTTCGCCAAGTACCAAGCAAGTCGAGCCAGTTAATTTGGTTCAGGATGTTGCTAAGGCGCCGGTTGGAGATGATTTGATGTTGCATGTCAAAGGGGTTAGTCCATATGGCAAAGAAATTTCTTTCTATGCCAAGCTGGAAATTCCTGAGGGTGCGACAGGTGAAGAGCGTATGGAGAAGCTTGGTCTTACTCTGCTAGATGATCCTCACTCAGTAACGTTTGACGGTGAGACTTACGATAAAGCCTTAACGATAGATGATGTTGCGTTCGATTCTCCAGCTCAAGACGTTGGCCTTGATTGGGATCAGCAGTTACTTGGCGCAACACTACCTGTACGTGGTAACTTAGCTAAAGAGTGGATGTATATTCCTGGTATCGCTTTATTACTGCTATTGGCATGGTGGCAAAGAAAGCGTATTCGCCGCAGAGAAAAAACAGCTGTAATGGCTTAATAATTTGTTTCTGCTTCATTAAATAAGGATATAGAAATGTTTGAGAAAATAATGGTTGCGGTGGACTTGATGCATGAAAGCCGTGCAGCCCGAGTTGTGGCTATGGCTCTGAGTATTGGTGATGAAAATACTCAGTATCAGCTGGTTAGTGTCGTACCTCCGGTTAGTGCGGGCTTCGTGTCTTCGTTTTTGCCAAAAGATTATGATAAACAAATGATTGAAGCAGCAAGACTAAAGCTGCATGAATTCAGTGAAACGCATTTTCCAAAAGATGCAAAAGTCAAGCACATCATTGCTCACGGGACGATTTATGAGGAAATCAATCGTCTTGCTGATGAGCGAGAAGTGGATTTGATCGTGATTAATGCGACCAAGCCAGGTAGTGGGGGCGGATTAGGGCCTAATGCTGCAAGGGTTTCGCGTTACAGTAATAAAACTGTGATGGTTGTCCGCTGATACGGTAAAATTAGCAACGATTATAAGTTGAATGGCGCCCAATTAACGGACGCCGCTCTTTTGAGATATACACAAGAACAGGAGAAGCTGTTTATGATGAAGCGTAAAATGTCGGCACTTTTAGTAGCCGGTGCAATTACAACTTTGGTTCACGCACAGACGCAGAACGAAAACCAGGCTAATGAAGAGACTGATGCTGCAGTTTCAGCCCAAAATTCTGAGCGTCATGATACCCTCAATACCTTGAGCGTACCTCAAGCCTCAGCTGGTGAGTGTCAAGCGTTGGTTATCGTGCCAGCCCAGTTTGAAGCAAAAACTGAGCAAGTAACTGTCAAAGAAGCTTCTGAAACGATTGAAGTGATCCCTGCCGAGTATGAATGGGTTGAAGAGCAGGTCATGATCAAGCCAGCTGGTGAGCGCCTTGAAGTTGTTCCTGCAACCTATAAAACCATCGAAGAAGAAATCGAAATTGAGCCAGCAGTCGTTGAGAAAGAAGTTATTGAACCGCAGTTTGCTGAAGTAACAGAAGAAGTACTCTCCAAGCCAGCTTATATGGCACCACAGAATGCAACTGGTGGCGTAGCTGGTAATGGTGGCGAAGTCCTGCGTTTGGTTGAAGTGCCTGCAGAAAACAGCACCATTACCAAGCACGTTGTTCAGGAAGACGTTCAAGTTAAAGAAACGCCTGTAGAAGCAAAATACGTGACTGTACAGAAGCAGGTTATTGATCAACCAGCTGAAGTTAAGAAAGTTCCTTATGAAGCTGAATATGAAACTGTTCGCGTCAAGAAGCTGGTTAAAGAAGCCGAGGAAGTTCGTAAAGAGATCCCTGCTGAGTATGCAGAAGTGACTGTTTACGATAAGATTTCCGATGCGCAAATGCGTTGGGAGAAAGTTCTGTGTGAAAATACTGTAAACAAGGGCACCATTGAAGAAGTTCAGCGTGCTCTGAATGCTCAAGGTTACAAAGCTGGTGTGGTTGATGGCGCTCTAGGCCCTTCAACAACCCGTGCACTAGAAAAATACCAGCGTGATAACAACCTTGGTGTTGGTGGCGTGACTATGGAAACACTTGATTCATTAGGTATCAATCGTTGATCTGAATTTTGTCATAGCAATATAAAGGAAGGCTTCGGCCTTCCTTTTTTATTGCTTGTGTACAGCTTGAGCTATAATCTTCGCTTTTTGCGCGAAGATGATGAACGCGGTGGTGGAATGATATGCTTCAATATGAATTACTTGCACAAGATGGCGCAGCAAGGCGCGGTCGGATCACTTTTGATAATGGAAAAGTAGTCGAAACCCCAATTTTTATGCCGGTTGGTACGCTGGGTACGGTCAAAGGGTTGTCTCCCGAAGAATTGAACAGACTTGGCGCCGAGATTATTCTTGGGAATACCTTCCATTTGATGTTGCGCCCAGGCGAGGATATCGTCAAAGCCCATGGTGGCTTACATCAATTCATGCATTGGGATAAACCTATTCTGACTGACTCGGGCGGATTTCAGGTATTTAGCTTGGCGAAAATTCGGAAAATCAGCGAAGAGGGCGTGCGTTTCCGTTCGCCAATTGATGGTAGTGAAGTCTTTTTGACGCCTGAACGCTCGATGCAGGTACAGCGTGATTTAAATAGTGATATTGTCATGCAGTTTGATGAGTGCACGCCATACCCGGCGACCCACCAAGAAGCAGCAGACTCTATGCGCTTGTCATTGCGTTGGGCTAAGCGTTGTGTCGCGGCTCACGGTGACAGCCCAAATAATTTATTTGGTATCGTTCAAGGTGGCGTGTATGAAGACTTACGCCGTGAATCGGCTGAAGGTCTGCGAGAGCTGGATCTGCCGGGCTATGCCGTTGGTGGGCTTGCGGTTGGCGAGCCGCCGGAAGAGCGTAATGAAACGCTTGAGTTTACACTGCCAATGATGCCGACGGACAAACCCCGGTATTTGATGGGCGTCGGCCGACCTGAAGATATCGTTGAATCCGTATTGCGTGGTGTAGATATGTTTGATTGCGTGATGCCATCGCGTAATGCGCGTAATGGTTATCTGTTTACTCGCTTTGGTACACTCAAAATCCGCAACGCACGGTTCAAGAATGACCTTGAGCCAATCGAAGAAGGGTGTGATTGTTATACTTGTCAGCATTATTCGCGCGCTTATTTGCATCATTTGGATAAATGCAATGAAATGCTCGGTTCGCGCCTTAATACTATCCATAACTTGCGCTATTACCTACGCTTAATCCATCAGCTTCGTGCCGCAATAGAAGCAGGACAACTATCGACGTTCGTCAAAGAATTTTATGAATTACGCCGTGGTTCATAGTTAGCGTCTATATAGTTAGTCATGCGGGCGAGCATGGTTACCGGTGGCGTTAAGGTATATAATGCGCCTTTTGATTGTTTATTTAGGAGATACAAATGTTTTTTATTCAGGAAGCTCACGCTCAAGAAGCCGCAGCTGGTCAAGCTGGTGGTGGTATGATTCAGCTGGTGATGATGGTTGGTTTATTTGCAATCATTTGGTTTTTGATGATCCGCCCACAGCAAAAGCGTGTCAAAGAGCACCGCAAGATGGTTGAAGCACTGGGTAAAGGCGATGAGATCATGACTGGTGGTGGTCTGATGGGGCGTATCGTTGCTCTGGATGAGCAAGCAGTTGATCTTGAAATTGCTAAAAATACAGTTGTTCGTATTCAGCGTAACTTCGTGACTCAGGTTCTGCCTAAGGGCAGCATTAAAGCCAGCTTGTCTGCTCCAGCGGCGAGTAATGACGAGACGGTACAAGATTAACGCTTGTCGGTTACACGCAGTGGTCAGTACTGATCACTGATATGTTGAGGCAAGCAGAGTATTCTGATTGCCTCTTTTTTGTTGATACTATTGTCAGGATTTCCCCATGCCTAAACCCTTTGCACGCTGGAAGTACGCACTGATTGCGGTTGTACTCGTGGCGGGGCTCTTTTTTGCCTTGCCGAATTGGTTCGGCAAAAGCCCGGCTGTTCAGATGCAGTTTGAAACGACTGAGGAAGCTGCTTCTTCTGTGACGGCCATTACCCAAACACTCGAGCAAGAGAATCTTTCGCCATTACGCTGGGAGCAAAATGGCCAAACGCTTTCTTTCCTATTCCCCGATACGGACAAGCAAATTGCTGCACGTGATCGCTTAAGCGAAGCTTATCCAGATACCGTGGTGGCGATTAACTTGCTTTCAGATGCACCGCAGTGGATGCAAGATGCGGGCTTAACGCCAATGAACCTTGGCTTGGACTTGCGCGGTGGGGTGTCTTTTCTGTTACAGGTTGATTCTCAGCAATTATTTGAGCAGAAAAGTGCCGAATTGATTGATCTTGCTACTTCAACGTTGGGTGATGAAGGCATCAATATCGACCGCCATGAGGTGGCACCACAAGGTGGCGCTGTGTTGTATTTCGCAGATGATGCGACACGCAGCCGAGCACTCAATGCGCTATTTGCTGTTTTGCCTGCTGATGTCGAACGTATTGATACAGAAGCTGATGGTTTGTATGGCATTGACTTGCGCTACACGGATGAAGGTATTGCTGCAGCCAAGCGTAAAGCGGCAGAGCAAAACCGCATGCAGATGGCTGGCCGAGTTGATAGCCTTGGCGTTGCCGAGCCGTCAATTCAGGTGGTTGGTGATGACCGCATTCTGATTCAATTACCCGGTATTCAGGACGTTGCTCGTGCCAAAGAAATTCTCGGCTCTACAGCCACACTGGAATTCTATCTGGTTGATGAAAAAGGTGACCTTGCTAAAGCAGTACACACGGGGCGTGCACCATTCGGTACCAAGCTTGCCTATTTTGAAGATGGTCAACCAATTTTGCTCAAGCGCCGTGTGATCATGAGTGGTGAGCATATCGTTGATGCCAGTGCTGGTTACGGGCAGGACGGTCGTCCACAAGTTAACGTTGTTCTAGATTCCGCTGGTGGCGCAATCATGTCGCGCATTACCCGTGAGAACCTGAAGAAGCCAATGGCAACCATGTATGTCGAATACTTGCCGGTGACCAAGGCGACTGCTGATGGTGGCACGGAAACTACGGTTGAAAAGAAAGAATTTGTCGTTAACTCGGCAACGATTCAAGGGCAATTCTCTAAGAACTTCCAGATTACTGGCGTTGAGCCTGTATCACGTGCCAATAAACTGGCTGCAACACTGCGTGCTGGTTCATTGACAACGCCCGTGTATATCGTTGAAGAACGCACCATTGGCCCGAGTGCTGGTAAGCAAAATATCGAGCAGGGTATGCAGGCTTCAATGCTCGGGTTAATGTTGGTTGCGTTATTCATGCTGATTTATTACCGAAAAATGGGCGTATTTGCTGATATAGCGCTGGCTGCGAATATTATTTTATTGGTGGCGCTGATGTCTGCACTTGGTGCAACCCTAACTTTGCCTGGTATCGCCGGTATTATTCTAACTTTGGGTATGGCTGTTGATGCTAACGTGCTGATATATGAGCGTATTAGAGAAGAGTTGCGTGAAGGGATGAGTGTAAAAGAAGCGGTGCGTTGCGGCTTTGATAACGCATTCTCTACCATTGTTGATGCGAACGTGACCACGTTGATTGTCGCTATTTTGCTGTTTAGCTTTGGCGCAGGCCCGATTAAGGGATTTGCGGTGACGCTGTCAGTTGGGGTCATTACCTCGATGTTCTCAGCGATTTACGTCACTCGAGCATTGGTTGAATTTTTCATGCTGCGCAAAGAACAGCCTAAATTAAAGATGTGAGGCCGAGATGAAATTTAATCTGCCATTTATTCCGTTTATGAAGTATGGCCGCAAAGGCCTGCTATTCTCGGCGATCCTGACGACTGCATGTATCATCTTGATTTTGGTGCGTGGTTTTAATTTTGGTCTTGAGTTTACTGGTGGTGCCACCATTGAGCTGCAATATCCAAACACGGCCAATATTCCAGAAATTCGCCGTATGGTTGATGAGATCCACCCTGATGCAACTGTGGTGCAGTACGGTTCATCTCGTGATGTACAGATCCGTTTTGCCGAGAAAGAAGGCATCAGCAGTGACGACACGATGGGTGAGATCGTCTCTACCTTGCGTGCACAAGAGCCAGAAATCAAACTACTTGGGCAAGCAAAAATTGGTGGTCAGTATAAAGCTGAGCTGATTGAGAAAGGCATCACGGCGTTCATTTTTGCCAGTATCGGTATGATCGTTTACTTGAGCTTGCGCTTTGAATGGAAGTTTGCTGTTGGTGCCGTGGTCGCACAGATTCACGATGTTATCGTTACAGCCGGCTTGTTTGCACTGACGCAGTGGACATTTGACCTCACGGTACTCGCCGCGCTGCTTGCAGTGCTTGGTTATTCGGTTAACGATACGGTGGTCGTCTATGACCGTATTCGTGAAAACTTTCTCAAGCTTGGTAATGAGACGCCGCGTCATATCATCGATATCTCGGTGAACCAGACTTTGGCGCGTACCATCGTCACTGGCTTGACCACATTGCTTGCGGTATTGGCACTGCTGATCTTTGGCGGCGAAACACTGTTTGGTTTTGCAGCTGCACTGATCTTTGGTGTCGTTTTCGGGACGTATTCGTCTATTTTCGTGGCAAGTTCATTGGTTGATACCCTTGGGGTACGCCATGAAGATTTGTTACCGAAGCAGAAGGAAGTTGTTGATGAACTGCCGTAACGTATCATAGAAATATGAAGCCACTTCGGTTGCTTCAGACTCAATTCGGCTCAAGATTGTGGCAATATGGCGCAGCTTGAGCCGCTTTATTTTTTATAGGCAACATCATGAAAGTGCTTAATTACAATCGTGGACACGCAGCTTTATTGCTGACAGCAATGCTGTTTGGTCTGGCATTTATTTTTCAACGCCACGCCGCGCAAGCAACGACAGCGCTGTGGTTCAATGCGTGGCGCTTTAGTATTGCGACTCTGTTTTTAGGCGCGTGCTGGTTTGTTTTACAGCAGCTTCGTCCGCGAGCAAGCCATGGCCGTTTCCCACTGTTCGGAATCGTCGGTGGCTTGCTGATGTTTGGTGGCATGATGGCGCAGCAGTGGGGATTGGCTCATACAACCGCGGGTAAGTCGGGTTTTTTGACCGGATTGTATGTGGTGTTGGTGCCGGTCGTTGGCTTGTTGTTTGGTATGCGTGCCGGTAAAGCAACGGTTGCTGCGGTGATACTCGCCGCGATTGGTCTGTACTGCTTTGCTGGTATTCGCAGTGACAGTGCAGCGCTGAATTGGAACATCGGCGACAGCGTGACGCTGATTGGCACTGTGTGCTGGACGCTACAAGTACTGTGGACGGGGCTGGCGGTGCGCCATTGCGACATTCTTGCTTTTTCAGTGATGCAGATTGGTACGGTAGCAGTATTGAGCATCATCGGGGTATTGTCACAAAGCGGTATCAGCGGTGTATTGGATTTTGAATTACTGCACTTTACTGCGTGGGATTTGGCGTTTACCGGTATTGGTTCGTCAGCATTGGCATTTTTTATGCAGTCAGTTGGGCAGTGTCGTGTGCCTGCTGCGCATGCTGCGATTATTTTGTCGCTCGAAGCGGTATTTGCCTTGCTGTTTGGCTGGTTGTTCCTCAGTGAGCTGGTTACACCGCTGATGCTGCTTGGCAGTGGCTTTATGCTCAGCGCAATGTTGGTCGCTCAGTATGACGAAGTAGCGGATAATCCATCGTTTGATGCGGACAAATAACCGCTTTTCAGGTTAAAATGCGCGATTTGCCGTTTCAGGCAGTGCTTCGCGCGCAACGCGTAGCAGTTATAACAACAATGGAGAGACTTTATGGCAGGACACAGTAAGTGGGCCAACATTAAACACAAAAAAGCCAAAGAAGATGCCAAGCGCGGCAAGGTCTTTACCCGTTTAATCCGGGAACTGACCGTGGCAGCGCGTGCAGGCGGTTCTGATGTAGACAGCAACCCACGTCTGCGCCTCGCGATCACCAAAGCACAGGCTGAAAACATGCCTAAGGACACCATGGAGCGTGCGATCAAGCGCGGTGCTGGTGAACTTGATGGGCAACAGATGGATGAAATTCGCTATGAAGGCTACGGCCCGGGCGGCGTTGCGGTAATGGTCGACTGCTTGACCGACAACAAGAACCGCACCGTGAGTGAAGTACGCCATGCCTTTTCAAAAGCAGGTGGCAACCTCGGCACGTCCGGTTCGGTAGCCTTCCAGTTCAGCGAGCGCGGTGTGTTGTTTTACGAAACCGTTAGTGATGAAGATGCACTGATGGAAGCGGCACTCGAAGGCGGCGCAGAAGACGTTGAATTTGAAGATGGTACGGCTGAAGTACTGACCACACCAGAAGATTACGCCGCAGTGTATGAAACGATGGAAAAAGCTGGCTTTGTCCCTGATGACAGCGAAGTCACCATGCGTGCAGAAAATCTGTCGCCAGTATCAGCCGACGACGCTGAGAAAGTGATGCGCTTGATTGATCGCCTTGAAGAATTGGATGACACTCAAAACGTTTACACCAACGCTGACTTCCCTGAAGATTTTAACGGCTAAATCATGACAGCAACCACGCGCCGTATTCTCGGCATCGACCCCGGCTCACGCGTTACCGGCTACGGTATTGTCGATGTCTGTGGTTCGACGGTGAGCTATGTCGATAGTGGTTGCGTGCGTTTGGCATCTGAAGAGATGCCATTGCGCTTGATGATGATTCATCAGGCCATTGAAGAATTGGTACGCCAATACCGCCCGCAGGAATTTGCGATAGAAGCGATTTTTGTGCATAAAAATCCGAATTCGGCATTAAAGCTGGGGCAGGCGCGCGGTGTGGCGATTTGTGCTGCGGTGCTCGCGCAGTTGCCAGTTAGCGAATATGCAGCGAAAAGCATCAAGCAGGCTGTGGTTGGTAAAGGCGGCGCGGACAAAACGCAGGTGCAGCATATGGTGAAAATCCTGCTCGGGCGTAGTGGAAAAATTCAGAGTGATGCCGCAGACGCATTGGCGGTGGCCGTGACCCATGCGCATCACTTGCAAACTGCGCGCAGACAACAGCGCGGTGGCTTGAATACGGCCTGGGAGGCTTGAGATGATTGGTTATTTACGCGGAACAGTGGTCGTCAAGCAGGCGAATATGGTGATTGTGGAGACGGGTGGTGTCGGTTATGAATTGAGCGTACCCGTATCTGTCATTGAGCAACTCGGAGAAGGGCGGGAAGCAGCGCTATTCGTCCATCATGCTGTACGCGAAGATGGGCATTATCTCTATGGCTTCAACTCATTGGCGCAGCGCCAGCTTTTTCGTGAAGTAATCCGTGTCAGTGGTATTGGGCCAAAAATCGGCTTGTTGATCCTGTCTGGATTCAGCGTCGAGGCCTTTGTGCGCGTGGTGCGTGAGCAAAATAGTGCAGCGTTGGTCAAGCTGCCCGGTGTTGGCAAGAAGACCGCCGAACGCCTGTTGATTGAGCTCAATGACCGTGTCGGGAAACAATTTGCGGCTGTTTCAGTCAGTGATATTGGCAGTACTGACGCAGATATGGCGCATACGCCTTATGGTGGTGCGGCATTGGAAACTGAAGAAGCGCTGGTTGCTTTGGGCTATAAATCCAATATCGCTGCGACTATGGTTGAAACAGCTTTGCGTGATTTTACCGATGGTGAAGCACCGAGTACGGATCAATTACTGCGTGCTGTATTGAAAAAGCAATTGCCACGGGGTAGTCAATGATCGAATCTGACCGCCTGCTACAAGGCGATATTCTTGGTAATGACGAGCAGGCCATTGAGCGTGCAGTGCGTCCCAAGCGTCTTGCAGATTACATTGGGCAGGATACGCTAAAATCACAGCTTGGTATCTTTATCGAAGCAACTCTGGCGCGGCGTGAAGCACTCGATCATGTGTTGCTCTTTGGTCCACCAGGGCTGGGCAAAACCACATTAGCGGGGATCATTGCCGGTGAGTTGGGCGTAAGCTTGCGTCAGACATCTGGCCCTATTCTTGATAAAGCGGGCGACCTTGCCGCTATTCTGACCAACCTTGAGCCACACGATGTGCTGTTTATCGATGAAATTCACCGTCTTTCTCCTGCGGTAGAAGAAGTACTCTATCCAGCGATGGAAGATTTCCAAATTGACATCATGATCGGTGAAGGTCCTGCGGCACGCTCAGTCAAGCTTGATTTGCCACCATTTACGCTGGTTGGTGCAACCACGCGCAGTGGCTTGCTTACTGCACCGTTGCGCGATCGCTTTGGTATTACCCAGAACCTCAAGTTTTACAGTGATGAAGAACTGACCAGTATCGTTATGCGTGCTGCAAAATTGCTTGGTGTGCCGATTGAACCTGCTGGTGCAGCGGAAATTGGCAAGCGCTCACGCGGTACGCCACGTATTGCTAACCGATTACTGCGTCGGGTGCGGGATTATGCCGAGGTGC
Organism: Cardiobacteriaceae bacterium TAE3-ERU3; assembly: GCA_019218315.1. NCBI lineage: Bacteria > Pseudomonadati > Pseudomonadota > Gammaproteobacteria > Cardiobacteriales > Cardiobacteriaceae > Cardiobacteriaceae bacterium TAE3-ERU3. The sequence goes on along the minus strand of JAHUUI010000001.1, from coordinate 14,376 downwards.
GCGCCAATAGTGTGGTCAGTAAACAAAGTGCGGATGAAGCCTTGCAACTGTTGGCCATTGATGCGCTGGGCTTTGACGAGCTTGACCGCCGTTTGCTCGAGCGCATTATTCATCACTTTGCCGGCGGACCGGTGGGCCTTGATACGCTGGCGGCAAGCGTCGGCGAAGAACGCGGTACGCTGGAAGATGTGGTTGAGCCATACCTGATTCAAAATGGCTTTCTGCAGCGCACGCCGCGCGGGCGCATGGCAACTGCACGTGCTTATCAACACCTTGGTTTGACGCCACCTGAGCGCGATAGCGATTGAGGTGAAAAAAATGCCATGTACGCTGGCTCGTTTTTTGCCATGCGTATCGTATAATACTCCCTTTATCCGTAGATCAGGGAGTTCACTTTGCACAGCGGATTATCGATTCCTCATTTGATTGGTCAGGCCAGCCTGTTTGTGCAGGTGCTGATGGCAGTGCTGTTTGGCATGTTCTTACTGACGCTGTTCATTACCGGGAAAAAATGGGTTCAGTTTGATCGCTTGCAACGCAAGGTCAGGCGCTTTACTCAGGCATTCTGGCACAGTAAAGATTTGCAAAAGCTCTATGAGCATTATCTTGAGCGTGATGCGGAATGCATTGAGCGTATGTTTACGGAAGGATTCCGTGAGTTCAAACATTTTAAATCAAGCCATCTGAATCAGCCTGATGTGATTGTGGGTAATTGTCGCCGCGCGATGGAAGCTGCTTATTCTCGCGAATGTACGCGACAAGAAAAATCACTCAATATGCTCGCCACGTTTGGCTCATCTGCGCCTTATATTGGTTTGTTAGGCACGGTCTACGGGATCATGAATTCATTTATTGCTCTTGGCGGGAGTAATCAGCAGGCAAGCATTGCCAGCGTTGCACCGGGTATTGCAGAGGCCTTGATCGCGACAGCAATTGGTTTGTTGGCAGCAATTCCATCAGTGTTGGCATATAACTTTTTTATTGGTAAATCCGAGCGCTTGGCCGTTGAATACGAGGCTTTTATTGAAGAATTTGCCAATGTATTGCAGCGCCAAATCCTTACCGCCCGCGAAAAACTCTCTAAGCCATGATGAAGTTGCGTCGTAGCCGGCGTGGTCGGCGAGTAAAAGCAGAGATGAACGTTGTGCCGTATATCGACGTCATGCTGGTGCTTTTAGTTATTTTTATGATTGCGGCACCGCTAATTAATCAGACGGTCGAAGTGCAGTTACCGGTTGCGCCAGGAGAAGCATTTGAAATGCCGGACGGGCTGCCTGAAGGCCAACAGCCATTAGTGCTGACGATTGATGAAAACGGCAATTACTTTATTAATGATGGTAGTGATGAAGGGCGCAGTGAGACTGAAGTTGTATTGCGTGCAGCAACTTTGCGCCAACAGTACCCACAACTGCCAGTCATTGTGCGCGGTGATCGACGTGTGACGTATGATGCTTTACTTGATTTGGTGCTCGAATTGCGCAAAAACGGCATCGAAGCTGTGGGTATAGCGACTTCTCCTGATGCAGGCGAGCAATGAGTAAACGCAAAGCGTTTCGCCATTTTTGGGAAAACATTATCGGTGGTGCGTTTGCACTGCTGGGGTTATTGCTGCTGGCGTTGATTTTCCTGCTTGGCCGCTTTGTCGATATGTCCATGATCGGACTACCGGCATCGGCTGCACAGCCAACACCTGAGAGTAGCGCAGTGACAGAAGATCCTGAGTCACTTCCCGAGCCGGATTTGTCTGCTAATCCGGTGATGCCTGTTGAGGCTGAATACACGGAAACGGACCAGAAATTGCCAACATCCGGTGTGTATGCGATTGACGGAGCATCACTTGATCTCACAATGAATAATATTGATTTTGAGATGAAGGAAAAGCAGCGCCTTGAAGAAGAGCGTTTGCGCCGAATTGCAGAAGAAAAACGGCGTGAGGAACTGCGTCGCCAAGAAGAGGCTCGCCGGAAGGCTGAAGCCAAAAGGCAAGCAGAAGAAGCGGCCAGAAAGGCGGCTGAGGCGAAGCGTATTGAGGCTGAAAAACGCAAAGCCGAAGAACAACGCAAGATAGAACAGGCCAAACAGGAAGCAGAGCGCAAGAAGGCTGAGGAGCAGCGCCGCGCTGAAGAAGCTAAGCAAAAAGCTGCTGCGGAAGCAGAGCGCAAAAAAGAGGCTGAGCGCAAGAAGGCCGAAGAGGCGAAGCGCAAAGCAGAAGCCGAAGCGGCTGCGAAAAAGAAAGCTGAGGAAGAAGCAGCGAAGAAGAAAGCTGAGGTGGAAGCCAAAGCCAAAGCCAAGGCTGAAGCAGAGGCAAAGGCCAAAGCAGAAGCTGAGCGTAAAGCCAAAGAAGCGCGTGAAGCGGAGGCCAAGCTTGCCAGCCTTAACGTCGGCACACCTTCTTTGGATGGCTTGCAGTCAGCTGTTCCCGGTTATGGTCAGGGCGATGTTGATGCTTATTCGGCAACGCTACTTTCCGTTGTCAAACGTTATTACAGTGTTCCGGCAAATATTCCGAGCAATCTTAGTGCTAAATTTGTGATTAAGATTAATGCTCAAGGTAAGGTAACGGATGTGAAGTTATCGAAGTCCAGCGGTTATCCATTGTTTGACAGTAGTGCGCGTAATGCAATTATGTCTGCATCACCTTTGCCACTGCCATCAAATTCGGCGCTGCGTGATGCAGCCATCAAAGATGGCATCTTGTTCAACTTTACGCTGTGATTTTGTACGTAATTTATAAATGAATTTATTGGTTTATTTTTTTGCCTTGATTATCATAGGCACAAGACAATCATAAGAGGTAGATGATGGTGAAAACAGTAATGCGGGGTTTAATCATGAGCGCAGCATGCCTCATGATGTCAGCGCTACAGGCGCAAGTGGTGGTTGATGTCAGTGGTGCTCAGCGCGCAGCTCAACCAATTGTTGTTTTGCCTTTTCAGGGTGACAATAGTGGTAAGTTGGACTTCTTGATTTCGAGCGACCTGCAGAAAAGTGGCTTACTGCAGCCTCTTGATCCAAAGCGGATTGGTATGCGCCCAGCAGCGCCAAATGAAGTTGATTATCCAGCATTTGCCCAGACTGGGGCAGACTATCTTGTGCTTGGCCGCTTGCAGGGTGGTAATTCAGCACAAGTAGTGCTGAGTGACGTTAAAGCAGCCAGTGTGCTGAGTAATGACCGCATTACGGCGAGCAGTGAGCGCCAGCTGGCACACGAAATTGCAGATCGTATTATTGAAAAATTGACTGGTCAGCGTGGTGCTTTTGCTACACCAATCGCATACGTCCTTGAGCAGGAAAAAGATGGTGCACGCCGTTACTCGCTGATGATTTCGGATGTAGATGGTGCGAACCGCCGCGAAGTTTTTGCCAGTAATCAGCCAATTCTGTCGCCGTCATGGTCGCCAGATGGTCGTAACTTGGCGTATATGACTTATGCCAATAATCGCTCGCAGATTGTGGTGCAGGATATTGCCAGTGGTTCACGTCGCGTGATTGCAGAGAGTGATGACATCAGCTCTGCACCATCATTTTCTCCTGATGGCCGTAGTCTGGCTTTTGTGCAGTCGAGCAACAACAACCCGGACATCTACATTATTGATTTGGCCAGTGGCGGAAAAACTCGCCTGACCAATCATGCAGGTATTGATACTGAACCATTCTTCTCTCCGGATGGTCGCTACGTGTACTTCACTTCTGACCGTGCTGGCAGCCCGCAGATTTATCGCGTTGCACGACAAGGGGGTAGTGCGGAGCGTGCTGTGGTTGGTAACGGCTTTTCAGCCAATGGTGACTTGTCGCCGGACGGTAAATCGCTGGTCTTGACTCGCAGCAGCGGTGGCGGTTATCAAATTGGCTTATACGATCTTGCAAGTGGCCGCTTTGACGTGCTGACTTCAGGTAGGTTGGATGAGGGGGCGAGTTTTGCGCCTAATGGACAGATGATTCTTTACGCAACGCGTGAAAATGGCCGTTCTGTATTAAAAGTGATCAATACGCAAGGGGGCGAGGCGATGACGCTGAGCGATCCTGCAGGGAGACTTCGCGATCCGGCATGGGGTCCGGATTTGCGCGGCAATTAAGATTTTGAACGATTTTTGAGGAAAAGTATGGATAAGAAAACTGTGCTGATAATGGTTGGCTTGGCTGCAGTCATGAGTGCTTGTAGCAAGCCATATGAAGTGGATCCTAATGCTGCGGCCGGACAAGCTGGTGCTTATGGCAGTGATGCCTATGGCACTGGAAGCTATGGCAGTTATGGCGGCCAAAGCAGTGGCTATGGTAATTTTTATGATGATCCAGCGTATGGCGTCAACGTCATCGGTGGCCCTCAGGCAAGTGAAAAAGATCGCGTGATTTATTTCTCATATGACAGTAGCCGCATCGACCAGCGTTCTGAGAATGTGATCCGTGAGCACGCCAAGTATTTGCGCGAACATCCGCAAACTATGGTTGTTCTTGAGGGGCACACTGATGAGCGTGGTACCCGTGAATACAATATCGGCCTTGGTGAGCGCCGTGCGTACTCTGTCAAGGATGTTTTCCAGCAGGCTGGTGTTGGTGTGGATCAGATCCGTGTACTGAGCTATGGCGAAGAACGCCCGGCAGTATGGGGCTCGGATGAAGACAGTTATGCGCGTAACCGTCGTGCAGTAATTATTTATTAATTACGGAATTTATTAAGGAGATATGATGTTTTTGCGTATATCAGGACTTTCTCTTGCGCTATTGTTGTCGGGGTGTGGTGCAAATAATGCACAAATGGCTCAATTGCAGTCCAACAGCGATATGTTGCGGGCGTTAAGTAATCGTGTTGCACAGCTTGAAGCTCAGCAGCAGGCACTTGGCGAGCAGGTTGCCAGTAGTGGGATTCGCGTCCCAACCGGCATCACAGCAATTCCTTCGCAGCGTCGTAGCGGCGTTTATGATGATCAGCCAATTCGAGAAGCTGCTGGTCAGGTTGATGGCTTTGACCAGGCACTTTCTGTGTATCGCGCCGGTGACTTGGCTAATGCAGCCACGCTATTTGAGCAATACATCAATCAAGGTGGCAGTGGAGATAGCAGCCGCTTGAATCTTGCACGTTACTGGCTAGGCGATGCTTATTACAACCAGCGCCAATTTGATTTGGCTAACCGTTATTTGGGGCAATACTTACGTGAAGCACCAAATGGTGAAAAATCTGCAGCGGCACTTGAAAAGCTGATTTCATCATTGCGCGCGGCTGGTCGTGATCAAGATGCCAATCTGCTCACTCAGTATGGGGTTCAGGCAATTACTGGTAACTGAGATACAGATGCGGCGTTCTGGCTTCAAAAATTGTCGGGATATGAAAAAACCGTTCTGATGACGCGATCCTTGAAAGTTAATATAGTGTGATTGGACTGGTTTGGATACAAAATCGGCCTGCTTTTGCAGGCCGATTTTGTTAGCAGGGTATCTTAATGCTGCTTTCTATGACGGTATATATATCTAGTACCCCAAAAAGACCGTTGATATTTGTAGCGTTAATCAACTTTTATTTTGGTTATTTTATTTAAAACAACAGGATATTTTTAGTATCGTCTCTTCATTGCGCTGTTGTGCGTATGGTGGCGTTGCTTTGGAAGGCTTTAATTTACTGTGAGGAAAGGCCGCAAGGATACATAAATATAATGTCAGTGCTAGAATATATCCACGGATGATAGGGCTATCAAATCGGTTGCGGTGACGCACTATTTTATACTGCTGTCATCTATTAAAAGATAGCCGGAATCCTTTTGTAGATGTAGCAGTTTCAGCTACGGCGTTTGTTTATTGCGGTAGGTTGCGCAGCACTTTAGGCAACCAAAAATAGATCAAGATTTATGGGAGAAATTATGTCCGAGTCATTTGAAAAACGGTTTGCGGCGATTGTTGCGCAAGCTGGGAAATATGTGCCTAAAAAAGATTTGGGACTTTTGGAAAACTTTGCTCATCCATATCTTGATCAATTGCCTGACGATCAAGCAGATAGCATGAATGATGTTGATCTTGCTGGTGTACTGCTGACCCATTTTGCCTTGGTCAAGGCGTACGATGGCAGCGCACCTCAAATTCGCGTCTTTAATCCTTCAGTCGAAGAAGAGCATTTCCATACGCCACACACTGTCATCCAAATGGTTGTGCGCGATCGTCCGTTTTTGGTTGATACGCTGATGATGTGCTTGGAAGCTCGTGGATTGGCCATGCATCGCTTGTTACATACCATCGTCCATGTAGAGCGTGATGAGCATGGCGAGCTGATGAGTATCGATTCTGTACAGAGTAGTGATGCAAAGTACTTGTCAGTAATGTATTGCGAGGTTGATCGCCAGATAGATGAAAAAGAGCTGAGTGCGATCAAGCGTGAGCTTCTTGAGAAAATTAACCTTCTCGATGTTGTGGTTCGTGATTGGCAGCCTATGCATGATCGGCTTGAAGCCATCAAAAAGGAGCTCGAACACTCTAATTTGCCTAATGAGTCTTTTGATAAAGGTGAAGTACTTGCTTTTATTGACTGGATCCTCAACGGTAATTTCACATTCCTAGGCTTCCGTGAGTACCGTGTTGAGCACAATCAGGATGATCTGGAATTGTATATCGCCGGTGGTAGTGGGCTTGGCATGCTTGAGGATGATGGTGAAGACAAGCGCTCAAAGAGTTTTAGTGAGCTGCCTTCAGAACTCAAGCGTATGTTGCTTGAGCCTCAGGTATTGTTGTTGTCCAAATCAAGCCATATTTCACCAGTTCACCGTGCTGCATATATGGATTTCCTTGGCATTCAGCGTTTTGATGATCAGGGTAACGTTATTGGCGAGTACCGCTTTATCGGATTGCTGACCGCATCTGCTTACCAGCTGACAGTCAATCAAATTCCGCTTTTGCGTGAAAAAGCCGATCAAGTATTGGAGCGTGCAGGTTTGCCTAAAAATGGCCATGCTTATAAAAAAATGCTTCATGTCCTCAATACGTTGCCGCGTGATGATTTATTCCAGGCTAATATTGATGAGCTTTATCCAATGGCAATGGGTATTTTGCATTTACACGATAAAAAGCGCTTGCGCCTGTTTACCCGTATTGACCATTATCAGCGCTTCGTTTCGTGCTTGATTTACGTGCCAAGGGCAAAATTCAATACGCAATTGCGCCTGAAATTCCAAGAAATTTTACTGGATGCCTTTGGTGGTATTTCGTCAGAGTTTTCGACTCAGTTTAACGAAGTGCATCACGCACGCCTCCATGTGCATGTACGCACTACGCCAGGTGCGATCAAGCAGTTTGATAATCAGGCACTTGAAGAGCGCTTGATTGAAGCAATGCACGACTGGAATGACGATTACCAGCAAGATATGATCGAAGCGATGGGTGAGGCTGAAGGAAATCGCTTGCTGCGCCGCTTTGCTGATGCATTGCCAGCGGCTTATCGTGATACTTATTCGACGCGCACCGCAGTTAAAGACACATGCAGGCTTGACCAGCTCAATGAAGCAGAGCCGTTGTCTTTGTACCTCTATCAGTCAGCTGGGGAAAGCAGCGATCAGTTGCACCTCAAAATGTATGGTTATGGCAAGCAAGCTTCGCTGTCTAATGTGTTGCCGATTCTTGAAGATTTCGGCGTTGCTGTGTCAGCCGCATTCCCTTATGAATTCAATCTTGAAGATGGGCATAAACTGTGGATGCAGGAATACGATCTGTATCTGCGCAATGCCAAAGCTGTGGATATGGCTATGGTGCGTAGCCAAGTTGAAGAAAGCTTACACCGAGTCTGGAATGGTGAAGTTGAGAGCGATCGCTTTAATGAATTGGTTTTGACTACTGAGCTTAATGTTGATGATGTCGTTATTTTACGTGCTTTGTCGCGCTATATGCTGCAGGCGCGCGCACCATTTTCAAGCGAGTACATTCAGCAAACGCTAAATCAAAACCGGGATATTACAGTTGCGCTGGTCAAGCTGTTCCACTTGCGCATGGATCCTGAGCAAAGCGCAGGGCGCGAGGAAGCCGTGAAGTCAGTTTGTAAGGATATTGAAAACCAGCTTGCACAGGTCAAGAGTCTCGATGAAGACCGTATTCTGCGTTGGTTCCTGAATCTGATCAATGCGCTATTGCGCACCAATTTCTATCAGCGCGAAGAAGATGGTAGCCGCAAAGATCGCTTGTCATTCAAATTTGCCGCATCAACGATTGAAGAACTTCCTAAGCCACGACCAATGTTCGAGATTTTCGTCTATTCACCGAAAGTCGAAGCGGTGCATTTGCGTGGTGGTAAGGTTGCCCGTGGTGGCCTGCGTTGGTCTGACAGGATGGAAGATTTCCGTACGGAAATTCTTGGTTTGGTCAAAGCGCAGATGGTTAAAAACGCGGTAATCGTACCGGTCGGTTCAAAGGGTGGCTTTATCGTCAAAACTCCGACTGACAGCCGCGAAGCATTTATGGAAGAAGGTAAAGCCTGCTATAAAACCTTCATTCGCGGCATGCTCGATATTACGGATAACCTCGTAGAAGGTGAGATTGTTGCACCAGAAAATACCGTACGCCACGATGAGGATGATCCTTATCTGGTTGTCGCTGCTGATAAAGGCACGGCAGCATTTTCTGATATCGCCAATGGCGTCGCAGCAGAATACGGTTTTTGGCTCGATGATGCGTTTGCATCTGGTGGCTCGGTAGGCTACGACCACAAAGCCATGGGTATTACTGCGCGCGGTGCGTGGGAATCGGTCAAGCGCCATTTCCGCATGATGGGCAAAGATATCCAGGAACAGGATGAATTTACCGTGGTTGGTATCGGCGATATGAGCGGCGATGTTTTTGGTAACGGTATGTTGCTGTCGCGTAAAATCCGCTTGCAAGCCGCATTTAACCACCTGCATATCTTCATTGATCCTAATCCGGATTGTGAAGCCTCTTATGCCGAGCGTGAGCGCCTGTTCGCATTGCCGCGCTCAAACTGGGCTGACTATGATGAGAGCCTGATTAGTGCTGGCGGTGGCGTGTTCTCACGTCAGGATAAATCCGTGGCGATTACGCCGGAGATGAAAGAAGCATTTGCCATTGAAGAAGACAAACTGACCCCAAATCAGCTGATCAATCGCTTACTCAAAGCACCGGTTGATCTGATTTGGAATGGCGGTATTGGTACTTACGTTAAGCACAGCGAGGAAGCAAACAGCGAAGTTGGTGACCGTGCCAATGACGGGCTGCGTGTCAATGGTTGCGATATTCGTGCGAAGGTAATTGGTGAGGGTGGTAACCTCGGCATGACCCAACGTGGGCGCATTGAATACGCGCTTAACGGTGGTCGTGTCTATACCGATGCTATTGATAACTCTGGTGGTGTGAACTGTTCGGACCATGAGGTCAATATCAAAATTCTGCTCAATAAAATCGTTGAACAGGGTGATATGACCCAAAAGCAGCGCAATGAATTGCTGGCGAGTATGACTGATGAAGTGGCGGCATTAGTACTGCGCCAAAACTACATGCAACCGCAGACCATTGAAGTGAGTGCGTACCGACCGCAGAAACTGGCCGATTACATGCGTATTATTCGCCAGCTTGAGCAGGAAGGGCGCCTTGACCGTGCAATTGAGTACTTGCCTGATGATAGCGACGCAGAAATGCGCCTGAAAAATCATCAGGGCCTGACCAATCCAGAGTTGGCTGTGCTGCTCGCCTACGCAAAAATGTGGGTATACGATCATTTACTTGCGTCTGAGCTGCCAGATAATCCTTATTTCATCAATGAACTACCGCGCTATTTCCCAGAAACGCTGCGCGAGCGCTTTAAAGATGTGATGCCGGATCACCGCTTGCATCGTGAGATTATCTCGACTTACCTGACCAATAGTCTGGTTAATCGCATGGGCATCAGTTTTGTCTTCCGTGCAGTGGAAGAAACAGGTGAAGGTGCTGCGGTCATTGCCAGCTGCTATGCTTTGGCACGCGAAGTATTCCATGCTCGTCGCTACTGGGCGATGATCGAGGCAATGGACAATCAAGTTGATGCGGAGCTTCAGATCGAGGCTGAGATCAGTGTGCGTCAGGTATTGGAACGTGCCATTTTCTGGTTCTTACGCAACCTAAATACACCAATAGACGTTCAAGCGATGACAGAGCGCTTTAAAGGCTGTGTTGAGCAATTGATTCGCGATGATGGCCCTCTTGCAGCACATTTTGCTGAGCGGATTGCAGACAAGCAAGAGCAGCTCGAGCAGGCCGGCTTTTCTGAGCAAAATGCTAAAGCACTGGCCTCGTTGCCGTTATTTGTCTCTGCGCTTGATGTGGTATTGATTGCGGAGCAAAGTGGTCAATCACTTGAGCACGTCGCAGAAGTGTATTTCAGTGTACAGCGACGCCTCAACGGTGAATGGCTACTTGCGCAAATCAATCAATTGCCGGCGAGCAATTATTGGGAGCGCCGCGCACGTGGTGCATTGCTGAACAGCTTCTATGCGACTTTGCGTACCATTGCACAAAATCTGCTTGAGAAGGAGAGCGATCATCCGGTCGAGGATTGGGCTGAAACGCGCAGTAGTTTACTCAAGCGCGTGGATAGTGCCGTCACGGAACTGGATCATCGTGATGACACTGATCTTGCCACACTTTCTGTAGTACTCGGTGAAATTGCGGCGCTGGCGACAGATCATTAAGTGATCACCGGCAATAGCTTACCTGTTGCCGGTATTCTTGTGCTCAAGGAGGAGCAAACCATGATGAAGCAGTTTGATATAAATCCGGGTGTACGCACCCAGCTGCACAGCTATCTCAATAAGCATAGCTTGACCTTAAAAGAGGCTATGGATATTGAAGTGCACAATAACGAAGTGGCGAAGATGATTCATGCCGGCTTGCCGATGATGGTCAAAAAGCTTTATTCCGAAGAAAAGATGCAGAACCTTTTCTGGAATAAACGTGATGTGATCTTCGACTTTATTTCAGGCCGCTTGCAAGTATCGGAAGCGAAAAAAGTGGTCAAGAAAAAGCGTAAAGAAAAGCAGAAAAAATAGTTCTGCTTGTCAGCAACAAGATATGGCACATTGGTTATTCCAATGTGCCATTTTTTTAGCCCGGATGACCACCGTCATGGCCGCGAAAATCGGGCAAGCTGCGTACACTATGCGCGAGTTGATCCGGGTGGTCTGGGAAGAAGAGATCTTGCTTGGGATAAGCAATCTCGAAGCCGTTTTTATGGCAGGCATCCCACATGCGGCGGATGACTTGATGGCGCGTGCCAAAAAAGTCGTGGTCGAGCAGGTGGAAGTAATATTGAATACGGTAGGTTATGCCGCGTTCGCTACAGTTGTAGGCAAAAGCGCGATTAATGATATCCGGTGGTATTTCCGACAATTCTCCTGCGGCAACCATGGCGGTGAGCTCAGCGGTGAGTGCCGCTTCAACTTGATCCGGATCATGGCGGTAGTTGACGTCAAAGTAGAGAATGACGCGTACGATTTGGTCAGTATGTGACCAGTTCTTAAAGGCAGAGGTGACGAAGTCCGAGTTTGGCAGTATGACGCTTTCGTTGTTAAATGTGGTCATGGTCAAAGAGCGCATACCAATCCGCTCCACTGTACCGTCGTAGCCGCCAACAGAAATAATGTCCCCATTGCGCAGCGGGCGCTCAATGAGCAAAATAATGCCGCTGATGAAGTTATTGGCGATGGTTTGCAAGCCGAAACCAATCCCGACACCGAGCGCCCCAGCAAAGACGGTGAAGGCGGTTAAGTCGATGCCAATGACGCGTAAGGCGATCAAAAGCCCTAGGGTGACGACGGCATATTGCCCGAATACAGCAAGGCTGTTCCGAATACCGAGATCAGCAATTTTGCCGAAAACCAGACGGTAGGCGAAGGATTTGATCCAAATGCCGATGCGGAAGGAGAAGTAAATAAAGACGCCCATGATGATGAAGTTCATCAGGGTAAACTGGGTGTTTTTGCTGCTTGAGAGCAATGGATCGTTGAGCAGGGTAAGCAGATCGCTGATCAGTGGGGTATTGCTGTTCCAGCCGTAAATATACAGCAGTAGCTCAATGAGCAGAATTAGGCTGGTGTAGCGCAGCAGCGTGTGTAGCGGATTGATGACGTCTTGCGCCCAAAAAACGCCGTTATTGGTATTGAGCAGGGCATAGCGTTTTGCCCACAGTGACGCATCTTTGAAGGCGGCAAGCAAGCCGATCCAAATTACTGATATGAGCAAGAAATAAAGCAGAAATTCGGCGTTGATCCAGGCGAAGTTGAGGTAGCCAAACAGGCTGGCGATACCAAAAAATGTTGTGCCGATTGGAATGATGAAGATGACCACGCGTAGAATCCGGTAGGCGTAGTAGTCTGCATAATATTCATTGAGGAAGCGCACCATCTTAATCACAGATCGCCACATCGGAATGCTGATGGCAGCGATATAAGCACCAAATACCCAGCGGAAAGCGTCGATGGTGTTGCTGTCGTTTAAAATCCACTGTGCGAGCATGACTTGAACGAATAGCAAACTGCCAATGCCCGATAGAATACCGACGATGTTGATAATGCGCAGGTTATCTGTGGTTTCGAGCAGGCGTGAGTCAATCAGAATGCGCATTGCAAAGTAGGGAATCGAGACCATCAGCAAGGCGATTGATGGCAGTAAAAGCAAGCCGTAGCTTGGTGAAGGCAGTGAGGTGATGGAAACCAGCAGCAAGCTGAGGCAGAAAAAGCCAATATAAGGGAGGTTGTATTTGAGCATGCCGAATAGGAACAGCAATAGGCGCTTGGTGAAACCGAGGCGGCTGTCTTGGCGATAGCGGCGCACAATGCGGTTCATCCATATGGTAAGCAGGATCGTCGCTGCAAGGACAATCAGCATGGTGATGATCAGCATGGCCCAATGCAAGCTTTCCATGTCCTGCAATGCATTACTCAGTGTTGATAGTGAAACGACGTACTGACCGGCAAATAGACCATACGCTTCGCCAATGTTCGCGGCAATGTCGAGGACTCCGTCAATATTGCCGCCGAATGCAAAGCGCTGCTTGAGGTAATTGGCAGACAGCTCGGTATATTGGCTATCAACTTTATTGGCAAGCAAATCGAGGTTGGATACAGTGAGCTCGATTTCTTCTTTTAGATCACGGTATTGATTTTCCATTGCGGTATAGCGGTTGGATATCTTTTCCGGGATGGCTTCCTGACGGTTGGTGAGCATGCCGTATTGCTCGGTGATGACACTGTAGTTTTGTTCAATTTGTGCGTCGGCGCTGGAGAGGCGTGCTCTGGTGTCGATGATTTCTTGCTGTACACGCTCAATACGCTCTAGTGACACGGTACTGTAATCGACGAATTGCATTTCCTGCAGGCGACTGTCGATACCGTCAATTTCGCGTAGCAGACGGTTAAACAGGATTTGTTTGTTAATGATGGCAATCGCGATGTTGGTTTCGAGGCGCGCCTTGGTGTTCATGTTGCCGGACTCAAGCCGTGCCGTGAGCCGGTTGCGTTCGGCTGTCAGCGCTGCTTGTTGTTCGGTATTGTTAAGTTTGGCTGGGCGTTGGCCATCTTCGGTGCTGTTTTGTTCGAGGTAGTGTTCGTTGTAGGCGCGATAGCGTTGGCCCAGGGCTTCTTTCCATGCGGCATTGAGCTCAATGGCTTGATTGATTTGGGTGAGCTGGGTGACGAGCAGTGCGGCGTAGGTTTCGTTGCGCTGGATATCACGGCGGGTATTGGCGATATCGTTCTCAGTACTGCCTTCACCGGATGCCAGTGGGTTGGATTGCTTTTGCAGTAGCGTATCGAGTTCTTCACGTGATTGACGGTTGGCTTCAATGTCCTTAGTGATTTCTTGCAGGCGCAGGCGTAGATTGTCGCCATGAACCTGTGCTTCTTCAAGTTGGCTGCGCTGTTGGCTGAGTGCTTGCTGGGAAACGACTTGCCCTATATCAATACCCGCTTTGATTTCCTCATGCAGGGCGGCGAGTTGTTCTCGCTCCTTTTTTAGCGTTTCTTCGCGTTGCTTGATGCTGCTGCGCAAAGTATCGATTTGCGCTGAGGTATCTACGATGGGAGCCGCGTATTGCGCTTGCTGCGCATGGCCTGATAGTGTCAGGCAAAGCGAGGTAAACAGCAGTGCTGCGAGAAGCAGCAGGGTTTTGCGCATGAGTCATTCCTAGAGGTCGGGTGAACCCGCTATTTTAGCGAAAATACCTTGCTTTGATAAAGCATTATCGCGATTGGGTGGGTGGTTTTCTCAAGGGCAAAACGGGCGATAAGCTCCTATTGCCTATTGCCTATTGCCTATTGCCTATTGCCTATTGCCTATTGCCTATTGCCTATTGCCTATTGCCTATTGCCTATTGCCTATTGCCTATTGCCTATTGCCTATTGCCTATTGCCTATTGCCTATTGC